>NZ_JBHZAK010000014.1:0-259669 GCF_042754165.1 Nocardia sp. NPDC059229
CCCCTCTCTTTATATTAATACACCCCCCTCAATAATAAAACCCCCCACCCACACACACAACCCCCCCCCGGGGGGGGGGGGGGGGGCGCCCCCCCCCCCCCCCCCCCCCCGCGGCGTAGAACTGTCTCGGAGATCAGGCGACGTGGAAGCCCGCGCCCGCGCCGCCCTGGCTGTCGATATCGGCCAGCACGCTGCTGATATTGGTGGCCAGCTCCGGCTCGTGGATCAGGTTGCCGCCGCCGGTGCACAGCGGCAGCTCGACGCTGACCGGCCCGGCGTTGAAGTCGGTGCCCGCCACCACCATGCCGATCAGCTGGTCGCCGCGCAGCACCGGCGCGCCGGAGTCACCGTGGTTGGCGCACACCTGGCTGCGGAAGTAGGTGGACCTGGTCTCCCAGACCGGGCCGCAGGTGAAGCCCGTGGTGCGGCCGTTCTTGCAGACGTTCTCACCGATCTGCGGCGGTGCGCCGACCGAGTTGATGACCGACTGCGCGACCTGGCGGGTCGGGTTCACCCGGTCCGGGTTGAACACGATGATGCCCCAGTCCATCTCCTCGCCCTTCGCGGCGATGACGCCGATGCCCCCGGAGCGGGTGTACTCGGCCGCGACGCGCGCGCCGATCTCGCCGCAGTGGCCGGCGGTCAGGCCCACGAGCTGGTTCTTGTTGTCGTAGCCGATGGCGGTGATGGTGCAGTCGTTGACCGAGCTGGAGTCGGTGAGGTCCTCGACATAGACGCCGGAACCACCGCCGAGCACCACCGGTGCGGCCGCGTCCGCGGGCCCGGCGAACAGGAGCGTGGAGCTCACGGCGGTGGCGGCCACGGCCGCCCAGGACAGAACTCGGGCGCGGCCCGCAGACAACATTGGGTGTTCCTCATCCCCCGAATATCGAAATTCGTGCGCGCGCGGAAATCGGGAGTCCGGTAGCGCGCGCGTGGAGCCTCTCACGCCCGCCTACCCGGCGCAAGTCACGTCCGGACCGACCGATTCGATGGCCTATTCGGAACGCTTTGCGCGGCAGCCGGTTCCGGCGCGAAACCGACTTGGCCGTGTCGGTGGCCCGTGATAGAACTCCGGCAGTGGTGATCGCACCACGGGAGTGCAACCGGAGCGGCCATTTTCGCCGCTGCCGAATGGGGAGAATTTCCAATGGCTTTTTCGGGCAAACTCGCCCTGACCATGTTCGTTTCCGCTGCCGCGGTGCTGGTTTCGACGGTGGGGGCCGGCACCGCGAGCGCCGAGCGCGGACCGGACGGCTCGCTGTACGGCTCGCTCGCGATGAGCACCGACGGCGGCACCTTCTACGGCGCGGCCTGGAACTACCCGAGCTGGGGCCGCTCCGACGCCGACGCGCTGGGCCAGTGCGGGCACCGCGGCTGCAAGATCATGGTGCAGTTCCGGGACGGCTGCGGCGCCATCGCCGAGAGCGACGACCACACCTACTACTACGGCGGTTCGGGCAGCAACCGCGCCGACGCCGAGCAGGACGCCATGACCCGGCTGACCAACTGGATGCCGTCGCCGCCGGCCATGTTCGGCAGCTCGGCCCCGGCGAAGCAGGGCGTGCACATCCGCTACTCCCAGTGCACCGACGGCGCCTAGGCTTGACCTTGACGCAACGTCAACTTGCATCCTGAATTCGTCGAGGAGAACGAGGGGAAACGAAAGGCCCGAACGTGGCAGCCGAATGGTCCATCCAGGAATTGGCCAAAGTGGCCCGAACCACCAGCCGCACCCTGCGGCATTACGGTGACCTCGGGCTGCTGCCGCCCAGCCGGATCGGATCCAACGGCTATCGCTATTACGACCAGGAATCCCTCGTGCGGTTGCAGCGCATCCTTTTGCTCCGGGAACTCGGCCTGGGCCTGCCGGCCATCGCCGAAGTCCTCGCCGGGCAAAAGGACACCGCTGCCGCCCTGCGCACCCATTTGGAATTGCTGAAACACGAGCAGGACCGGATCGCGCGCCAGATCACCTCGGTGCAAACAACATTGCGCAAAACGGAAGCAGGTGAGCAACTGATGGCGAACGAGGTATTCGACGGATTCGACCACGCCCAGTACCGGGACGAAGTCATCGAACGCTGGGGCAAGGATGCCTGGGACAGCGGCAACCGCTGGTGGAACTCCATGAGCGAGGCCGAGAAGAAGGCCCACCTCCAGACCCACGTGGATATCGCCGCCGACTACGGCCGCGCCCACGCGGACGGAGTCCCGGTCGACAGCGACGAGGTACAGGCGATCGTGCAGCGCCACTACGACTGGCTCGGTACGACCCCGACGGGCGGACCCGTCAACGCCCAGTACTTCAACGGTCTCGGTGACATGTACGTGGCCGACCCGCGATTCGCGAAGAACTACGACAAGCACGGCGAGGGAACCGCCGAGTACGTCCGCGACGCGATGCGCGTGTACGCCGACACTCGGCTGTAGCTGGAAAACCCGCCGCCGCAGCTCCGCGAATCGCGGTGCAGCATCGCGCCGGTCGTGCCCGCGCGCCTCTCCGACGTCATGCGCGTGTCTACGCCCCACGCCGAATGCGGGCGGTCAGCCGACGCGCCGGCATGTGCCGGCGTACAACCCGGCGACCGACTCGGAAAGCGAACAGCCGCACGGTCTTTCGGCCGGAGGGCTGTTCGCGCTGTCGGTGGATCAGGCCGCGCACATGGACTGCATGACACCGCGCAGGATCGGCGCACCGTAGGTGGCGGGCGCGAAGGCGATGGTCTGGGCGATGCCCAGCGGGGTCGTGATGGTCGAGGCCACGCCGGTGAATCCGGCGATCGTATTGCCGACGGTGAGCAGCAGGCTGGTGGTGTCGAGCGCGAAGGTGATGAGCGCGAAGACGTTCTCCACCTTCACATCCGCCAGGGGCACGGTGTTGAGGGCGCGGCCCTCGTAGATGTCGAAGCCCAGGTTGGCCAGAAAGGTGAGCGGGCCGTAGTCCAGCGCGTCCACGATCGGCCCGAGCTGCTCGGTACGGCGCAGCATCATCACGTCGGCGGCCCGGTTGCTCTGCAGGAAGCCTTGCAGCGCATCGGCATTGGCGTTCACGGCGGCCGGGTCGACGGGCAGCCCGGCGGCGGTGGTGAGGAAGTTGCGGGTGCGCTCGACCAGTTCGGAGGTCTTCAGCTCGGCCAGCGGGGTGCAGCTGCCGTCGGCCTTGACCAGCTGGTTGGCCAGGTCGATGAGCGGCTGCGGCACGTCCACGTGCTCATCGGGCAGATCGAGTTGCAGCTTCTGGTAGACGCCGTTGGCTCCGCAGCCCACCGACAGCTGCGACTGCACCGCGCGTGCCAGCGACTTCACGCCGTTGAACATGGCGCCCACGATGGGCTTGAGCACGAAGCCCACGGTCGGCACCAGGCTGGCGGCGAACTGCGCCGGAATCTTCACGATCCGGGTGGCCAGGATGAACACCTCGACCACGTCGCGCACCTTCAGCTGTGAGACCGCGATGGTCTGGTGCAGCTGCCCGGTCCGGATGGCGTCGAGGTTGTTGACGATGTAGGTGACGATCGGGTCGTCGAGGAACTGGGTGCGATCGTTCACCTCGTCGGGGCTCAGCGGCAGGAAGCCGTGGCGGTGCACGTGGATCGTGGCGACGTTCTGCCGGAAGTCGTCGACGGACCGGTCGTAGGCGGTCTGCTGCTCGGCCGGGACCACCGTGCGGATGGCGGTGGCCGCCGCGGTGATGACGTCGTCGAAGGTGGCCGCGCCGGGCTTGCCGCAGACGTCGCCGGCGTCGGCGATCTCGGCGGCGGCGAGGGTGGTGTCGCCCTCGTCGGCGCGCGCGGGGGCGGCGGCGGGGATCAGGGCGGCGGTGCCCAGCAGAGCGGTGATGGTCAGCGCGCCCGCGAGCGGGGCGAGGCATGCGAGGCGCATGTACGTGGTCTTCCGGGTCGAGCGAACGGCACGCGCGCGAAGCACACGGCAGGAAACTGGTCGGACGTTCAATTTCGAGTCGATATGTAATACAGCTCCCGTGACGCCGCTGTCTGCGCTTTCGTGAACGCTGCGCGAAAACCTTGCGACCAATCCGCACCGCCGGGATGACCTGCGCCACTCCCCGGCCCACCCACGCCGGGTCGGCCCGCCGGTCCCGCAACACCGTGGCATCCGCGCCGCACCCACCCCGTCGGCCCAGCGCGACGTAGCCTCAGCGCGCCCCTGGGTACTGCCGGTAGTCTGGGCACCCGTGACCGTCGCATCCCCGTTCGATCTCATCGTCGTCGGCTCCGGCTTCTTCGGGCTGACCATCGCAGAACGCACCGCCAACCTGCTCGGCAAGCGAGTTCTGGTGGTGGAACGCCGCTATCACCTGGGTGGCAATGCGTACTCAGAGGCGGACCCGGAAACCGGCATCGAAATCCACAAGTACGGCGCCCACCTGTTCCACACCTCGAACAAGCGCGTGTGGGATTACGTCAACCAGTTCACCGAGTTCACCGGCTATCAGCACCGCGTCTTCGCCATGCACAAGGGCCAGGCGTTCCAGTTCCCGATGGGACTGGGCCTGCTGTCGCAGTTCTTCGGCCGCTACTTCACCCCGGACGAGGCACGCGCGCTGATCTCGGAGCAGTCCGCCGAGATCGAGACCCAGGACGCCACCAATGTCGAGGAGAAGGCCGTCTCGCTGATCGGCCGCCCGCTCTACGAGGCGTTCATCCGCGACTACACCGCCAAGCAGTGGCAGACCGACCCGAAGGAGCTGCCCGCCGGGATCATCACCCGCCTGCCGGTCCGCTACACCTTCGACAACCGCTACTTCAACGACACCTACGAGGGCCTGCCGAAGAACGGCTACACCGCGTGGCTGTCGAAGATGGCCGAGAACGACCTCATCGAGGTCCGCGTGGACACCGACTGGTTCGAGGTGCGTGACGAGATCCGCGCCCAGAACCCGGACGCCCCGGTCGTCTACACCGGCCCGCTGGACCGCTACTTCGACTACGCCGAGGGCGAGCTCGGCTGGCGCACCATCGATTTCGAGACCGAAGTGCTGGAAACCGGTGATTTCCAGGGCACCTCGGTCATGAACTACAACGATGCGGACGTCCCGTTCACCCGCATCATCGAGCCGCGCCACTTCCACCCCGAGCGCGACTACCCGACCGACAAGACGGTCATCATGCGCGAGTTCTCGCGCTTCGCCCAGACCGGCGACGAACCGTACTACCCGATCAACACCCCCGACGACCGCGACAAGCTGCTGGCCTACCGGGAGCGCGCCAAGACCGAGACCGCCGAGGCCAAGGTGCTGTTCGGTGGCCGCCTGGGCACCTACCAGTATCTGGACATGCACATGGCCATCGGCGCCGCGCTCAGCATGTTCGACAATGTGCTGCGCCCGCACCTGGAATCCGGTGCGCCGCTGGTGGACGTCGCCGAATGACCGCCCAACTCACGCGGGAAGACATGATCACCGAGACTCGCGCCGTATCCCTGCTCCAGCGCATCATCCTGCCCCGGCCGGGTGAACCGCTGGACGTACGCAAGCTGTACCTCGAGGAATCCGAGACCAATTCCCGTCGCGCGCATGCCATTACCCGCACCGCGCTGGCCATCGGCGCGGAGTCGGAGGTCTCCTTCTGCACCTACTTCAATGCGGTTCCGGCCAGCTACTGGCGGCGCTGGAGCGTGCTGAAGTCGGTGGTGCTGAAGCTGGAGCTGTCCGGCCACGGTCGCGTGGACGTGTACCGCTCCAAGGCCGACGGTTCGCGAATCCACGTGCAGGGCAACGAGTTCAGCACGCCCGGTGAGGGCGCGGCGGCCGCCGCCTTCGTGGAGTTCGAGGTGGATCTGGGCCCGTTCGAGGACGGCGGCTGGATCTGGTTCGACATCACCACCGACAGCCATGTCGAAATGCGCAGCGGCGGTTGGTACGCGCCGATCGAGGCGCCGGGTGAGGGCAGCATCGCCGTCGGCATGCCGACCTTCAACCGCCCCACCGACGCGGTGAAAACCCTGACCGCCCTCGGCTCCGACCCGCTGGTGCTGGAGAAGATCAAGGCCGTCATCATTCCCGACCAGGGCACCCGCAAGGTGGTCGACGAGCCCGGCTTCACCGAGGCCGCGGCCCGCCTGGCCGGCCGGCTGGCCATCCACGACCAGCCCAACCTGGGCGGTTCCGGCGGATACAGCCGGGTCATGTACGAGGCGCTCAAGACCACCGACGCCGAGTACATCGTCTACATGGACGACGACATCGAGATCGAGCCGGACTGCATTCTGCGCGCGCTGGCCTTCTCGCGATTCGCCAAGTCGCCCATCCTGACCGGTGGCCAGATGCTCAACCTGCAGGAGCGTTCGCACCTGCACGTCATGGGCGAGGTGGTGGACCGCTCCATCTTCATGTGGACCGCGGCCCCGAACGTGGAGTACGACCACGACTTCGCCAAGAACCCGCTGCGCGACCGCGACAACTCCAAGCTGCTGCACCGGCGCATCGACGTCGACTTCAACGGCTGGTGGACCTGCGTCATCCCGCGGCAGGTGGCCGAGGAGATCGGGCAGCCGCTGCCGCTGTTCCTCAAGTGGGACGACGCCGAATACGGTTTGCGCGCACGCGAACACGGCTACCCGACCGTCACCCTGCCGGGTGCGGCGGTGTGGCACATGGCCTGGTCCGACAAGGACGACGCCATCGACTGGCAGGCCTACTTCCACCTGCGCAACCGCCTGGTGGTGGCGTCGCTGCACCTGCCCAACGACGGCCGGCCGATGGTGGTCAACACCATCAAGGCCACGCTGAAACACCTGCTGTGCCTGGAGTATTCGACCGTCGCCATCCAGAACGAGGCGATCCGCGACTACCTGGCCGGACCGGACAAGCTGTTCGAGCTGCTGCCGACCGCGCTGGGCAAGGTGCACGCCATGCGCAAGGAGTACCCGGACGCGGTGATCGTGCCGTCCTCCACCGAACTGCCGCTGGCCTCGCACGCCGAGGTGGGCGCGGTCGGCGAGCCGGGCAATCCGATCGCCAAGGTGGCCCGGCTCGGCAAGGGCGTGCTGCACAACTTCCGCAAGGCCAACCCGAAGCACCACGAGACCCCGCAGCTGAATGTGCCCACGCTTGACGCGCGCTGGTTCCTGCTCTCGCAGGTGGACGGTGTCACCGTTACCACCGCCGACGGCCGCGGCGTCGTCTACCGTAAGCGGGATCCGCGAAAGGCCATGGAGCTGTTCAAGGAAGCGATGCGCCTGCGCAAGGAGCTGGCCGAGCGCTTCCCGGAGGTGCGCGAGCAGTATCGTCGCGCGCACGCGCAGCTCACGAGCAAGGCCGCGTGGGAGAACGTCTTCGGTATCGATACTGAATCAGGAAACGAACCCAAATGACCGCTGCTCATACTGCTTCCGGCCCGGACCGCGGCCTGCACGTGGTCCCGGACGCGCCGGCGGCCCCGGTCGCGTCCCCGGCCGAGGTCAAGATCATCAACCTGGTGCAGGGCACCATCGGGCAGAATCCGGCGGTCGTCAAGGCCGCGCGCGGTATGTCGCATTTCGGTGAGCACTCGCTGGGCTGGCTGGGCATCGCCGCGGCCGGAGCGCTGCTGGACAAGCCGCGCCGCCGCCAGTGGGCGGGCGTGGCCGTCGGCGCGTTCGGCGCGCACGCGGCCTCGGTGGTCATCAAGCGCATCGTCCGCCGCCCCCGCCCGCACGATCCGTCCGTGCAGGTCAACGTGTCGACGCCGTCGAAGCTCAGCTTCCCGTCCTCGCACGCCACCTCCACCACGGCGGCGGCTGTGTTGCTGGGCAGGCTCACCGGGCTACCCTTGCCTGCGGTGCTCGTCCCGCCGATGCTGCTCTCCCGGGTCGTCCTCGGCGTGCATTACCCCTCCGACGTGCTCGCGGGTTCCGCGCTGGGCGCAGCATCAGCCGCAGCCGTGCTCGCCGCCGAAAAGAGACTCGCCAAGTGACAGCCCAGGAAAGAGCCACCGTTGACATGAGCGAAGAGCCGACCACCACCGACCTGGCAGAGGCGGTCATCAAGGGACCGCCGAAGACGTTGGGCGGCGGCTTGATCAAGGCCATGCGCCCCCGGCAGTGGATCAAGAACGTGCTGGTGCTCGCCGCGCCGCTGGCCGCCGGGAAGACCGCCGGCGGCACGCTCGTGATCACCGACCTGTCGGTGCTCGGGCACGTCGCCATCGCCTTCGTGGTGTTCTGCATGGCCGCCTCGGGCATCTACCTGGTCAATGACGCGCTCGACGTGGAGGCCGACCGGGCGCACCCGACCAAGCGTTTCCGGCCCATCGCGGCCGGCGTGGTGCCGGTGAACCTGGCCTACGGGCTGTCGGCGGTGCTGCTGCTCGGCTCGATCCTGTTGTCCTTCACCGCGAACTGGCATCTGGCCGTGGTGATGGCGGTGTACATCGGCATCCAGCTGGCCTACTGTTTCGGTCTCAAGCACCAGGCGGTGCTGGACATCTGCATCGTGTCCTCGGGCTTCCTGCTGCGCGCGGTCGCCGGTGGCGTCTCCTCGGATATCCGTCTGTCCCAGTGGTTCCTGCTGATCATGGCGTTCGGCTCGCTGTTCATGGCGGCCGGAAAGCGCTACGCCGAGCTGAAGATCGCGCTCGACACCGGCGCCAAGATCCGGAAGTCGCTGGAGTACTACACGCCGACCTACCTGCGTTTCGTCTGGACCCTGTCGGCCACCGCGGTCGTCGTGTTCTACGGTCTGTGGGCGTTCGAGCAGGATCGCGCCAAGGACACCATCTGGTTCGCCATCTCCATGATTCCGTTCGTCATCGCCATCATGCGGTACGCGGTGGACGTCGACGGCGGCGAAGCGGGTGAGCCGGAAGAGATCGCCCTGGGGGACCGTGTCCTCCAGTTCCTCGCAGTCGCCTTGATCGGAGCCCTGGGTGTCGCTGTCTATCTCACCTGACGTGGTAGAGGGAGAAGAGCGAGAGACGGGCGCGCCGACGGCACAATTGCCGGTCGGTCGCGCCCGTCGGCGTGCGGACGTCTCCGCACGCTTCTCGCGACTATCCCGCGCCACGTTCATCGGTGGGATCGTGCTGACCGCGACACTGTTCGCGGCCGGCGCGTGGCAGCGGCGCTGGATCGCCGACGACGGCCTGATCGTCCTGCGCACGGTGCGAAACCTGATGGCGGGCAACGGTCCGGTCTTCAACGCGGGCGAACGCGTCGAGACCAATACCAGCGCCGCCTGGACCTACGTCGTCTGGTTCTTCAGCTGGCTGACGGACATGCGGCTGGAGTATGTGGTGCTCGGCATCACGCTCACGCTCTCGGTGCTGGCCATGGTGTTCGCCATGCTGGGCGCGGCCCGGCTGTGGGGCGGCACCCGGTCCGCGCTGCTGGTGCCAGCGGGCGCGCTGGTCTACATCGCGCTGCCCCCGGCCCGCGACTACGCCACCTCCGGACTGGAGAACTGCCTGGTCATCTTCTGGCTGGCGGTGCTGTGGTGGGGGCTGATTCGCTGGAGTCAGGCCGAACAGGTGCGTCCCGCAGGCTTTTTCGGCCTGGTGTTCTTCGCCGGGCTGGCGCCGCTGGTGCGGCCGGAGATGACGGTGGTCGGCGCCCCGGCGCTGCTGATCCTGTTCTGCGCGCCGGTGCCGCAAACCCGGCTGCGGCCCTGGGTTTTCCGCTGCCTGGTGGTGGCGGTGGCCGGTCTGGTGCCGCTCGGATACCAGATCTGGCGGATGGGCTACTACGGCCTGCCCTATCCGAATACCGCCGTGGCCAAGGACGCCGGTGGCGCGAAGTGGCACCAGGGCGTCATCTACATGTGGGACCTGGTGGGCCCGTACTGGTTGTGGCTGCCGCTGCTGGTGCTGGCGATCGCCGCGATCGTGCTGGTTCGGCAGCGCCGGGCCGAGCATCCGGCCGCCGCAGACGCGACCGCCGGCGCCGGAGACAAGAACTGGCGCACGCGGATTCACCATTTCAGCGTGTGGCTGCGCACTCCCGCCGCGATCGTGACACTCATGGTCGGCAGCGGTGTACTGCTCACCGTCTACGAGGTTCGCGTCGGCGGCGACTTCATGCACGGCCGCATGCTGCTGCCGCAGCTGTTCCTGCTGCTCCTGCCGGTGTCGGTGCTGCCGCTGCGGCCCGCGCGTGGCTTCGGCCGGGGTGAGTCCGGAATGCGCGGCCTGGACTGGGCTTTCGTACTGGTGGCGGCCGCCTTCGTGGGCACGGCGGGCTGGGCGCTGTTCGCGGCGAACACCACCGCCATCACCACGGGGACCAAGATCCGCGCCAACGGCATTGTGGACGAGCGCATCTACTACGTGCTCAATACCGGGCACGACCACCCGATCCGCGCCGAGGACTACCTGGACTATCCGCGCATGCGCGCCATGGTCCGGGACATCGCGAACTCGCCGGACGGTGCGCTGCTGCTCAACTCGCCGTCGTTCATGAACTGGTATCTGGTGCCCGCGCCGGTGCCGGAGGGCAATGGCGAGCACGTGGTCTTCTTCCTGAACCTGGGCATGACCAGCATGAACGTCCCGCTGGACGTGCGTGTCATCGACCAGATGGGTCTGGCGTATCCGCTTGCCTCGCATACCGATCGGCTCACCGACGGCCGCATCGGGCACGACAAGAACCTCTACCCCGACTGGGTGGTCGTGGACACCGGCATGGTGGACCGGCACCCGTGGATGCCGTGGTTCCTGGACGAGAAGTGGAGCGACCAGGCCCGAACGGCGCTGTCCTGCCCGGATACTCAGGCGATGCTGGCCTCCTGGCGGGGGCCGCTGACCTTCGACCGCTGGCGGCACAACCTGATGCAGGCGTTCGACTTCGCCAAGTACCGCATCGACCGGGTGCCGAAGTACGAGATCCAGCGCTGCCATCTGGAGGATCCGACCCAGCCGGCGCCGCCCGCGCCGCCGAGGTGATCCGCGCGCCGCACGTGTGAAAAGACCCCGCATCCTGTCCGGATGCGGGGTCTTCGCTTGTCTGTGAGGGGGTTTGACCGAAACGTCACGTTCAGGGGTGCCAGTTGTGGTTAGCTATCTCGATTTGGTAACACCCCGGCGTGGGTTTCGCGATAAGCTCCGCGAGTACTCCCGACGCCGACCAGAAACCCGCTGTGCGGCAACGGTTGTCGCAATACGAAACCCGGGCGGGTGGACAGTGAGGCCCGGGGCGCACGGACGGAAGGCCGAATATGCGGGAAGCGACAGTTCAGGGTGGGGCGCGGAGCTGGTTGCGGAAGTCGGTGCTGGCCTTGGCATTGGCGACCATGGTGCCGATGGGGGTGTCGGTCCTGGGCGCGCCCGCCGCGCAGGCCGCGTTCAGTCCGGACGGAATGGACTTCTACGTCGACTCCAGCATGGGCCCGATCAAGTCACGTGTCTTCCGTGCGGCAGACGGCAATACCAACCGGGTGGTCTACGCGCTGGACGGTGAACGCGCGCGCGAGGACGACAACGGCTGGGAGATCAATACCGATGTCGCCCATGCGCTGACGGCCGCCAATATCAATGTCGTCATGCCGGTCGGCGGCCAATCCAGCTGGTACGCCGACTGGAACTCGCCGAGCACCTTCCTCGGCGTGCCGGCCGGCACCGCCTCCGTGCAGTCCGGATCCGGTGCCACCCAGGTACTTTCCGGCGGTCCCGGCAAGTCCTACACCTACAGGTGGGAATCCTTCCTCACCACCGATCTGCCCAACGCGCTGCGGGATCGCCTGGGCTTCAGCACGACTCGCAACGGCATCTTCGGCCTGTCCATGAGTGGCGGTTCCGCGCTGATGATGGCGGCCTTCCACCCGAACCAATTCGCTTACGCCGGTTCGCTGTCCGGCGCGCTGGACCTGTCGCTGCCCGAAATGCGCACCGCCGTCCGGCTGGCCATGGTGGACGCCGGCGGCTACAACATCGACGCGCTGGCCGGGCCGAAGGACCTCAAGTGGCAGCACCTGGATCCGTTCCAGTTCGCGCCCAAGCTGAAGGCCAACGGCACCAAGATGTTCATCTCGGCGGGCAGCGGCCTGCCCGCGTCCACCGACGCCATCAATGCCTCGACCATCGAGGCCATGGGGATCGAGGCGGTGGCCCTGGTCGGCACCAAGGCCTTCCAGGCCCGCTGGGCGGCACTGGGTGGCGGCAATGTCGTGTACGACTTCCCGGCCGTCGGCGTGCACAACTGGCGGAACTGGGAAGCCGAGCTGAATCGGATGCTCCCGGACCTGTCCGCGAACATCGGCTGAGCCGGGCCCCGGCGGTGAATTCTCCGAGAGTTTCGAGAGTCGCAGCGCGCCTTCGGTATTCGCCTTGCGTTATCGGGGATGCTGAAGTCGCGCAGTGTGGTTCGCGCAGTATGGAGTGATAGTTGATGTGCATGAGTCTGTGGGGGCGGAATTCGACTCTCGAGTCGCAAGCTGGCGCTGATGTGCGCCACATTCCTCGCCGACAGTGGCGCTCGTCACTTTTGTCACGATCCGATAACGTCTCGTTGGCCCCGGCGCGATAGGGTCGCCGAGACCTCAAACGTGGTTACGAGCACACGGTGAGACCGAACGACCGGAAAGGCCGGACAAATAAATGCGAGGCGATAGACGTCACAGATCCCGCGGTTGGCTCAAGAATTCCGTGGTCGGATTGGCGCTGGCGATTGCACTGCCGTTCGGGGTGTCGGCGGTCGGCGTCGGTACAGCGAACGCGGCACTGGACCCCGACGGGTTCGACTTCTACGTCGACTCGGCGTCCATGGGCCCGGTCAAGTCGCGCGTCTTCCGCGCGGCCGACGGCAATACCTCCCGCGTCGTCTATGCCCTCGACGGCATGCGCGCCCAGCAGGATCTGAGCGGCTGGGAAATCAACACCGACATCGCGCACGCGCTGACCGCGGCGAACATCAATGTGGTGATGCCGATCGGCGGCCAGTCCAGCTTCTACGCCGACTGGAACGCGCCCAGCAGCGTGCTCGGCGTGGGTGACGGCGCCGGCTCGTCCTCCGGCTCCTCCAAGCTGGGCTCCGGCTCGGCCTCGGGCTCGTCCTCCGGCTCGGGCGCCTTCCAGATCCTGGGCGGTGGCCCCGGCAAGAGCTACCGCTACACCTGGGAGACCTTCCTGTCCCAGGACCTGCCCAGCGCGCTGCAGAGCCGGCTCGGCTTCAGCCGCACCCGCAACGGCGTCTTCGGTCTCTCCATGGGTGGTTCCGGCGCGCTGACCCTGGCCGCGTACCACCCGGATCAGTTCAGCTTCGCGGGCTCGTACTCCGGCTACCTGAACATCTCCGCGCCCGGCATGCGTGAGGCCATCCGCCTGGCCATGATCGACGCCGGCGGCTACAACGTCGACTCCATGGCTCCGCCGTGGGGCCCGCAGTGGCTGCACATGGACCCGTTCGTCTTCGCGCCGCGCCTGAAGAACAACAACACTCGCCTGTGGATCTCGGCCGCGAGCGCGATTCCCGGCGCGGGTGATGTCTCGGGCGTGATGTCGGTGATCCAGGGCATGCCGCTCGAGGCTCTCGCGCTGGCGAACACCCGTGCCTTCCAGGCTCGGATGGCGTCCCTGGGCGCCGGCAACGTCACCTACGACTTCCCGGCGACCGGTGTCCACAACTGGAACAACTGGAACGCCGAGGTCTACCGGATGCTGCCGGATCTCTCGGCCAATATCGGCTGACAGCGCCGGCTCGCCACGCTGCAGAAAGCCCCCGCCTTCTCGGGCGGGGGCTTTTCGCATGTCTTGACACCCTCTTGTCGACCACCGGCACGACACCGAGTCGGCCCGGGCGATCACCGACCGCCGGTTCCTCAACAACACCGATATGACCCAGACCTACGCGCATTACCTGCCGCAGCCGGTCGCCGACGCGGTCCCGGTCTACGCCAGCCCGGCGCAAGCGACCGATCTGTCCGGTCTTCCGTCCACCTTCGTCCTGGTCTGCGACCTGGATCCGCTCCGCGACGAGGCCCTGGAATATGCCCGCCGGCTCATGGATTCCGGCACTTCGGTTACGGTGTGCAATGTGCCGGGCGCCTGGCACATGTTCGAACTTTCGGCGCCCGATTCCGCGCTCGCCAGGGATACGCAGCGGAAATGGCTGGGAGACCTGCGCGTGGCGCTGGATCGCTGAGGGCGCGGTACCGAATCGTTGAGGATCGATTCGCGACTCGCCGCAGCGACCGCACGGGACACGCCCAGGTGGGCATCCGATACTCAGGTTGTACCGAAGATCTGTTCTGCGTGATCAATGTTCTGCTCAAACCGAGAAGGGCTGGGTCGATGCGGGTTCGAGGCTTCACACGGAAGGTATTGGGCGTCGCCGCTGCCGCCCTGCTGGTTCCCCTGATGGCGGTGATCGAATCGCCACCGGCCACCGCGGCGTTCGACCCGGCCATCTTCGATTTCTGGGCCGATTCCCCGGTCATGGGCCCGATCAAGACCCGCGTCCTGCGCGCTCGCGACGGCAATACCCAGCGCGTCGCCTACGTCCTGGACGGGATGCGTGCCCAGCAGGATCTGAGCGGCTGGGAGATCAACACCAATGTCGCCGAGGTGATGGCGGACCAGAACATCAATGTGGTGATGCCGATCGGCGGCGAGTCCAGCTTCTACGCCGACTGGGATGCGCCGAGCTCGTTCTTCGGCGCCACGCCGGGCACCGGATCCGCGACCTACGGCACCGGGTCGGGCGTCACCGAGTCCATGGGCGGCGGCCCGGGCAAGAGCTACCGTTACGCCTGGGAGGACTTCCTCACCAACCACCTGCGCTGGGAGCTGCAGAACCGCCTGGGCTTCAACCCGTATCGCAACGGCGTGTTCGGGTTGTCCATGGGCGGCAGCGCCGCACTCACCCTGGCCGCGTACCACCCCGACTTCTTCAGCTACGCCGGTTCGTACTCCGGCTACCTGAACATCTCGGCACCCGGTATGCGCGAGGCGATCCGGTCCGCCATGCTCGACGCGGGCGGCTACAACGTGGACTCCATGGCTCCGCCGTGGGGGCCGCAGTGGCTGCGCATGGACCCGTTCGTCTTCGCGCCCACCCTGATCGCCAACAACACCCGGCTGTGGATCTCCGCCGGCAGTGGCGCGCCCAGGCCCGACGATCTGAACATCCCGCTCGGTGTGGCGGCCGACCGGCTGATCCGCGGCGCGCCGCTGGAAACGTTGGCGCTGGCCAATACTCGCGCCTTCCAGGTCCGCATGTTCTCCCTGGGCGCGCAGAACATTGTCTGGGACTTTCCGGCCGCCGGGCTGCACGCCTGGACGAACTGGCAGGACGACGCCTATCGAATGATCCCGGATATGTCCGCGCACATCGGATAGACCCGACTCCCGGATGCGGCCGCCGTCCTCGCGGACGGCGGCCGTCGTGTGTTTCGCACCGGGGCGGTGATCCATCACGGTTTGGTCGCGGCCGGTGTTTCGACGCCTGCCGACTCCGAATATGCGCCTAAGAAGATCCTGCGACAACAGTTTCTGCATTTCGGATGTGGTCATCGGAGACCACGCTCGTGAAAGGCGAGTCGATGCGGTCTGTTCGGGTACGCGAGTGGGTGCAGCGGTCAATGGCCGGTTCGGTCCGGGCGGTTTTGGTGGTTTTGGCTGTGGCGGTGACGGTTCCGCTGGCTGGGACAATCGGGGGGATGGCGCCTGCGCATGCGTCATTCGATCCGGGCGGTTACGACTTCTGGGTCGATTCCGACATGGGCCCGATCAAGTCGCGCATCTTCCGCGCCCATGACGGCAATACCCGCCGCGTGGTGTACGCGCTGGACGGATTGCGCGCCCGCAACGACCTTTCCGGCTGGGAGATCAACACCGATATCGAGCGGGCGCTCACCGCGTCGAACATCAATGTGGTGATGCCCGTGGGCGGCCAGTCCAGCTTCTATTCGGATTGGGTGGCCCCGTCCGATACCAATGGCCAGACCGTGCCGTATGCCTGGGAGACCTTCCTGACCCGGGACCTGCGCCGAGCGCTCGCCGCCCGGCTGGGCTTCAATCCGCGCGGGAACGGGGTGTTCGGGCTGTCCATGGGCGGCAGTGCGGCTCTGGTGCTGGCGGCCTATCATCCGGATCAGTTCCGTTATGCCGGATCGTATTCCGGCTATCTGAACATTTCGGGCCCGGGTATGCGGGAAGCCCTGCGGGCGGCGCTGCTGGACGCGGGCGGCTTCAACATCGACGACATGTGGGGGCCGCCCTGGAGCGAATTGTGGCTGCGCAACGATCCTTTCGTAATCGCGCCGATGTTGCGGGACAACGGCACCAGGATGTGGATCTCCAGCGGCAGCGGTGTTCCGGGTCCGCGGGATGTCGTGGAAACCCCGCTGGACGCGTACAACGTGACGGTTGGGATGGGTCTGGAATCCATAGCGCTTACGAATACTCGCGCGTTCCAGGCGCGCATGGACTCCCTGGGCCCCAGCAATGCGGTGTTCGACTACACCGCCGAGGGTGTGCACGCCTGGCCCTACTGGTCGGATCAGGTCTACAAGATGCTGCCCGACCTGAGCGCCAACCTCGGCTGAGCGAAACCGCCAAGGTTGCTTGCGGCGTAAGGGATTTGCACGTTGCCGCGACATCACGAGGGATTCGCGATATGGTCACCGCACCATTACGGTCGTATGCGATAGTGACTGAGTTGATTCACTGAACCAGCCACTCATTAGCGTGGCCTTGCCAACCGCTCGGAGCGTCGAATACCCTCCAGCGAGCAAGTGTGACCAACCCGTGGTAGCGCTTCACTCACAGGGAAGTGTCGGGATTCGCTGTGAGCGGTGATTGCGCATGTCCGCGCATGGCTATGTCATGCCGGGGGTACGCGATTGACAACTTAAGACACCGCAGCAGCGCAGTGCTGCGGTAGAGAAGGAGCAATATCCATGCGTTTCGGCAGGTCTGCCGTGCCGGGAGGAGTTTCGTCGCGACGCCGTGCGCAGAGTGCTTGGCGCACACGGCTTGTCGCGGCCACCGTCACCGCGGCGGCGCTCGCGGTCCCGACCGCTTCGCTGGCCGTCCCGTCCATCGCCTCGGCCGCCCCGGCGTTCGGCCCGATGCACCGCGGTATTCCGGGCAGCTTCGAAGAGCTGATGGTGCCGTCCAGCATGGGCCCGATCAAGGTCCAGGTGCAGTGGGCCAAGAACGGTGGCAGCTCCGCGGTCTACATGCTCGACGGCATGCGCGCCCGCGATGATCGCAATGCGTGGGCCAATGCCGATGAGGGCGACGCCCCCGGCATCTTCGCGAACGACGACGTGAACGTCATCATGCCGGTCGGCGGTCAGTCCAGCTTCTACGCCGACTGGGTGTCGCCGTCCAACACCAACGGTCAGAAGTACACCTACAAGTGGGAGACCTTCCTGACCAGGGAACTCCCCGATTTCCTTTCCGGCTACGGTGTCTCGCGCAACAACACCGCCATCGCGGGGCTGTCCATGGGTGGTTCGGCCGCCCTCATGATGGCCGCCTACCACCGCGACATGTTCAAGCAGGCCACCTCGATGTCGGGCTACCTGAACCTGTCCGCGCCGGGCATGCGTGAGGCCATCCGCCTGGCCATGCTGGACGCCGGCCGCTTCAATGTCGACTCGATGGCCGCGCCGTGGAGCCCGGCCTGGCTGCGCATGGACCCGTTCGTGTTCGCGCCGCAGCTCAAGGGTCTGCCGATGTACATCTCGTCCGGTAACGGCATCCCCGGCCCGTACGACGGCGTCGGTTCCGCCGCAGACGTTTTCAACACCGGTAACGCCATCGCGCTGGAGGCGCTGGCGAGCGTGAACACCCGTGCCTTCCAGGCGCGGCTGGGGCAGATCAACATTCCGGCCCAGTTCGACTTCACCGCGACCGGTACCCACAAGTGGCGCTACTGGCACGACGAGCTGGTGAAGGCCCGCCCGCAGATGCTGAGCGCGCTGGGTCTCGCCTAGTAGGAACGACCGCTGCTCGCCCCGGGCGACAGCGTGAACGAATGAACCGGCCATCCGACAGGGTGGCCGGTTCTTTTATGCCTCCCCATCATTCGCCGCGACGCGGTAGAAACCTACTGTGACAGCTGTGGCAATTGGTAGATGGGGGAGAGGCGGCCGCAGAGGGCTGGTCGCGCTCGCGGTAGCCACGACAGCCTTGCTGACGGGTGGGGTTGCCGGCGGGGGCGCAACGGCATTCGCGGAACCGGGGGGTGCTCCACCAGCGGGTGAACCCGCGAAACCCACCAAACCCGATATTCGAAATGTGGTGTGGCTGAGCGACAGACGCGTCGCTCTCTGGGTGGATTCCCCCGCCATGGGCACCCAGATCCAGGTGCAACTGCTGCTGGCCAGAGACTGGAAAGCCAAGCCGGACAGCAAATTTCCCGTGCTCTACCTGCTCGACGGTCTGCGCGCGGGCGACGAGCAGAGCGGGTGGACCAAAGACGCTGGGGCGGAAGGCTTCTACGCCGACAAGAACATCACCGTGGTGCTGCCCGTCGGCGGCGCGGCCAGCTTCTATTCCGATTGGAAGCAGCCCGACAACGGCAAGACCTACAAGTGGGAAACCTTCCTCACCAGGGAATTGCCGCCGCTGCTGGACCGCGACTGGCGCACCACGAATGTGCGCGGCCTGACCGGGCTCTCCATGGGCGGCACCGCGGCCATGACGCTGGCATCCCGTAACCCCGGATTCGTGCGCTACGCCGCCTCCTTCTCCGGCTTCCTCACGCTGACGAGTCTCGGTATGCCGCAGGCGATCGCGTACGCCATGCGGGACGCGGGCGGCTACAACGCCGACGCCATGTACGGCCCGCCCACCGACGCGGAATGGGAGTCGCACGATCCCTACGCGCTCGCGGAAAAACTGAAGGGCCTCAGCCTCTATGTATCCAGCGGCAGCGGCCTGGCGGGCATCCACGACATTCCGGCCGGGGTTCCGGGCGTGAGCACCAACTGGGTCGGCATGGCGCTGGAAGTGTTGTCGCGCTTCTCTTCTCAGCAGTTCGTGGCCAAGCTGGACAAGCTCAGCATTCCGGTGCAGGTGAACTACCGGCCCTCCGGCACGCATTCCTGGCCGTACTGGGATTTCGAGATGCGGCAGTCCTGGCCGCAGGCGGCGGCCGCGCTGGGCGTGGAGGCGACCAAGCCGGACTGCGCCGCCGCGGGCGCGATTCAGCCTGTGGCGCTGGCGAAGTCGTGGCTGGGTGACTGCCTGACCGCGGAGTATCCGGTGGCCGGTGGTGCGGCGCAGGACTTCCGGGGCGGGCGGGTGGTGTGGTCGGCGGCCACCGGCGCGCATCCGGTGGGCGGCATGATCGGCGGCGCGTACGCGGGCGCGGCGGGACCCGCTGGCGCACTCGGCTTTCCCACCTCCGATGAAACGCCCATTCCGGGCGGAGCGCAGCAGGCTTTCCAGCACGGCACCATCGTTTTCCACGACGGCAGGGCCGAGATACACGCCAGCTGAACCGGATACCCGCCGATTATCTCCGGGTCGACGGTAGAGTGCACCGTTGTCCGTGACTCCCGTCACGTCGGTGTGGTTCCCCCTGCGGTTCAGGAGATCGATCTCTATGGCAGTACAGGGCGCTTCGTCATGCCCGCAGCACGGTTCGATTCGGATGTCCGGACGCGCCCGCGTCAGACGCGGCTGGCGGCGCGCCCTCGCGGTCGTCGCGGCCGTGCTGGCGCTCCCGGCGCTGGCGGCGCCCGCCCTCGCCATGCCCGCGCATCCTCAGCACCGCGCCCGCGAGGGCGGCTTCGAGGAGCTGATGGTGCCCTCCAGCATGGGCCCGATCAAGGTGCAGGTGCAGTGGGCCGCGCACGGCGGTGACGCGGCGCTGTACCTGCTCGACGGCCTGCGGGCCCGCGACGACTTCAACGCCTGGAGCTTCGAGACCAATGCCCTGCAGCAATTCGCCAATGACAATGTCACCCTGGTGATGCCGGTCGGCGGGCAGTCCAGCTTCTATGCCGACTGGCGATCGCCCTCGAACACCAACGGGCAGAAGTTCACCTACCGGTGGGAGACCTTCCTGACCGACGAGCTGCCCGCCTTCCTCGAGGGCTACGGCGTCTCCCGGACCAACAATGCGGTGGCCGGACTGTCCATGGGCGGGTCGGCGGCACTGGCGCTGGCCGCTTATCACCGCGACCAGTTCAAGCACGCCTCCTCGTTCTCGGGCTACCTGAACATCTCCGCGCCCGGCATGCGCGAGGCCATCCGCATCGCGATGCTCGACGCCGGCCGTTTCAATGTGGATTCGATGGCCTGGCCGTGGAGCCCGCAGTGGCTGCGCATGGACCCGTTCGTCTTCGCACCGCAGCTCCGCAACCTGCCCATGTTCATCTCCGCGTCCTGGGGCGTGCTCGGCCCGCACGACCACCCGGACTCGCCCGTCGGCATCTTCAACACCACGAATGCCGTTGCGCTGGAGGCCCTGTCGATGGTGAACACACTCTCGTTCGTGGGCCGGATGACCCAGCTCGGCATCGGCGCCCACTACAACCTCCAGGTCGAGGGCACCCACTCATGGCCCTACTGGCAGGACCAGCTGGCCACCGCCCGCCCCGACATCCTCGCCGCACTGGGGGTTTGATTCTGGACGTATGCCAACGCGGCAGCTGATTTCGTGGCGGTCGGAGTAACTCCGGGGGTACGCCCGAAATCGGTTTGCCACCTGACCGCCGGCACCCGTGTGGGACGCCGACGGATCTCAGCTGTGCGCTGAACGCGCGGGGAGGCGGGCTGGCAACTGGACGTTTGCTGTGGAATGGGTGGTTTCCGTGTGTCCTGCCGGGACTGACGGGCTTGCGGAGGTACAACACTTGTGTGGCTAGAGTTGTCCGTGGGATCAAGAGCAGGCGCGTGCGCTGGATGGCATGTGCTGTAGCGGCGCTGTTTCCGCTGGCCGCGGGCACTTTCGCGCAGTGCGGACCGGCAAGCGCCGCACCGGATGCGCCCGCCGCTCCCGCGGCGTCCATCCAGAAGATGTCGTGGCTCAACGACCACCGGGTCGCCCTGTGGGTGAATTCGCCGGCCACCGGCGCACCCGTCGAAGTCCAGTTGCTGCTGCCGCGTGACTGGAATGCCAAGCCGGACGCCAGGTTCCCCGTCGTCTACATGCTCGACGGTCTGCGGGCCACCGACAACGAGAACGGCTGGACCAAGGACGCGGGCGCGGCCGGCTTCTACGCCGACAAGAATTCCCTGGTGGTGCTGCCGATCGGCGGCCAGTCCAGCTTCTACGCCGACTGGCTGGCCCCCGACAACGGCCACAACTACCAGTGGGAGACCTTCCTGGTGAAGGAGCTCCCGCCGTTGCTGGAGAGCCAGTTCCGCGCCACCGATGTGCGCGCGGTGGAGGGACTCTCGATGGGCGGCACCGCGGCCATGACGCTGGCCGCCCGCAATCCCGGCTGGGTGCGCTCGGCCGCCTCCTACTCCGGCTTTCTCACCCTGACCTCGCTCGGTATGCCGCAGGCGGTCGATTTCGCCATGCACGACGCGGGCGGCTTCGACTCGTCGAAGATGTTCGGCCCGCCGGGCAGCCCGGCCTGGAAGGAACACGACCCCTACGAGCTGGCCGACAAGCTCAAGGGCGTGGCCCTCTACGTCTCCAGCGGCAACGGCGTCGCGGGCACGACCGACCCGCTCTCCGACATTCCGGGCATCACCAGCAATTACGCGGGCCTGGGCCTCGAGGTGCTGTCCCGGCTGAGCACCCAGAACTTCGTGGCCAAGCTCAACAAGCTGAACATCCCCGTCTCGGTGAACTACCGCCAGTCCGGCACCCACACCTGGCCGTACTGGGATTTCGAGATGCGCCAGGCCTGGCCGCAGACGGCCACCGCGCTGGGCGTGGACGCGACCCCCGTCGACTGCAGGACCGGTGGCGCGATCGCGCCGGTGGCGCAGGGCAACTCCTGGCTCGGTGACTGCCTCACCGCGGAGTACCCGCTGCCCGGCGGCGTGGCCCAGGACTTCCGCGGCGGCAAGGTGTTCTTCTCGCCGGCCAGCGGCGCCCAGCCGGTCGCGGGTGCGATCGGCGGCAGCTACGGCGGACTGGGCACGGCGGCAAGCGCTCTGGGCTTCCCGATCGCGGGCGAGGGCGGCCTGCCCGACGGCCGCGGCCGACTGCAGCCGTTCCAGCACGGGTCGATCTATTGGACCCCGCAGACCGGTGCGCAGGCCGTGCGCGGGGCCATCCTCGACGAATGGGCCAGGCAGGGCTACGAGCGCGGCCCGGCCGGGTACCCCACCGGCCAGGAGGCCCGGACGCCCCAGAAGGACGGCGCGGTACAGGGTTTCGAGAACGGGCCCATGTACTTCAGCGCCAGGACCGGCGCGCACCTGGTGCAGGGCCTGATCCTGGGCAAGTACGCGCAGCTCGGATTCGAGAACAGCCCTTACGGATTCCCGACCTCGAGTGAGCAGCCGGTGCGCGACTTCGGCCGCTGGTCCGGCTTCGAGGGCGGCAATATCTACTGGAGCCCGCTCTCGGGCGCCTGGGGTGTGCGAAGCGGTCCGATCATGGACGCCTGGGGCGCAACCGGGTTCGAGAACGGACCGCTCGGCTACCCGATCTCCGACGACAGCCCGACCCCGGGCGGCACCCAGCAGACCTTCCAGGGCGGCACCATCACCATCCGCGACGGCCGGGCCGCCGCGGCCACCTTCGACGGCCGACCGATCGCCATCCCCGGCGCCGAGCAGCCCAAGCCGGGCCCGGCCCAGCCGGCTGCCCAGCAGCCCGCCGCCGCGCCGCAGCCCGCACTCCCGCTGCCCGCTCTGCCGCAGCTCGTGCCGCCGGCCCCCGTTCCCGAGGCTCCGGTCCCCGTGCCGGCCACCCCGGCCGCCGCCCCCGCTGCTCCGGCCGTCCCGGCCGCGCCGGCTCCGCCCGCGACCCCCGCGCCTGCTCCGGCACCCGCACCTGCCGTGGCTCCAGCCCCCACACCCGCCCCGGCTCCGGCCCCGGCGCCCGAGCCCCCACCTGCCGATCCCGCGCAGCCCGCGCCCATTCCGGCGCTGGGTCCGGAGGTCCGTCCCAACTGAGACTTTCCGGCCAAACAGCCCTAATCGGCCCTAAGAAGTGGATGTGGTTCCGTTGTGGCCCGGGACTCCGTCCCGGGTTGCGGCTAGCCTGGGGGCGACCTCTTGCCCCTGACAGATATAGGAAGCAAATTGATGCACGGTACCCGTGGAAAGGTATTCGGCGTGGTGGCCGCCATCGCCGCCGCTGGACTGCTCGCCGCCTGCGGTAGCAACGACTCGACCGCCAAGAGCACGCCCACGCTGACAACAACCAAGACCACGGCCGCCGCGCCCGCCACCCCGGGCGACGCCGCGCCGTCCACGGATCAGCAGGCTCCGCAGGCCGCGCCGGATGCCGGGACCCCCAGCTCCACGGCCGAGCGCCCGGCTCCGGTGCCGAGCCAGTTCATCACCACCCCGAACGGCTCCCCGGCGCTGTCGGACAAGGAGAAGAGCTTCCTCGACGACCTGAAGAAGGCCGGTATCACCCCGGGTTCCCCGGACATCGCCGTCACCGCGGCCAATCTGGTGTGCCAGGGTAAGTCGGAGAACGCCCCGCAGGATCAGATCATCACCTACGTGACCGCGATCGCCGGTTCCGATCCGTCCTTCGATCCGTCCAAGATGACGGTCGAGCAGGCGGGCAAGATCTACTACGACGTCGCCTCGAAGAGCTACTGCAACAAGTGACGACGCGACGCCGAATCGGACAAACCGGGTCGCGCCCGGTGGGTTGCCTGCTGCTCGCCATCGCCGCGATCGTGATCGTGGTCGTGGTGGCGCTGCTGCTGTGGTACCTGCTGGCCGGGCGGTTGCGGCTGCCCGGTCCCAAGCCGCCGGCCCCGCCCCGTCCGAGTTCGCAGCCGGCCACCTGCCCGGACGTGTTCATGCTGTCCGTGCCGGGCACCTGGGAGTCGAACAGCAACGACGACCCCTACAGCCCGGCCGCGAACCCGGCGTCGCTGATGTTGAACATCTCCAACCCGATTCGGGCCAAGTTCCCCGACGAGCGGGTCGAGGTCTACACCGTCCCGTACGTCGCGCAGTTCTCCAATCCGGTCGCCATTCCGCCGGACGGGCAATCCTCCTACAACAACAGCCGTTCCGAGGGCGCCGAGCGGGCCACCGACAAGCTCGCGCAGACCGCCGCCCAATGTCCGCTCACCACTTACGTTCTGGCGGGTTTCTCGCAGGGTGCGGTGATCGTCGGTGATATCGCCGCGCAGATCGGCGCGGGCAAGGGCCCGGTGGCCGAGGACCTGGTGCTGGGCGTGACCACCATCGCCGACGGGCGCCGCGATGTCGGCGATCCGGGCGAGGCCGTCGAGATCGGCCCGACCCCGCCCGGCGTGGGCGCGGAGGTGGCGCTCAAGGGCCTGAACGTCCCCGGTATCACCATGACCGGACCGCGCGGCGGCTACGGCAAGCTCACCGGCCGCACCTTCACCATCTGCGCCGCAGGCGATTTGATCTGTGATTCCCCTCGGCAGGCGCTGAGCCCGAACAATATCCTCGGCAGCCTGAACATCCTGGTCCGCGCCGCGGGCAATCCGGTGCACAGCCTCTACAACGGCTACCAGGTGGACGACAACGGCACCACCGCCACCGAGTGGACGGTGAACTGGGCGTCGGGTCTCATCGAAAACGCTCCGCACCCTGCGCATACGTAAGCCGTTGCGCAGCGAACCTCATGCGTTCGGGCGCACCCTGGTCGCTGGGTACTTCACCGGCGGTGTGACCCCCACCGACCGACCCCCCAGTTTCGGGGTCACCCGGTAAAGTGCTCCGGGTTGCGGCACTGCCGAGACCCGGTGCGTGCGGCAACTCACATCCAGTCCTAGTTGTGTCCTATGTGGGGCGCTCCCCACCCATTTGGAGGCATTCGCGCCGGTGAAGCACTAGTCCAGAGGTGTGAGCTGGGAGATGTTCGGCCGCTCCGAAGCATGGCCGGGCGGCTCCTCTGTAACATGTCCCTGGTTTGAGAACATCTAGCCATTAGACGGTCACCGCGCAGACCGCAACACAATTCTGCAGGTTGGCTCTCGCATGGAGCTCCCGCGGGCGAAGAGAGTCGGGGCCTCACAGGTAACAGCGGCAATGCATGCCGTCTCATGCCGCGTGTGCCTCGGAGGAGAAGAAGGAATGGACGAGACTTTCGACGATTACCTCGACGAAACGGGGAACATCACGATTCCCGAGGGACGCACCCTCGTCGACTACGTCGAGAAGCACACTCACGGTAACGACGCCAATGACTTGGCCTACCGATACATCGACTACTCACGCGAGCGCGACGGTGAGTACCAGGACCTCACTTGGAGTCAGTTCGGTACGCGGCTGCGCGCGGTGGCCGCCCGACTGCAGCAGGTGACCAAGCGGGGCGATCGGGTCGCGATCCTGGCTCCGCAGGGCCTGGATTACGTCATCTCCTTCTTCGCCGCCATCTACGCGGGCACCATCTCCGTGCCGCTGTTCGATCCGGACGAGCCGGGCCACACCGATCGCCTGCACGCGGTCCTCGGTGACTGCACGCCCTCCGCGATCCTGACGGCGAGCTCCTCCGCCGCCGGTGTCCGCCAGTTCTTCCGGTCCCTGCCCGCGGCCCAGCGCCCGCGCATCATCGCCGTCGACGCGATTCCCGACAGCGTCGGGGAGTCCTGGATCCGCCCCGACATCGTGGTCGACGACATCGCCTACCTGCAGTACACCTCCGGCTCCACCCGGGTGCCCGCCGGTGTCGAGATCACCCACCGCGGTGTCGGCACCAATGTGCTGCAGATGGTGAACGCGCTTGATCTGAACGAGAATTCGCGCGGCGTGACCTGGCTGCCGCTGTACCACGACATGGGTCTGCTGACGGTGATCCTGCCCGCCGTGGGCGGCAAGTACATCACCATCATGTCCCCGGCCTCGTTCGTACGCCGGCCCTCGCGCTGGATCAACGAGCTGGCCGCGGTGTCCGACGGCGCCGGAACCTTCGCCGCCGCACCGAACTTCGCCTTCGAGCACGCCGCCGTGCGCGGCCTGCCCAAGCCGGGCGAGTCGCTGGACCTGTCGAACGTGCTCGGCCTGATCAACGGCTCCGAGCCGGTGACCACCACCTCGATGAAGAAGTTCAACGAGGCGTTCGCCCCGTACGGCCTGCCCAAGACCGCCATCAAGCCGTGCTACGGCATGGCCGAGGCCACCCTGTTCGTGTCGGCCACCCGGCACGAGGACGAGGCCAAGGTCATCTACGTGGACCGGCTCGAGCTCAATGCCGGTCGCGTGAAGAAGGTCGAGCAGGGCGCGGAGAACTCCATCGCCCAGGTGTCCTGCGGTTACATCGCGCTGTCGCAGTGGGCGACCATCGTGGACGGCGACTCCATCGACGCTCCCGAGGGCGCGCGTGAGCTGCCCGACGGGCAGGTCGGCGAGATCTGGCTGCACGGCAACAACATCGGCATCGGCTACTGGGGCCGCGCCGAGGAGACCCAGAAGACCTTCCGTAACCAGCTCGCGCATCGACTGCCCGAGGACAGCCACGCGGAGGGCGTGCCCGCCGACGGCATCTGGCTGCGCACCGGTGACTACGGCGTCTACGTGGACGGCGAGCTCTACATCACCGGCCGCGTCAAGGACCTGGTCATCGTGGACGGCCGCAACCACTACCCGCAGGATCTCGAGTACTCCGCCCAGGAGGCCTCGACCATGCTGCGCCCCGGTTTCATCGCCGCCTTCGCGGTGCCCGCCAACCAGCTGCCCGCCGAAGTCTTTGCGCAGGACAGCCATTCGGGCCTGAAGTACGACGCCGACGACGCCAGCGAGCAGCTGGTCATCGTGGCCGAGCGCGGCCCGGGCGCGGGCAAGGCCGACCCGGGGCCCATCGCGGATGCGGTCCGCGCGGCCATCTCGTCCCGGCACGGTGTCACCGCGCGTGACATCCTCCTCGTTCCGGCCGGTTCGATCCCGCGTACCTCCAGCGGCAAGATCGCCCGTCGTGCCTGCAAGGCGGAGTACATCGGCGGCACGCTGCGTGGTGGTTACACGCAGCAGGCCTTCCCCGATGCACCAGACGAGGAGTGAGACGACCGTCTCGAAGTTGGATGGCGCGAGCCCGTTCGGTTCGCGCCATTCATGCATGAAAGGCAGTGCCATTCCGGCACGCGAAGACAGAGCCGTTCGGGCAGGAACGGCGAGAGTCTCGATAACAACGCCGCGCACCGTGAGCAGACAGGTAGCTTGAGGAACTGATGGCTGAGAACGAGGGCACGGACCCCACCCAGACGACCGAGAACGCACCGGCGGCCGAAGGCGCGGCCACGCAGAAACCTGCCGCGGCCGACATGTCGGTGGCCGACCTGCGGGAATGGCTGCGCCGCTGGGTCGCCGACGCGACCGGGCAGCCGATCGAGAACATCACCGTGGACCGGCCGATGGAGGAGTTCGGCCTGGCCTCGCGCGATGCCCTCGCACTGGGTGGCGATATCGAGGAGCTGACGGGGGTCCTGCTGAACGCGACCATCGTCTACCAGCACCCGACCATCGCCTCGCTGGCGGAGCGAATCATCAATGGGGAGCCCGACCTTCCCGCCGAGGCGGCCGACGACTCGTTCTACACCCGGGGCTTCCAGCCGGGCGAGGCGCACGATGTCGCCATCGTCGGTCTGTCCACCCGGCTGCCGGGTGCGGGCGAAACGCCCGAATCCACCTGGGACTTCCTGATCAACCGCGGTGACGCGATTCGCGACCTACCCGAGGGCCGCTGGGCGGAGTTCCTCGACGATCCGCGCCTCGTGGAGCAGATCGCCAAGTCCAACACCAAGGGCGGCTACCTCGACCAGGACGTCCTCAAGAACTTCGACGCCGAGTTCTTCGCCATCTCCCCGGTCGAGGTGGAGCGCATGGACCCGCAGCAGCGGATGGCGCTCGAGCTGACCTGGGAAGCGCTGGAGCACGCCAGGATTCCCGCCAACACCCTCAAGGGTGAGCAGGTCGGCGTCTTCATCGGTTCGACCAGCACCGAGTTCATGATCATCGCGGGCATGGCGGTCGGGAACACCGATCCGGGCACGCCGCTCTCGGCCGAGGGCTACGGCATCATGGGCAGCGTTTCGGCCATCATCCCCAACCGGGTCTCGTACTTCTACGACTTCCGCGGCCCGTCGGTGGCCGTCGACACCGCGTGCTCGTCCTCGCTGGTAGCGGTGCACCAGGCCGTTCGGGCACTGCGCAACGGCGAGGCCGATCTGGCGTTGGCCGGTGGCACGAACGTGCTGCTGTCCCCGGCCGCGACGCTGGCCTTCGACGCCAATGGCGGTGTGTCGAAGGACGGTCACATCAAGGCGTTCTCGTCGGACGCCGACGGCATGGTCCGCTCCGAGGGCGGCGGTCTCGTCGTGCTCAAGCGGCTGGCCGACGCCGAGCGCGACGGCGACACCATCTACGCGGTCGTCAAGGGCTCCGCGGTCAACAGCGACGGCCGGTCCAACGGCCTGCTGGCCCCGAACCCGGACGCGCAGGCCGATGTGCTGCGCAGCGCCTACCGGGACGCCGGAATCCCGCCGTCCCAGGTCGACTACATCGAGGCGCACGGCACCGGCACCCCCATCGGCGACCCGATCGAGGCGGATGCGCTAGGCCGCGTCATCGGCCGGGGCCGTGAGGCCGACAAGCCCGCCCTGCTGGGTTCGGCCAAGACCAATTTCGGTCACCTGGAGGCCGCGGCCGGCGCCGCGGCTCTCGCGAAGGTCATCATGGCGTTGCAGCACAACGTCATTCCGCCGCACCTCAACTACGCGGGTCCCAGCCCCTTCATTCCGTTCGACCAGGCGCACCTGAAGGTCATCGACCAGCCCACCGAATTCCCGCGCTACAGCGGCAAGGCCACCATCGGTGTCTCCGGCTTCGGCTTCGGTGGCACCAATGCGCACGTGGTCATCCAGGAGTACGTGCCGGCCCTCGCCGCAGCGGAGGTTTCCGAGACCACCGGCCTCGACAACGAGACCACCGACGTGGTCGCCGAGGCCGAGGCCATCACCGAAACCGTTGCGCCGGAACCGGAGTGGGGCAATCGCGAAGAGCCGATGCCGCTGATCCTCCCGGTGTCGGGTTACCTGCCGTCGCGGCGCAAGCGCGCCGCCAAGGATCTGGCCGACTGGCTGGAATCCGAAGCGGGACAGGCGACTCCGCTGGCGGATGTGGCCCGGACGCTGGCCAAGCGCAATCACGGCCGTTCGCGCGGCGTGGTCGTGGCCAAGACCCATGACGAGGCCATCGCGGGCCTGCGGGCCATCGCCGAGGGCAAGCCGGGCAATGGCGTCTGGACCGCCGATTCCCCCGCCGCCAAGGGCGCGCTGTGGGTGATGGCCGGTTTCGGTGCGCAGCACCGCAAGATGGGCAAGCAGCTCTACACCGAGAACTCGATCTTCCGTAAGGCCGTCGATCAGGTCGACGAGCTGGTCATGGACGAGGCCGGGTACTCGGTCAAGGAGATGATCCTCGACGACTCCATGGACTGGGACATCGGCACCGGCCAGGTCGGTACCTTCACCATCCAGGTGGGTCTGGCCTCGATCCTGCGCGCGCACGGCGCCGAGCCCGAGGGCGTGGTCGGCCACTCCCAGGGTGAGGTTGCGGGAGCGTACATTTCGGGCGGTCTGCCGCTCGAGGACGCGGTCCGGGTGATCTGCGCGCGCTCGCGGCTGATGGCCGAGGGCGAGGCCATGCTCACCGACGACCAGGTCCGCAATATGGCGCTGCTGGAGTACTCCGCCGAGGAGATCGCCAAGCTGGTCGAGACCGAGTTCCCCGAGATCGAGGTCGCGGTCTACGCCGCGCCCAACAACACGGTGATCGGCGGCATGCCGGACCAGGTGCACGCGATCGTGGCGCGCGCCGAGGCCGAGGGCAAGTTCGCCCGCGTGCTGCAGACCCGCGGCGCGGGCCACACCTCGCAGATGGACATGCTGCTGGGCGAACTCGCCGCCGAGCTGGCCGGCATCGAGCCCACCAAGCTCAAGCGCGACCTCTACTCGACCGTCCACAAGGACACCGTCTACCGCGCCGGGCACGCGCCCGTGCAGGACGTGGACTACTGGGTCATGAACATGCGCGGCTCGGTGTACTTCACCAACGCGATCCGGCAGGCCGTCGACACCGGTATCACCACCTTCCTGGAACTGGCGCCGAATTCCGTTGCGCTCATGCAGGTCCTGGGCACCACCTTCGCGGCGGGCGTGCACAATGCGGCACTCATCCCGACCCTCAAGCGCAAGGAGGACGAGGCCGCGGGCGTCATCTCCGCGCTGGCGCAGCTGTACGTGCACGGCCACAAGGTGGACCTGCCCTCGCTGCTGCCCGCCGGTGACTACGCCGCCGCGCCGCGCACCGCGTTCCTGCGCAAGCAGTACTGGCCCAAGGTGACCGGCGGCTTCGGAGGCGGTGCGGGCAATGCTCGTGTCCCGGGCGCGCACGTGGCGCTGCCGGACGGCCGCCACGTCTGGGAGGTGCAGGCCCCGGCCGTCACCGACCTGGCCGCACTGGTGAATGCCGCTGCCGCGCAGGTGCTCTCGGATGTCACCGTCGGCGCCTCCATCGCGCACGGCGCGGTCCCTGCCACGGGCACGCTGACCACCACGCTCACCCCCCACCCGGGCGGCGCGTCGGTGTCGGTGCACGCCAAGGAGGGCAATGCCTTCCGCCCGCTCTTCGACGCCGTCGTCACTGCGTCTCTCCCCACCTACGCACCCCTGGCCGCGCCGCTGCCGGAATCGGCTGTGGCACAGCCGGTCGCGGCCGTCCAGGCGGCTCCGGCGGTCGAGGCGGCCCCCGGCGAGCGCTGGGATCCCAAGGGCACGCAGACCATCGAGCAGCGCCTGGCCATCATCGTGGCCGAGTCCATGGGCTACGCGGTCGAGGACCTCCCGATGGAGATCCCGCTGATGGAGCTGGGCCTGGATTCGCTGATGGCCATGCGGATCAAGAACCGGGTGGAATACGAGTTCGACATTCCGCAGCTGCAGATCCAGGCCGTGCGCGACGCCAGCCTGCTCGAGGTCGGCAAGGTGCTGCGCTACGCCATCGAGCACCGCGATCAGCTCGCCGACATCGCCGCGCGCCAGGCCGCCGGTGAGGACATTGCCGTCGACGCCGACTTCATCTCCGCCGCGCGGGCCGCCATGGCCGCCGGCGAGGATCCGGCCGCGCTGCTGCCCAAGACCGAGACCACCGATGTGGTGGCCGAGGCCGAGGAGATCGTCGCGGAGCACGAGTCCGCCGCGCCGATCGCCGAGACCGACGCCGACAATGTGCCCCCGCGCAATGGCGAGGAGCGACTCGCCTTCGCCACCTGGGCATTGGTGACCGGCAAGACGGCGGGCGGCATCTTCAACCCGCTGCCCGAGATCGACGACACCACGCTGGAGAAGCTGGTGGCCCGGCTGTCCGAGAGGGTCAAGGCCGAGGTCGATCCGGCCGAGGTGCGTGCCTGCAAGACCATCGAGCAGCTGTCCGAGGTCGTTGTCCGCTATCAGGGCAAGAGCTCCGATCTGGAGGGCTTCGTGCGCACGCTGCGCGCGAAGGAGGCCGGTTCGAATGCGGTGCCGGTCTTCGTGTTCCACGCTTCGGGCGGCAACACCCTGGTGTACGAGCCGCTGCTGAACCGGCTCCCGGCCGGGACTCCGATGTACGGCCTGGAGCGGGTCGAGGGCACCATCGAAGAGCGTGCGCACCAGTACATTTCGGAGATCCGCAAGCGGCAGCCGGAGGGCCCGTACATTTTCTACGGCTGGTCGCTGGGCGCGGTGTTCGCGTTGAAGGTCGGCGAGATCATGCGCGCCGAGGGTGCGGACGTCCGGCACGTCGGCCTGATCGACCTGGCCATTCCGGTCGAGCCCTTCAGTGACGCCCCCGAGGAGCGGGTGGAGCGGATCCGCCGCTACCAGGCGTTCGCGCAGAAGACCTACGGCTTCAATGGCGAACTCGATCAGGAGCAGCTCGAGGAGCTGGCCGCGGCGTCCGACGCGGAGCAGATCGACATCATCATGGAGCTGCTGAAGTTCGCCGGGGTCGACATCCCGGGCGGCGTGGTCGAGCATCAGCGCACATCGTGGATCGACAGCAAGGAGCTGCAGAAGATCGAGCCGTCGAAGTACGACGGCGCCGTCGCCCTCTACCTCGCCGATCGCTACCACGACGGAATGATCGAGCTGGAACCGCGTTTCGCGGACCGGCGGCCGAACGGCGGCTGGCAGGAACACATTCCGAATCTGGAGATCATCCACATTCCGGGCGATCACATCCAGATCATCGACGAGCCGCGGATCGCCACCATCGGCGCCGATCTCACCAAAAAACTGTCGGAGATCGACACCACAACGAAATAGCACCACCGCGGCACGAGTTCTGCGAAAGTAGATTTTTGCCGAGAGGAGTGTCCAGTGAGCACCACCGCCGACAAACTCGCCGACCTTCGACACAAGCTCGACATCGCGAGGGAACCGGCGGGAGATGCGGGAATCGCCAAGCGGGCCAGGAAGGGAATTCCCTCGGCCCGCGACCGCATCGAGATGCTGCTGGATCCCGGTACTTTCGTGGAAGTCGGTGCGCTGGTGCGCAATCCGGGCGACAAGGCCGCTCTCTTCGGGGATGGCGTGGTCACCGGCCACGGCCTGGTGGAGGGCCGCCCGGTGGCCGTCTTCTCGCACGACCAGACCGTCTACGGCGGTTCGGTCGGCGAGATGTTCGGCCGCAAGGTCGCGGGCATCCTGGAATTCGCGGCCAAGATGGGCTGCCCGGTGGTCGGCATCAACGACTCCGGCGGCGCCCGCGTGCAGGAGGCGGTGACCTCGCTGGCCTGGTACGCCGAGCTGGGCCGGCGTCAGGAACCGTTGTCCGGCTTGGTGCCTCAGATCTCCATGATCCTGGGCAGCTGCGCGGGCGGCGCGGTCTACGCGCCCATCAATACCGACGTGGTGGTGGCCACCGAAGCGGCCTACATGTTCGTCACCGGGCCCAAGGTGATTCGCGAGGTCACCGGTGAGGACGTCAGCCTCGAGGAGCTCGGCGGCGCGAAATCCCAAGCCCAGTACGGCAATATCCACCACGTGGCCCCGGACGAGGCCGCCGCCTTCGAGTGGGTGCGCGAGTACCTCGGCTATCTGCCGTCGAGCTGCACGGAGCTGCCGCCGGTGGTGAATCCCGGGCTGGAACCGGAGATCACCGACACCGACCTGGAACTCAACGGCATCGTGCCCGATGCCGACAATGCCGGCTACGACATGCACGAGATCCTGCTCCGGATCTTCGACGACGGCGCGTTCCACGAATTCGGTGAGGCCGCGGGCAAGAACGTCATCTGCGGCTTCAGTCGCGTGGACGGCCGCACGGTCGGCGTGGTGGCCAATCAGCCCCTGGTCTACGCCGGTGCGCTGGATGCCCGCGCCTCGGACAAGGCCGCCCATTTCGTGCGGCTCTGCGACGCCTTCGAAATCCCGCTGGTCTTCGTCGTCGACACCCCGGGCTTCCTGCCCGGGGTGGAGCAGGAGAAGATCGGCGTCATCAAGCGTGGCGGCCGGTTCATCTTCTCCTTCGTGGAGGCCACGGTCCCGAAGGTCACCGTGGTCATCCGCAAGTCCTACGGCGGCGGCTATGCCGTCATGGGGTCCAAACAGCTGGGCGCGGACGTGAATCTGGCCTGGCCCACCGCCCGGATCGCGGTCATGGGCGCGGAGAGCGCGGTGTCGCTCATCGGCGCCAAGACCCTGGCGGCGGCCCCGGAGCCGGAGCGCGCGGCCATGCGCAAGCAGATGATCGAGTTCTACAACGCCACCGTCGCGACGCCGTGGGTGGCGGCCGAACGCGGCTATATCGACGCGGTCATCGAGCCCGCCACCACCCGCCTGGAAATTCGGCGCGCCCTGCACCTGTTGCGCGACAAGAAGGCTCCGGGCAATCCCCGCAAACACCATCTGCTGCCGTTGTAGCCGCGCCTGTTTCGGCGGGTTCGGCGCGCGCCATTGCGGAATTCGGCGCCGGCCATTGCGACCCGACCTCGTGTGTGAAAACATCTCATTTCAATTTTGAAAATGAGAGCTTGGGAGCGAAGCAGTAATGGCTACCCTTCGAATTCGGCACACGATCATCGGCGCGGCCACCGCCGCGACCGCCCTGGCCGTCCTGTCCGCCGCACCGGCCGCCTCCGCACAGGTCACCGGGCTGTCGGCCGGGACCGGGCTGGCGCATGTCAATACCACCTACACCCTGACGGCGTCGGTCGGCGGCTCGAACGCGGGCAGCCAGGTGGGCTTCTGGATCGGAAGCCCGTCCGGCGGCGCGGCCACGTACATGGGCGCCTCTCCGGTGGATTCCACCGGTCACGCGACCTACCAGTGGACCCCGACGACGGCGGGTACGTACACGCTCATCGCGAGTGACGACGGCAGCAGCACCAGCAACAACGCCCAGACCATCGGCGTCAGCGTCACCGCGGTTCCGGTGGGCGGCATGGGCACCGGCAGCGCCTCGAAGATTCCGATCATCGGCGGCCTGCTGAGCGGCCTGCTGAGCCAGTTCGGCCTCGTCTGACACCGATTCGCTCCGTCTGAAACCCGCCTCGCCCCGCTCACGGGCGGCTTGTTCAGGCGGCTCGCCGATTGCGCTGAATCTATCGGGTGACCCGTACAGATGTGAGAGCCTTCAGCTATGAGTACCTCACCTTTGGCGCTACTCGAAGGCGGGCCGGATGGCCTCGAAACGCGGATCGTCCCGATCACGCCACCGGGCGTCGAACTGCGAGTCGCGTTCGGGGGCGGGTACGAGCGCTACAGAGTGACGTCACGCTGGCAGGACACTCCGGAGGGGAGTTTGCCCGTCTACGAGTGGGTAGCCCACGTGGACGTCAAGAAATAGCGGCTGGAATTCGATAGGACCCGAAACAGCAGTGGCCGCCCGCGACGTCGCGGGCGGCCACCGATTGTCACGTGTCCCGGGTCAGAAGACGCGCATCTTCCCCGGCGACCAGAACCCGGAGCGGGTCACCACGTGGGTGTCGACCTGCGCGGGCTTGGGGAACTTGGCCTTGGCCGGGTCGGACGGATCCGGATAGAACGGCTCGTACTGCTCCAGGGAGCCCCAGTCGCGGGCGTAGTTGTCCTTCAGATAGGTCGGCACCGTCTTGGAGGCCGACAGCATCTCCGCCCAGCCCAGCGGACCGCCGAATTCCTCGGCCTGCCAGGTATTGGTGGAGCTGATGGCCAGCGGCCGGTCGGGCAGGATGCGGTACTTGGGCGCCGCGTCCACCACGCCGTTGCGGTGATCGAACTGGTGCTGGCACGGGAACTGCAGGCCCACGGCCCAGTCCAGCAGGATGGGCTGGGTGGAGCCCAGATAGCTGTTGAGCGACACCAGCTTCGGCACCCGCGGCGGGGTGAAGGCCAGCCACTGATCGCCGATCAGGATCGGGTCGCGGGCATAGATGCGGACCGCGTCGGCATTGTCGGGCAGCGCCGAGCGCGGAATGCGCAGGTTGCGCCAGGACGGGGCCGGGCCGACGTCGAGCGGGCGGTACTTGTCGAGGAAGGTGACGGTGCCGTCCGGGTTGTGGTGGCCGTACTCCAGGAAGATGTCCTGGCCATAGGTCATATTGCCGGTGTCGTCGAACGACATCACGCGCCCGGCCGCCGAAATCACGATCAGCGGTGAGTCGTCCGAGCGCGGCGGCAGCTGGTACCAGCTGGAGGTGAGCTCGGCGGGCTGCTGCACTCCGTCCTGGTAGCTGCCCATGACCGGGGTGGTGGCCGGGTCCAGGCCGAAGGGCAGGGCCACGGTGGACCCGTTCACGCCCTGCGCGCCCTTGCCGCCGCCGGTGCCCGCGTTCTGGCCCTTCTCGAAGGCCGGGCCGACGGTCTGGGTGGAGGTGTTGCCGGTGCCCGGCTTCACCTCGACGCCGTCGGCGTCCAGCTTGTCGGCGACGCCGTTGGGGGAGAAGCCGACCGGGCTCTCACCGGCCAGCGGGTCGCCGTTCTGCGGCGGGTGGGCCGGATCGATGATGGGGGTCAGGTTGCCGCTGTTGACATTTCCCTCGACCAGCACGTCATTGGCGAGCCCGCAGGTGTTGCCGGTGACCGCGTCGATGTTCGAGCGCGCCAGCGAGTACGCGGGGTACTGCTGCACCGCGCCCTTGAGGAGCGACACCACCTCGAAGAGCACCATGAGCGCGGCGACCACGGTGAGCGGGATGGCGGCGAACTTGCGGATCCGCCGGCCGCGCTTGGTCTTCCCGTTCGCCATCGGCTTGGCGTAGCCCTCGCGCAGCGACTGCCAGGCCACCACGGCCAGCGCCAGCCCGAACAGCACCAGCATCAGGGTGTTGGACTGGAAGCCGTGCAGGGAGACGGTCTTGTCGAACCACGGCACGCCGTAGCTGGAGACGTACCAGTAGCCGTTGATACCGGAGAAGGCGACGGCGAGGGTGAAGAGCAGCCCGGCCAGGAACACCGACCGGTTCTTCCGGGAGCGAAGCGCGGTGGCGGACACGGCGACCGCCGTCACCGCCGCCAGCGAACCCGCGATGCCCGCGTACGAACCGAAGTGGTGGGTCCACTTGGTCGGGTTGAACATCATGAAGAAGATGGTTCCGAAGACCACGCCCATGAGCCGCCAGGTCGGCGCGCTCGCGATGCCCGTCACCTGCCGCCGGCGCAGCAGCACCAGCATGGTGGTGATCAGGCACAGGATCATGAGCAGGAACGCGAAGCGCCGCGCCAGCGAGCCGTCCACGGTCTCGACGAACAGGTAGTAGTAGCGCAGATAGTCCTCGTACCAGGCCAGATTCGGCCCGGTCACCTGCCGCACCCGGTTCGCCTCCATGATTCCGGCGAAGGTCTGATCGGCGAAAACCGCCACCAGCACCAGGAATCCGGCCGCCGCGATGGGGGCGAGCAGGGCCAGATCGCCGAACTGCTTGCGCCGCCGCACCACGATCCGCACCAGCGGCCGGATGCCCGCGAGCAGCGCCGCCACACACATCAGACCGGTCGGCGCCGCCGCCAGCGTGAACGCCGCCACCAGCACCGCGACCGCGGCGGGCAGCAGGCGCGAGGTGGCGATGGCCCGCTCGATGGACACCCAGGTCAGCAGCGCGCCGAGGGCCACGATCGGCTCCGAGCGCAGGCCGTTGTCGTAGGGCAGCCAGAAGGCCAGGAACACCAGGCCGCCGGTCCACAGCGCGACCTGGGACTTCGCCACGGCGTTGCCCAGTCGCGGCACGACCTCGCGGCTGATCACCAGCCAGCACAGGATTCCGCAGAGCAGCGCGGGAATTCGCACCCACGGGCTGGCGGTGGAGACCTCGGCGAAGGCCTGGATGACGTAGTAGTACCAGCCGAACGGCGCTTCGGGCACGCCGAACCAGCGGAAGTAGTTGGCCAGGTAGCCCGCGTGCGGGGCCGCCCGCACCATGGTCAGGATGTAGCCGTCGTCGGAGGTGTTGGCGCCCACGAAGTGCCACAGCAGCAGGGTGCCGATGATGCCGCCGTCCGCCCAGGTCGGCTTCAGCCAGTGCGCCGGCAGGATGCGCCGGTGCCCGCGGCCGTCACTGGTGTCCAGTACCGCGAGCGCGCCCATGGCCAGCAGGGTGAGCAGGACCGCGGCGATGATGGCCACCAGCTTGATGACCGTCGGCGAGGAGGAGAACCGGGAGTCCACGGTCATGTGGAACGAAAGGCCCGCCGGCACGCCGCCTTTCATATCGGTGAACACGCCCACCACCTGGGGGCGCAGATCGCCGAGCAGGCGGCCGTCCACGGGCACGGTGACCAGTTCCCGTCCGCCGTCGGCGGTGGGCTTCTCGACGGTGCGGGTGACGCCCTCGAAACTCGCGTAGGTCTGGGTGCTGTCGGAGGTGATGACCAGCTGCGAGCACTGGCTCATCTCGGCGCGGGTGGCGCTGGCCACCACGGCATTCCGGTCCAGTACGTCCACGCTCTCGCCGGAGACGCGGACGAACAGGGCCTCCAGGTCCGCGCCCTTGCCCTGCGGTGGTGCCGTTGCCAGCAGGATGCCGCCGCGCGGATCCAGTTGCTGGACCGCGGAACATGGGATGGTGGCGTTCGCGTCGATGGGCACCTGCGACATCAGTGCCGCCTGCACCGGATCGAGCGAGCCGCCCTGTGGCCAGCTCACCTCCGCCTGGGTCTGCTGTACCGGCAGGAACGGTGTCGCCAGCGCGAACAGCGCCCCGAGCACGCCCGCGACGATCGCTATGAGCTTCGCGAAGCGATAGTCGCGCGGTGTCGCGGGGGCGGTCGCCGGGGGATTCGGCTTTGTCAGTACAGCGGAGGCGTCTGGCACGGTTGCTGATGGTATCTGTCCCCGCTGAGAGTGGCGCTGTTCACTGCGGCAGTGCCGCACGCATACTCGAGATCATCGGAAATGCCCGCCCGAAGCAGTGCTTCGAGCGGGCATTTCCGGTGGTCGCTTACTTGACCTTGATCGGCGAATCCTTGGCCAGGCCGGAGCGGGACTGGACGGTGACGTCCAGGGTCGGCTCGACGTTCGCATTCGGGACATAGGGGGTGAACTTCTCGAGCGAGCCCCAGTCCCGGCTCCAGTCGTGATTCAGGTACGACGGCCGGGTCTCGGACTTGAGCAGCAATCCCGTCCAGCCCAGTGGGCCGCCACCTATATCGTCCTGCCAGGCATTGGAGGCGTCCTGGCCGACGCGGTCCGGCAGAATGCGCCATTCGGGCACCTCGGCCACGCCGTCGTGGTGATCGAAGGGGCGCTGGCACGGGAAGGCGAGGCCGACGTGCCAGTCCTCCAGCACCGGAGCGCTGTCGCCGACAAGGGAATTCAGGGTCTGCAGCCGGGGCAGCCGGGGCGGGGTGACGGCCAGCCACTGGCGCGGGGTGATGTCGGCGTCATCGAGCGCCAGGCGAATCGCATTGGCGCCCGCGGGAATCTGGTCCAGCGGCACGCGCAGGTTGCGCCAGGACGGGCTCGGGCCGATATCGATCGGCCGGATCCGCCCGGTGTTCGTGACAGTGCCCTGGGCGTCGCGGGTGCCGTACTCGACGAACAGGTCCTGCCCGTAGGTCTCCACACCGTCCTTGTTGAAGGAGCGGATGCGGCCCGCGGCCGTCACGACCAGCACCTGGTAGGCGGGATCGGCGCGGAGAGTGGTCAGCTTCTCCGCGTTGTACCACTGGGTGGTGAGCTTCGAAACCTGCTGCTCGCCATCGGTGTAACTGCCCTCGACCGGAGTCTTGGCCGGGTCCAGGCCGAAGGGCAGGGCGACGGAGCTGCCGTTGATGCCGGCCTCTTCGCTCTTGCCGCCGCCGGTGCCCGCGCCGGTGGTCTTGGACGTCTTGTTGCCGGACTTCTCGTTCACCGAGTTGGCCCCGCCGGTGACGGTCTCCTCCGCGTCCGCGGTGAGGTCGGAGGCGACGCCATTGGGCGTGAATCCGGTGCTCTCGGCGGACAGGCCGTCGGCGTCGGATCCGGTCCACGGGTGCAGCAGCGAATCGGCGGTATCGGTCTCCACCAGCACCTCGTTGGCCAGCGCGCACGAATCACCGTGCAGCGAACGCAGATTCGACTCCGCGATGGAGTAGGCCGGGTACTGGCCGACGGCCGCCTTGGCCAGCGACAGCACCTCGAACAGCACCAGTACGGCCGCCGCGATGGTGAGCGGCATGCTGGCGAACTTGTCGAAGCCGCGCACCGGTTTCGGCTGCGTGTACGGCTCGCGGAAGTGCTGGTATGCGGCGATGAGCAGGCACAGCACCGCCAGGCCCAGGAACAGCGTGGAGAAGCCCTTGCCGGCGATGAGCGGCGCCTTGTCGAACCACGGCACGCCGTAGCTGGACACGTACCACCAGCCGTTGGGCCCGGTGAAGGTCATGGCCAGCAGGAAGAACACCGCGGCGCTGAACAGCGTCCGGTTGCGCGGCGAGCGAATCCCGTTGAGCCCCACCGCGACCGCGGCCAGCGCCGCCACCGATCCGGCCAGTCCGGCATACACGCCGAAGTGGTGGGTCCACTTGGTGGGCGTGAACATCATCAGGAACAGCGACATGAAGATGATGCCCAGGATCCGCGCCGACGGCCCGCGCGAGGTCCCGGGGATGCGGCCGTTCTTGCGCAGCATCACCATCACGCACACGCCCAGGCACAGCAGCATGGCCAGGATGCCGAAGCGGCGGGCCAGCGAGCCGTCGGGGGAGAGCATGAGCAGCGCGTCCCAGCGCGTGCGCTCGTCGAACCAGGCCACATTGGGGCCGATGAGCTTGCGCACCCGGGTCGCCTCCATGACCGAGGCGAGGGTCTGATCGCCGAAAACCACCACCAGCACCAGGGTTCCGGCGGCCACGCCGGGCGCCAGCAGCCCGCCGTAACGCAGCAGCCACGATCCCGGGCCCTTGGCGCGCTTGATGACGACCATGAGCACCGGCCGCGCGCCCGCGATGAGCGCCGCGATGCAGATGAGCCCGGTCGGCCCGGCGGCCAGCGAGAAGGCCGCGATCAGCACGCCCACGGCGGCGGGCAGCAAACGCCCGGTGGCAACGGCCCTTTCGATGGAGCACCAGGTCAGCAGCGCGCCCGCGGCGATGAGCGGCTCCGGGCGCAGGCCGTTGTCGTAGGGCATCCAGGCGGCCAGGAACACCAGTCCCGCGGTCCAGATGGCGATGGTGTCGCGTCGTACCCGCGATCCCAGGCGCGGCAGTACTTCCCGGCTGATGACCAGCCAGCACACGATGCCGGCCAGCAGTGCGGGCAGGCGCATCCACGGGCTGGAATCGCTGATCCGGGTCATCCAGGCCAGCACCTCGTACGGCCAGCCGAAGGGCGCCTCGGCCACCCCGAACCAGCGGTAGTAGTTGGCCATGTAGCCCGAAACCTTCGAGGCCCGAGCCATATTCAGGATGTAGCCGTCATCGGAGGTGTTGGCGCCGATGAGGTGCCACACCACCAGCGTGCCCAGCACCGCGACGTCGGCGAGCCGCACCCGCCACCAGTGCGCGGGCAGGAATCGGCGTGGCTTACGGCCGTCGGAGGTGTCCAGCAGGTGCAGCGCGTAGAGGGCGAGCAGGGTGAACAGCACCGCCCCGAGCGTCGCGCTGCGCTTGAGCCAGGTCGGGCTGGAGGTGAAGCGCGCGTCGATATCCACGGTGGCGGAGGCGTTCCCGAGCTGATCCCGCTTCAGATCGGTGAACAGGCCCACCACCTGCGGCCGGGTGTCCCCGCCGACCCGGCCGGCGAAGGGCGTGCCGTCCTGGCGGTGCACGCCGGCGAATTCGACCCGGGTTTCGGCGGCGTCCGAGTGCACGGTGATCGCCGTGCAGTCCTGGATCTCCGCCGCCGGCGCACTGAGCAGCGGAATCAGCCGCACCAGCACCGATATCGTGCGTCCCTTGCCGGGCTCGTCGGTGACCTTGACGACCAGGCCCTTCGACTCGGCCTGCCCCGAGGCCGCGGGCACGGTCGAGAACAGCGTGCCGGTCGGCAGTTCCCGCAGCACCTGGCACGGCAGGCTCACGTCCAGGCTCAATGGCACGTACGACACCAGCGGCGCCGCGACGTCGGCCGTATCCCCTTGCGGCCAACGCAGTGTCGGCCGGTCCTGGTTCACCGGCAGGATCGGCGTGATCACCGCCAGCAGGAATCCGAGTAACCCGGACACCAGGGCGAGGAAGCGGATGCGGTGGAACGCTCGGGAGTCTGCGCGCACGAGCACCGACTCTAACCATCGCGCCCGCGGCGGCTGCACATCTCCCGGCGTTCCGGCCGCCTCGAACCGGCTGACCTGTAGCCGAATCGGCGGATGTCCGTCAGGATGGTTGTTATCCGAACTGGGCGTGGGGCCGGGCCGGAAGACGAAGAGGAAGCATGACCGAGCTGCGACCTGGCGAAATCATCGCCGGGTATGTGATCGCGCGGCGAATCGGGGCCGGGGGTTCGGGCGTCGTCTACGCCGCGCGGCATCCGCGGCTACCCCGGCTCACGGCCCTCAAGATCTTGAAACGCGACGACGTCGCCGAGGCCGACGAGGTCTGGCGGCGTTTCGAGCGCGAGGCCGATATCGCCGCCCACTTCGACCACCCCAATATCGTGCAGGTCTACGACCGCGGCGTCGCCGAGAACCAGTTCTGGATCTCCATGCAGTACATCGACGGCGTGGATGCCGCTGAACTGCACCGTGTTTCGCCCGACCGGGGCCTGCGCATCGGCACCGAGATCGCGGCCGCACTGGATTACGCGCACGGCAAGGGCGTCCTGCACCGGGATGTGAAGCCCTCCAACATCCTCATCGCCGATCCCGACAGCGGCCGCCCCGAGCGCGCCCTGCTCACCGACTTCGGCATCGCCCGGCTGCGCGACGAGACCACCAAACACACCCATACCGGAAATATCTCCGCCACTTTCGCTTTCGCATCACCGGAGCAGGTGAGCGGTCGGCCGGTGGGCCCGCGCTCGGACCAATACTCGCTGGCCTGCACGCTTTTCGTGCTGCTCACCGACCGCCGGCCCTTCAGCGCCGACAATCCGCTGGGCTGGGTGCACGCCCACACCCGGGAGCGGCCGCAGCGCCCGAGCGAGGTGAATCCGGAGCTCCCGGCGGCCCTGGACGAGGTCTTCGACCGGGCCCTGGCCAAGGATCCGGGGGGACCGCTTCGACAGCTGTACGGATTTCGCTTATGCCGCCACCCAGGCGTACTACTCCGATCCGGCCCTGGCGGTGACCGCCGCGGCCGGTCTGCTGCCGCAGCAGCCGTCGCGGCAGCTCCGGGGCTGGGGCCGGAAACCGCTGTGGCAGCGCGTCTTACACCGGCGCGTCCTGGTCCCGGTGGCGGTGGCCGCGGTGACGGCCGCGGGCGTGGGTTTCGCACTGCACCAGGGCGATTCGCCACCGGCCCGATCCGGGCCCGGCCTGGTGCCGGACACGTTCGTGGGCACCTGGCTGGCCACCGAGGGGCAGACCAACTACCGGCTGACCGTGCAGCAGGCCAAGATCGGCGATCCGGTGCTGTCCAATCGCGTGGACGGTGTGCTGCCCGACGGCTCTCCGTTCCACTGCGAATTCTCCGCGCCACTGGACCGGGTGCCCCACGAGGGCGACCGCCTCATCATCGGCACCTCCGAGATCGTGGTCCGGGAGCCGGCCAATGCCTGCCGCGCCAACGGTCCCACCACCCTCACCCTGCTGCCCGACGGGCGGATCAGCCGCAAAACCGATGTGAGCGGACTGATCACGTACAGCAGCGCGGATGCGCTGGTCTCGTCCTGGGGGCGCGACGACGTCGCCATCGCCCGCGCCTTCCCCAGCCTGGTCGGGCAGCTCGCCTCCACCGGCACCGCGGTGGGCTGGCAGGGCGGGTCCTGCCGGCCCCGGGATCCGGGTCCGGGCGAGGTGGCCCAGGGCGCGCATCGCGTGCTGTGCAATGGCGACGACGGCACCGGCCAGGTGCACTTCGACGTCTTCGACTTCGACACCCGCCCGGGCAGTTCCGTCGCCGCGGTCTTCTTCGGCAACAACGCCCGGGTCACCACCCGCACCCACGAGGACGTGGCGGGCGCCTTGACCGTCACCACGGCTGCCGGCGTGGACCCGGCCGCCACCCAGGACACCGAGGCCCATCGGGCGCTCGCCGCCGTCTCCTTCCCCGACGGTGATCCGCGATCGCGCTTCGTCATGGTGCTGCGCTGGCCCGGGCACACGGTGAACAGCCTCCTGACCGACTGGCTCGAAAGGGCTCCCCTGAAGTAGGTAGGTGCGCGACCATGGCCGATCTGAAGCCGGGCGAGGAGATCGCCGGATACGTCATCGAACGCTGGATCGGGGCCGGGGGTTCGGGCACCGTCTATGCCGCGCGGCATCCCCGGCTACCGCGCCTGGCCGCCCTCAAGGTCTTCAACCGGGACGAGGTGACCGCCGACGCCGAGGGCTGGCGGCGCTTCGAGCGGGAGGCCGACATCACCGCCCGCTTCGACCATCCGAACATCGTGTCGGTGTACGACCGCGGCCTCGACGACGGACGCCTGTGGATCGCCATGCAGTTCGTGGAAGGCCCTGACGCGGACAGTCCTTCGGGCCTGGCCCCCGAACGGGCGCTGCGCGTCGGCGGCGGCATCGCCTCCGCCCTCGACTACGCGCACGGCAAGGGCGTGCTGCACCGGGATGTGAAGCCGTCGAACATCATGCTCTCCCCGGCCGAGGACGGCCGTCCGGAACGGGCCCTGCTGACCGACTTCGGCATTGCCCGGCTGCGTGACGAGACCACCCACGTCACCAAGACCGGGGACATCTCCGCGACCTTCGCCTTCGCCTCGCCGGAGCAGGTGTCCGGCCGCTTCCTGGATCCGCGCACCGATCAATACTCGCTGGCCTGCACGCTTTTCGTGCTGCTCACCGGATCCCGGCCCTTCCTGGCCACCGATCTGGCGGGGCTGATCTACGCGCACACCAGCACGCCGCCCCTGCACGTCACACAGGTGCGCCCCGATCTGTCCGCGGGCTTCGACGCTGTCTTCGACCGTGCGCTGGCCAAGCATCCGGACGAAAGGTTCCCCAGCTGTACGGATTTCGCCGAGGCCGCCTGGGCGGCGTGGCGAGTGGCGACCACCCCAACCGTGCTGAGCGCACCCCCGACCGTGCACACCACGCCGCCGATCGGCTTCGTCACCGATCCGGCCGCGCTGCGTTCGCCCCGCACGGATCCCACGGTGCTGCGTTCCCCGCACACCGATCCGGCCCTGCTGCGCTCACCCCGCACCGATCCGACCGTGCTCGGTCCCGGGCGCTACTACACCGAGCCCGGCGCGCCCGCGTACGGCGTGGCCTATGGTTCGAGCAGCGGATCGTTCGAAGACGCTGCGCCGCACCGGCATCGGGTCCCGGAACCGGCGCGGGCCGGGTCCGGAGTGGGCCGCGGCGTGCTCACCGGGCTGCTGGCGGTGCTGGCCGCGACTGTGATCGCGGGCGGCGCGATCCTGGTGACGGCGGATCTGGAAAGCCACGGAAGAACAAGTGGCGCACCGGTGTCCGCGTCGGTGCCGACCGTGGCGACCGCGGTGTCCACCGGCGGGCAGACCCCGATCGCCGCCGTGCCGCCCTCGACTCTCGCGGGCCGGGTGCCGGGCGACTTCATCGGTCAATGGGCGGGCACCAGCGACGCCAATGCCGACGACTACCGCCTGGTCATCCGGCAGGGCAACCTGAACGACGATGTGGTGACCTCCACGGTGCTGCGCGACAACCGGCCGATCTGCGTCTTCGACTATCGCCTGCTGGGCGTTCCCGGCGCCGGCGACATCACGGTCGGCGCCGGCACCCTCGTCTCCGGCGGCTCCGGCTGCAACCCGCAGAGCACCCACGAATTGCTGCTGAGCAATGGCAGGATCACGCGCGCGCTCTCGACCAGCGGCTACGTCACCTACACCCGCGTCGGCTGACTACGCCGGAGCGCTCGCGCCCACCAGGTCGCGCACGTCCCAGAGCCAGACGCCGTCGACGTATCGGGCGGGGAAGCCGATCAGCTGGTCGACGGTCAGGCGCAGCGTGTCGCTGTTGTCGGTGGGCGGCAGCACCACCACGTCGGCCCGCCAGTAGCGCAGATCGGCCAGCGCCTGCGCCCGGGTGGCGTCGTCCACCACCGGAATCGTGTTGGACCGCTGCGCCTTCATCAGCAGGCTCGCGGTGGGCCGGTCGTCCGGGCCGTACCGGCCCTTCTTGGAGGTGCCGGTCGGGCCGACGAAATAGCCTCCCGCGAGCGGGAATTCGAAGCCGGAGTCGGCCTGCCAGTGCAGCGCGCGGGCATCCGGCGGGGTCGGCGGCGGCGCGACCACCACCGAACCGTGCGAAACGTATTGGCGCACCGTGCCGTCCGCGAAGAAGTCCGGGGTGGGCGGGCGCTGCACCGCGGGCAGGATGGTCGGGGTGAGCGGCAGCAGGGCGAAGGCCAGTGCGCCGAACAGGGCCAGCGGTCGCCAGTCGGTCGCCGAGACCTTCCAGTAGTCCAGGGCACGCTGGGTGGCCAGCGCCAGGATCAGGCCGATGGCCGGAATCGCGGCCATGGTGAAGCGCGACTCCAGCACCGAATTCAGCAGCGGCACATCCTCGAGCCGCTGCCACGGCAGGGTGATGCCGGTGTTGTGGTGGCCGATCATCAGGGTCGCGCCCAGCGACAGCACGGTGAACGCCACGATCACCGCGGCGGCCGCGCGCACCGCCCGCTCCCGCCACATGAGCGCCACGGCCACCGTGACCACGATCCACAGCGGCCAGCCGAAGTACGAATTCTCCTCGGTGGGATTGATGGCCACGTTCTGCCCGTGCGAGAACATCCCGCCCAGCGACTCGGACGGGAACTGGAACAGCGCCTCGAGGTCGTTGTTCATCGGCCCGTGCTCGATGGACCGGTAGGACTGCGGGCCGAAGAACTGCCACCACAGCGGAATCTCGGTGAGCGCCACCGTGATCAGCGCGGCCAGCAGCACCGTCGGGGTGATGGCACGCAGCGCGCGCCACCCGGTGCGCGGAATGTGCAGGTGGTAGACGAGCGCGAAAACGCCGAAGGACAGCGCGAAGATGAGCAGCGGCTCCTCGCCGAGCGCGATCTGCAGGGCCACCAGCAGCCCCAGCACGAAGGCGTCACGGTTGCGCCGCGCCTTGCGCACCTCGCGCGTGAGCTCCGCGCGCCGGGCCATCCGGATCAGCTGCAGCACGATCAGCGGAAGCAGCGCCAGCACCACGAAATTCGGGTGTGCGTTGGCATGCGAGATCATGGCCGGGGCGAAGCCGCAGAACAGACCGCCCACGGCCGCCGCGAATTTCGACGCCACCAGTTCCCGTGAGAACAGCCAGTACCAGGCGAACGCGGTCCCGAACAGGCCCACGGTGAGCACCAGCACGAAGGTGACGGTCGGCCCGAACATCAGGGTGACCGGGGTGAGCGGCACGCCGACGCCGAACATGGCGGTATTGGCCATCATGTTCACGCCGTCGGGATAGTTCTGCAGCAGGGAGCCCAGCGGGTTCTCCAGATGCGCGACATTGTGGGCGGTGACCGCGAAGAACCACTCCCACATGGTCTGATCCTGGCCGCTCTTGATCAGGTAGCCGCGATCGGTGTGCAGCCACTGACCCGACAGCACCAGCACCGCCAGCGAGAGATAGGCCGCGGCGACGATCAGATCGGCGCGGGCCAGCCGGATGCGGCGGGCGACGCGCTGTGGCCGAGAAAGCCTGGGGAGAGCCGTTTCCGGGGCGGCGTGGTCGAGAACCGCTACCGCCGAACCGCCGTCGTCCCCCGGGCTGGATGCCCACCCCTGTGTCACGCGCAAACTCCTCGGTGCCTTGCAACGCAAACTCTTGGGTGCCTTGCAATCAGCGGCCCACGCTACCGGGTTCGACTGAGATCGCACGGGCAAGTCATGCAGTTATCCACAGAAACCGGTGTTTATCCACAGAAACCGGAGGATTTCTGGGGATAAGTGATCCTGGTCTCGCACAGGTGTTCAGACACGCACAACCAGGGTGAACGGTCCGATATTGGTGATCCGATAGTGCGCGTCATCGAACAGCGCCTTGGGGAAGGACACTGTGAAACGCTTCACATTCGGGTCGTTCGGGTACACGTCCTGCGAGAGCCGCAGCGTGTAGTCGTCGCCCGAACGCCGGAACAGGAAGGCGTCCGGCGCACGCCAGCGGCAGTGGTTCAGCGCGTCGGTCAGCTCCTGCGGCGTCTTCAGCGTGCTCCAGCGCTGGATTTCGGCGGTGCGCGCCGCGAAGTCGGCCAGCGGGTTCGCGTAATGCGAAGTGAGAGCCTGGAATCCGTAGTACGGGTAGATGGCCAGGAAGCTGGTGTCCGCGGTGAGCACCACGCTGGCGTCACGTGGCCGGCCGGTCTGCTCCAGCAGCGTCGCATCGACCTCGCGGTAGTTCGACACCGCCGACGGCGGCCGCGTGTCGGCGCGGAAACCATTGCCGTCGGTATCGGTGTAGGCGGTGGTGATCTCCGCTGCCAGCACCGTCGGAATGCCCTGGCTGAACCCGATCGCACCGGCCACCGCGACCGCCGCCGCGGCGATCCGGAACCGCCCGGGCTCGTTCAGCGCCTGGTAGATCGCCCGCGCGCCCTCGGCGAAGGCGAACACGCCGGCGGCCGACAGCAGTGCCATGAGCGGGGATTCGAGCCGGAACGACAGCAGCGTGGTCCCGGCCGCAGTGGCGGCCATGGACAGCAGACACCACAGATAGATGGCGACGACGCCGATGCCGAGCGCCTGCGCACGACGCGAACTCGCCGCGCGCAGCACCAGCCAGATGGTCCCGGCGAGACAGAAGACGCCGAGCAGATTGAATTCGGTCATCGGTAGCGGCAGCCGTGAGCCCGTCTCGGGCAAGTAGTGGAAGGCGGAGCCCGAGCCGAGAGATGCTTTGCCGGACAGGAACTTCAGCAGGAACGGCGTCCACACGGTGAGCGCCAGCAGACCCGCGACCGCACCGATTCCGATGAGCCGCACCAGGATCGGCCCGATCGCCCGCCAGGTGTGCCGTGCCCGGATCGAGAGTCCCGCGGCGATCACCGCCATGAGGCACACCGCGAATACCGCGACACCGAAGTACAGGCTGTAGAAGCTGGCGGCGAGCCCGAGGAACAGGCCGGTACCCAGCACCGCTCCCCACCCGCCCGCGGTCGGTTCCGCCGCATCGCCGCCGACCTCGGCGGGCCGGTGCAGCGCACCCCAGGCCAGCACCAGCGCGGGTCCGAGCAGCAAGGTGAGCACCGCGCTGTACGCCTCGGGCGAGCCGTAGGCGAGGGTCACCGCCGTGGTCGCGGCGGCGACAGCCACCGCCCAGTCCGCCCGGATCAGGTTGGACCACAGCACAAGAGCGATAACCGCCGCCACTGCCAGGCCGATGATCGCGAAGGGCTTGAACGCCTCCCACCCGGCCATCCCGGTCAGACTGGCGAACCGGCCCCCGATCCAGAACCAGCCCGCGGGGTAGAACGGCGGCAGGTCGATGTAGTTCATGTCGTGCAGTGCCGCACTGTCGGTCAGCCGCGTCAGATACTGCGTCCGGAACTCCTGGTCCACGGACATCCCGAAGAGGTACAGCTTCGTCGCGGCCAGCGGCATGCCCAGCGTCACGGTCACGAAGGCCGAAAGCCCGCCCCAGGACAGCACTTTCGCCAGCCGGGGCCACCTGTGCAACCGGAGCAGCACCACTGCGACCACCAGTACGGCCAGGGCGGCCACCTGCCCCACGGTGGTGAGCGCGCGAGTCACATTGGAGGAGTTGAAGGCCGGCCAGTGCACGGTCGCGAACGCCTCGAGCCCGACCGCCGCCACCACGCCCGCCAGCACCGCGGCGAGCACCGCCTCCCCGACAGCCCCACCGGCCTGCCGCGCCAGCACCCCCATCCGTCCGCTCGCCCGCTCGCTCATCCGCACCCTGCCTCCGCATTCGTGTCCATGGACCGCGCGCCAGCCTAGCCAGTGCGGTGCACGCGAACCCGACCGCCGGGCCCAACCACCGATGTCCGGGGTCTTCGGGCCGGAACGGCGCATGCCGCGCCCGGGTGCCGGACGCGGCATGCGTATCGGTGCGAGAACGTGTCGCCTAGATGGGGAGGCGGCGGAAGATCGGGCGCGGCACGTGGCGCAGGATCATCATGACGTAGCGGAAAACGCCGGGGGCCCAGACGATTTCCTTGCCCTTCTCGGAGGCGGCGACCGCGAGGAGGGCGACGTCCTCCTTGTTCACGGTGAGCCCGTTCTCCTTGGCGTGCGCGGAGAGCCGGGTGCGCACCATGCCGGGGCGGATGACCGTGACGCGCGGACCGAACTTCGCGACCGCCTCGCCGAGACCCAGGTAGAAGCCGTCCAGGCCGGCCTTGGTGGAGCCGTAGACGAAGTTGAACCGGCGCACGCGCTCACCGGCGACCGAGGACATGGCCAGGATGCGGCCGAAGCCCTGCGCCTTCATCTTCTCGCCGAGCAGCACGCCGACGGAAACCGCCGCGGTGTAGTTGATCTCGGCCATCATGACGGCCTTGCGCTGGTCCTGCCAGAAGATCTCGCCGTCACCGTCGATGCCGAACGCGACGATGGCCACGTCGACGTCACCGTCCGCCCATGCCGCGTCGATCACGGCCGGGTGGCTGTCGGTGTCGAGCGCGTCGAAGTCGATGACCTGCACCTCGGAGGCGCCGGCGGCCTTCATCTGCGACACGGCGTCCTCGCGCAGCGGGTCACCGGGCAGGGCGGCCAGGATGATGCGCGCGGGACCCTTCTTCAGGTACTCGGCGCAGATCGCCAAGCCGATCTCCGAGGTGCCGCCCAGCAGCAGAATGGATTGCGGGTTCCCTACCGCATTGATCACTGAAGCTCCAGCCTTCTCGCCATATCGGACATGAAAACGCCTGTGGGATCCACACTTCGGCGGATCTTGATCCACTCGTCGATCCGCGGGTACATCTTGTGGAAGGTCTCCGCGTCGGTCCGCGAATCCTTGGCAGTGTAGAGGCGACCGCCGAATTCCAGGACGCGCCGGTCCAGTTCGCGCACGAAGTCATTGAGACCGGGGCGGACCGGGAAGTCGACGCAGATGTTCCAGCCCTCCATGGGGAAGCTCAGCGGCGCCGGGTTGCCCGGGCCGAAGAACTTCAGCACATTGAGCGCCGAATGGTGACCCGAGCGCTGGATATCCACGATGATCTTGGTGAATTCATCGAGCGCCTCGGGCGGCAGCACGAACTGGTACTGGATGAATCCCTTGGACCCGTAGGCCCGATTCCACTCCGACACCACGTCCAGCATGTGGTAGAACTGCGTCAAGTTCATCAGTTTGCCGGTGTAGTTGCCGCCGAGAGCGTAATACGCCTCGCCGACCATGCCCAGCGTGAACTTGTTGACCGCGAAACTCGGGAAGATATCCGGCACCGTCAGCAGATTCGGCGCATCGAACTTCAGCGGATTCTTGCGCAGCTTCTTCGGCAGCTCATCGAGCTTCGCCAGCCGTCCGCGAGACACATTGGCGCGTCCCAGTTTCGGCGGCCCGGAGATCACATCGAACCAGGTGGAGGAGTAGGTGTAGTTGGCCTCGGACCCGTCCTTGTGGACCGCGATCGTCTCGTCCAAGTCGACGGTCTTGATGCCGTCGGAGATGAAATAGGCGGTCTCGGTCGGCGTCATCTCGATGGTGGCGCGCAGCACGATACCGGTCAGGCCATTGCCGCCGACGGTGGCCCAGAACAGCTTGGCGTTCTTCTTCGGCCCGATGGTCTGCACCTTGCCGTCGGCGGTGAGCAGATCGATGGACCGCACGTGATTGCCGAAGCTGCCCGCGCTGTGGTGGTTCTTGCCGTGGATGTCCGAGCCGATGGCCCCGCCCACGGTCACCTGGCGGGTGCCCGGCAGCACCGGAACCCACAGGCCGAACGGCAGCGCCGCCTTCATCAGCTGGTCGAGGCTGACGCCCGCGTCCACGTCCACCAGCCGGGAGTCCCGGTCGATGCGGTGGATGCGGTTGAGTGCGGTCATGTCGACGACCAGGCCACCCGCGTTCTGGGCGTGATCGCCGTACGAACGGCCGAGGCCGCGGGCGATGACGCCGCGACGCAGGTGTGCGGGCTTGGAGTCGTTGTCCTCCGCGACCATGGCGACCGCCTTGGCGATCAGTTCCGGGTCATCGGTGGAGAGCACTTCCGAGGTGGTGGCTGCGGTGCGACCCCACCCGGTCAGGCGCCGGGTCTGCGTCGGCAGGTCGAACGAACCCGATGACGCCGTGAACGCTGTGTCTTTGCCTACGACGGGGCCCTCGCCTGCCGAGCTGGGCTCGGTGGCGGCCGCGGTGGTGGTCTGAGCTTTCGTGGACATCGGCATAGAGGCTACAGGCATAACCGTCTCGAGGCTTGTGTCCTTTGTCCCGGGCATTACTCTTCTGCGTTGTGACCGCGGAACCCCATCTGCCCCTGCCGCCCGAGCTGCCCCTCGTCGATGAACCGGGTGGTACGGACGTTGATCTCAAGACGCAGATCATCCGATTCGCGGTCACCGGTGGCCTGTCCGCCATCGTCGACTTCGGCCTGTACACGCTGCTGTTCAAGCTCGTCGGACTGCCGCTGCCGGTGGCCAAGTCCATCAGCTTCATCGCGGGCACGACCACGGCCTACCTGATCAACCGGCGCTGGACCTTCCAGGCCGAGCCGAGCCGCAGGCGCTTCATCGCGGTGGTGCTGCTGTACGCGGTGACCTTCGCGCTGCAGGTCGGCATCAACCAGCTCTGCTACTACGCGCTGCCCGATGCGTGGTGGCGGATCTGGCTCGCCTTCTGCGTCGCGCAGGGCACCGCCACCGTGATCAACTTCATTGTCCAGCGCGCGGTGATCTTCAAGATCGACTAGGCGGCGCTGAAGTCAAGACTCGACCAGGGCGTTGGTTTCTTCCTTCGCCCGGAAGTAGTCGCCGCCCTTGGCGCGCACATTGTCGGTACCCCACTGGCGCTGCTCGCGCTGGGCCGGGACCAGGTGCGGAATGTGCTTGCGGCAGTGGATGTAGGCCTCCTCCACATCCACCACCACCCAGCGCTCCGGAATGCGCCCCCGGGTATCGGCCGGCAGGTCGGGGACGCAGCGGCGCATGAGCGCGTCGTCCACGATGCGCGCGGTGCCATTGAGGTGCAGGCCGATCAGGTCGTGCACGAAATCGATCATGAGAATGCCGACGTGGGGGTTCTCGAGAATATTGCCGAGGCTGGCCATGACGCCGTTGCCGCGGTATTCGGGATAGGCGACGGTGCGCTCGTCGATCACGTGCAGGAAGCCCGCTTTGCCGGCGCGGAAGCTGGCATCGCATTCACCGTGCTTGTCGGAGGTGGCGATGAAGGCCATGTCCATGCGCCGGATGAAATCGATCATGTGGGTATTGAGCCGATCTCGCACCTGATCGGAGTAGAAGCGTTGTGCCCGTTCCTCGGTACCGTATCGCTCCTGCAGTTCCCGTTCGCCGTCGCTGCCGTTTCTGATACCGGGCATCGTGCGCCCCCTTTGGTAGCTGAATACCGGATGGAAGAGGCTCGGCCACGAACTTCGGCCATCCGAAATCCTATACGGTTTAACTATTTTCGTGTGGCAAATGCGTGAACCGGCGTATCTGCCCTGGTGGGGCTTCCTCGACTGTTGCCGGACAAACCTTCCCGAGGGAGGATCCTCCCGGATGAAAGGACCCACAAGGGACCTTCGGCCCTTAGCTGCGGGGATGCTGCTCGTGGTTTCGGACCGCAGGAATGCGAGATCCCCAGGGGGCACGGGGATTTCGCATTCCTGATTTGTCCATTTCGCAGAGCTTCCGTGGTGTCGTGCGGCCGTCATCCCCCTGGGTGGTGTCGATCTTCGGTGCTCGAAACATAAATACCGAGAGGTCTTTCAGGGCGCACCGGCTCCGGTCGCAACGCACGGTGTGGTCCGGCTCCGCCTCACACCCGGGTCAGCGTCACCGGCACGCCATTGAACACGGCGTTCCCGGACGGGGCGTCCACCAGCGAATCATCGGTCAGCACATTGGCATTCACCCCGGCGTGCTCCCGCGCGACGGTCTGCGTGCTGTCCCCGTGTCCCCAGCCGTGTGGCAGGCTGACCACACCGGGCATGATGTCCTCGGTCGGCTCGACGTCCACGGTCAGCGTGCCCGCCGCCGATTTCACCACGGCCTGCCCGTTCAACCCCAGCCGCGCCGCGTCCTCCGGATGAATGTGCAGCGTGCACCGATTCGACCCGCCCACCAGTGGCGGCACATTGTGCAGCCAGCTGTTGTTGGATCGCAGCTGCCGCCGCCCCACCAGCACCATCTCCGGCCGCTCGACCCCCAGCCGGGCCCGCAGCCGGTCCAGGTCGGCCAGCAGTTCGGCGGGCGCCAGCTCGACCCGGCGAGAGGCCGTCCGCAGCACACCCGGCAGCCGGGGCTCCAGCGGCCCCAGATCGATGCCGTGCGGATTGTCCAGCAGCACTTGCAGATTCAGCTTGCCGCGCCATTCGTGCTCGTCGTCCGGCGTGGTGGACCATTCGCCGAAGGGGCCCAGGCGCAGCATCAGGTCCAGCCGCTGTTCGGTGGTGTCGGTGCCGAGCAGTTCGCTGCCGCGGTCGGCCAGGCCGGCCTTGTGCAGGGTCCCGGCGATGACGATCTCGTCGACCGCACCGAGCGGATCCAGCCCGGGTTGGGCTTCCTGACCCGAAACGGCCAGGGCCAGCCGGGCCAGCACCTCGGCCTCGGACAGCTCGTTCGCGCCGAGCGGCACCAGCGGCCGCGAGTAGCGGGCGTAGTTGTGGACCGCGAAATTGAGCAGCGCGAAATCGTAGTGCGGCGATTGCAGGATGCGCGGGGGCGGCAGGATGACATCCGCGTGGCGGGTGGTCTCGTTGAGGTAGCGGTCCACACTCACCATGAATTCCAGTCCGGCGAAGGCGGTGTCGAGGCGCGCGCCGCTGGGTGCGGACAGCACCGGATTGCCCGCCACCGTCACCATGGCCCGGATCTGCCCGTCGCCGGGCGTGCGGATCTCGTCCGCCAGCGTGGCCACCGGCAGTTCGCCCATGGCCTCCGGCAACTCGCGTACCCGGCTGGCCCAGCGCGCGAGGCGGAACGGCCGCGACCGCACGATGCCCAGCGCCGCCCCCGTCGCGAACATGGCCCCGCCGGGCGAGTCGAAATTGCCGGTGAGCACATTGACGACATCCACCAGCCACTGCGTGAGCGTGCCGAATTCGGCCGTGCAGGTGCCGATCCGGGCGTAAACGGCGGCCGTCGGCGCGGCGGCCAGCTCGCGCGCGATCCGCACGATGGTCTCGGCGGGCACCCCGGTGCGCCCGGACACCAGCTCCGGCGTGAATTCGGCTGCCGCGGCCCGCACCTCGTCCAGTCCGTTCACCTCGACCCGGACGTCGGTAAGACCCTCCGCGAACAACGTGTGGACGATCCCGAACAGCAGGTAGGCATCACTGCCCGGCCGCACGAACACGTGCTCGTCGGCCAGCTTGGCGGTGCGCGTGCGCCGCGGATCCACCACCACCAGCCGCCCGCCGCGCTGCCGCAGCGCCTTCAGCCGGCCCGGGAAATCCGGTGCGGTGCACAGCGATCCATTGGACTCCAGCGGATTCGCGCCCAGCATCAGCAGATAGCCGGTGCGGTCCAGGTCCGGCACCGCCACGGTGAGCGGATCACCGAACATGAGCCCGCTCGACACCTGCTTGGGCATCTGGTCGGCGGTGCTGGCGGAGAACAGGTTCCGAGTGCCCAGCGCCCGGATCAGCAGCGGCACGTACAGCGCCCCGGCCACGGTGTGGGCATTGGGATTGCCCAGGTACAGCCCCACCGCCTGATTGCCGTGCGCGGCCGTCACCTGCGGCAGGCGCTCCCGGATCACCCCGAATGCCTCGTCCCAGCTCGCCTCTCGCCAGGTGTCGGTGGCGCGGTCGCGAATCATGGGCGCGGTCAGCCGATCCGGATCGGCGTCGAGATGTCCGAGGGTGGCGCCCTTGGGGCAGATGAAGCCGCGGCTGAAGGGATCGGCGTGGTCACCGCGCACCGAGACGATGTGATCGGTGCTGTCCAGGGTGAGCTCGAGGCCGCACACCGCTTCACAGAGCGGGCAGGTGCGTAGCAATGTCCGGGGGCTGTCCGTGACGTGGGTCATACCTCATGATCGCCCGGAAACGTACCGGGCGGAACACCTCTGGCCGCCGGGAATGCCGGACGCGGGCTCCCGGCGGCCGCCAATGCCGGAGCCTCGGATTATGTCCGTTATCGCTTAATTTGCAACGTTCGGATGCGGATACGGCAAAACCCGCGAGCGCCGGGGTGCACTCGCGGGTTTTGTGTAGTTGTGAGAGCCGGTGGCGTCAGGAGGCGATACGAGCCGCCTGCGGCGCTCCCTTGGCGGCGGCACGGACACCGGCGGCGATGGCGACCACCGGCGGGATCCAGCGGGCCTCGTGCGGGGCGACGCCCCAGCAGGCCGCACCGGCGGACAGCTTGGTCGGCGGCAACGGGATGCCCGCGCCGTCGGCGTAGACGACCACGCCGGACTCGCGCAGGGCCTCGATGGCGCGTTCGGCCTTGCGCAGGCCGGTGACGAGATGGATCTCGCGGCGCTCGGCGCCCGGGATCTCGATGACCGGGCCGGTCAGGTCATTGGCCCGCAGGTAGCGGCGCACGAAGGCGGCGGTGTCGCCGGTGACCTCGATGCCCGCGATGTTCTCGTCGGTGACCAGGCACACGCCATTGGCGGTTTCGGCGACCGTCCAGCCGCGCCGGATGTAGTCCTGCGCGGATTCCGCAACGGCTGACGAAAACGTCGTACGCACTGGTTTCTCCATTCCCCGGTAGTTCTGATTCCTGCTCTGTGCCTCGTATCGGAGCGGGGGGTTCGTGGTGTTACACCTTCTTTTTCAACTCGGGTCCGGTTGTGTCCCGCAGGGGCATTCGTCCGGTTTGTTCCGACCGGATGGTGACCATGGCCCAGCTGCGACACGACCTCGAGGTAGCGGCCCTGCCTGCGACAACACCGTCAAGGTGGCTGTCGTCGGATCCGGAGCCCAGCGCCCGCCCGCGAGCGTGACGTGTTCTACACCACACTGGCTCGTCCTGCGGCACCCCGGCGTTACCGGAGACACTGAGTCGGCCGAAAAGGTCTGCGGGAGAGGAGATCGTCGGCATGACCGATCAATCGGGCGGGAACACGGCCGAACTCGAGGAATACGACGAGTTCGACGAGATCATCACCGAGGGGCGCTGGGCCGCCTTCAAGGAGTCCGCCACCCGGCGCATGTCCCGGCGGCTGGCCGCGGACGAGGAGGCCGAGGAGCCGGTCGAACCCTTCGCCAGCCCAGGCGCTTTCGGCTCCTGGAGCGTGGACGCCGCCCGCGCCCTGCTGGACCTGCAGTTCCAGCGCGCCGCCACCCGCACGCTGCTGCCCCTGGCGTATCTGCTCGGCCTGGCGAGCGCCGTCGCCATCCCGATCGTGGGAACCATAGGGCTGTGGCGAATCTCGGCCTGGCTGGGCATCGTGTTCGCGGTGGTGTTCGCGGTCCCGCTGGGCCTGGTGATCGCCGCGGTGGTGCGCCTGCTGCTGGAGTTCGTGCTCAATGCCTCCCGGCTGGCGGCCCGGGTCGCGCACATCTCCGATATGGCCGACGATCTGTTCCAGGCCCTCTCGGATGTGGCCGAACCGGTCAATCAGCTGTCCAAAGATGTTCAGGCAGTTCAGTTCTGGCGCTTCCGCCGGCGCTCGTCCCGGAAGTAGGCCGGCCAGCGGCCGCTATCCTTGCAACGGGGCGGTGCGAAATCTGCGCCCCAGGCCGCGTCCCGCGTCCATGGATCGCTGAGTTTTCCTGTGCAACAATGCGATCGCAACACTGGTTTAGGGGGACGAATGGCTCTACCGCAGGGGATTACCGGATCGACCGTGCCGCGCCGCCAGCTCGGCCGGCACCTGCGCGACCTGCGCAATCGCGCGCGCATGACGACCCGGGTGGCCGCGCAGCGCTTGGAATGGTCCGAGGCCAAGATCTGGCGAATCGAAACTGGACAGACGTCTTTACGCAGTCTGGATGTCGAGGCCATGTGCCGCATCTACGGGGCTCCGGAAGACGCCATCGAACCGCTCACCACGCTGGCCCGGGAGACCAAGGCCCGCGGCTGGTGGACCGAGTTCAGTGACGTGATCGACGAAGGCTACGAGGTCTACATCGGGCTCGAGGAGGCGGCGAGCCGGCTCACCAGCTATGAGAACGAGCTGGTGCCAGGGCTTTTGCAGACCGAGCAGTACTACCGGGCGGTGCTGGCCGGAGCCTACCCGGGCATCTCCGCCGAACAGCTGGACCGCCGGGTCCGGGTACGCACCGCGCGCCAGTCGCTGCTCACCCGCGCGGAATCGCCGCTGCAACTGGATGTGGTGATCGCCGAGGCGGTGCTCTGGCATCGCATCGGCGGCGACGACGTGACCCGAGGCCAGCTGGACCGGCTGCGCAAACTCGCCGAACTGCCCAATGTCCGGCTGCGGTTGCTGCCCGCCGAGTGCGGCTATCACCACGGCATGGACGCGGGCCGTTTCGTGCTGCTCGAATTCCCCACCGCCGCAGGTGAACCCACCGAGCCGCCGGTGGTGTACGTGGAAGCCCTCACCGGCTCCTCGTATCTGGACAAGGAGCACGAGGTCGAGCGCTACCGCGAAGCCTTCGTGGCGGTGAGTTCTATTGCGGTGGACGCGCTTCCGGTCATCGAGACGCTGCGCGCGGCGGTCTAGCCCAGGTTCTGGGCCAGCACCTCCCGGTGCGTGGGCGCGGCCTGCCGATGCAGTTCGCGCCCTTTTTCCGTGACGCAGACGAAGATCGCGCGGCGATCCTCGGTACACAGCGTGCGGTCGACCAGTCCATCGCGCTCGAGTCTCGCCACCGTGCGGGAGAGCGCGCTCTGACTGAGATAGATGTCATTGGCCAGATCGCTCATCTTGCAGCTGTCACTGCCGGATTCGACGAGGCGGTCCAGGGTTTCGAATTCGCTGAGCCCGATGTGGTGGCGGCCTTGCAGTTCCTTTTCCAGAGCGCACGAGGTCGTCGCGTGCCGGGCCAGCAGATCGCGCCACTCACCCACCAGCCCCGACGCCTCCACTGGCGTGATGACGGGCCGGTCGACAGCGCTCCCCCTCTCGGCGCTTGCTGTCGGCTTCGGCATGCGGTCATCTTAGTCTGTCCATCGAAAGCATGCAACTGCATTAAATGCTTGTGCATTTGATGCACGCGCATGTACTGTCGCTTCTCGTGACTTCCACCGAGACCCGCCCCGCAGTGAGCACCGCGGCCGATACCACGCAGTGGACCGCCCGGCTCTGGGGCATGCTCATCACCCTGTGCATCGTGCTGTTCCTGGACGGCCTCGACGTGTCGATGATCGGCGTCGCGCTGCCGTCGATCGGCACCGAACTCGACATTCAGACCTCCACCCTGCAGTGGCTGGTCAGCGGCTACGTGCTGGGCTACGGCGGCCTGCTGCTGCTGGGCGGCCGCACCGCCGACCTGCTGGGCCGACGCAAGGTCTTCCTGATCGCCCTGGCCGTCTTCGCGCTGGCCTCGCTCGCGGGCGCGCTGGTGAGCTCGCCGGCGCTGCTCATCCTGACCCGCTTCGTGAAGGGCCTGGCCGCCGCGTTCACCGCGCCGACCGGTCTGTCCATCATCACCACGAATTTCCAAGAGGGACCGGCCCGCAACAAGGCGCTGTCCATCTACACCGTCTTCGGCGCCGGTGGCTACTCCATGGGCCTGCTGTTCGGCGGCCTGATGACCGGTCTCGGCTGGCGCTGGACCTTCCTGCTCCCGGTTCCGGTGGCCCTCGCCGCGCTGGCCTCCGCGTATTTCCTCGTCCCCAAGGACAAGCCCGCCGAGGAGGGCGGACACGACCTGATTGGCGCGCTGCTGTCCACCGCCACCATGCTGCTGCTCGTCTACACCGTGGTCTCCGCGCCGCAGGCGGGCTGGGGCTCGGCCCGCACCATCGGATCGTTCGTCGCGGTGGCCGTGCTGGGTGCGGCGTTCGTCTACGCCGAGAGCAAGGTGCGTTACCCCCTGGTGCGCCTCGGCATCCTGCGCAAGCCCACCCTGGTCCGGGCCAGCCTGGCCATCATCGCGGTCGCCGGTTCGTACTTCAGCTGGCAGTTCATCACCACGCTGTACCTGCAGGACACCCTGGGCTGGTCGCCGCTGAAGCTCTCGATGGCGCTGCTGCCGGTCGGCCTGCTGGTGGTCGCCTCGGCCTTCGTCTCCGACAAGCTGGTCGACCGCTTCGGCACCGGCCCGATCATCGCGATCACCATGGTGATCATGGCCGTCGGCTACCTGCTGTACCTGCGCATCGACACCGCACCGTCCTACCTGACCGTGCTGCTGCCCGCGGTGCTGCTGGTCGGCATCGGCTGGGTCGGGTTCCCGGCCATCAATATCCAGGCCACCAGCGGCATCGAGGATGACGAGCAGGGCCTGGCGGCCGGTGTGCTGCAGACCGCCATGCAGGTCGGCGCGGCCATCGTGCTCGCGGTGACCACCGCCATCGTCACCTCGAACGTGCCGAGCAACCCGACCCCCGCGGCCATGCTCGACACCTACCGTCCCGGCCTGGAATTCGCCGCCGGTGTCTCCATCGTCGGCGCCCTGGTCGCCCTCACGGTCTTCCTCCCGAGGCTGCGGGCCCGCCGCCAGGAGGCCCGTGACCTGGAGGTCGAACTGGTTGGTTGATGCGCGATGGTGCCGCTCGCAGCTCACACGGGCGTCGCCTTCGAAAATCACCGGGGCGCACCGCATTACGCGGTGCGCCCCGGTGACGTAACAACTGATTTCGTAAGGATCCGGGTAACTCGTCGGGGACGTCCGGAGTCGGGTCGGCACCCGACCGCCGGCACGGGTGTGGGACGGGTGACGGCTCTCAGCCGTCCGCTGAAGTTCCGGGGAGGCGGGACAGCAGTTTCAGATCTGCGAGTCGCGGGGCCGCGGCGTCCTTGTCCGAGCGGACGAAGGTGAGCGGTTCGCCGTTGCGGCCGACGGCCGGCCACTCGATGGCCAGGTCCGGGTCGAAAGCGTCCAGGTCCCGGTCGAATTCGGGGGAGTACTCCAGCGAGCACAGGTAGTTGACGGTGGAGTCGTCCTCCAGCGACAGCAGCGCGTGCCCCAGGCCCTCGGCCAGGAACACCGACTTGCGCTCCACATCGTCGATGACGACCGCGTCCCAGCGGCCGAAGGTCGGGGAGTCGCGGCGCAGGTCCACCACCACGTCCAGGAACGCCCCGCGCACACAGGTCACGTATTTGGCCTGCCCGGGCGGATTCTCGGTGTAGTGGATGCCGCGCAGCACACCCGCCGCGGAGGTGGAGATATTGACCTGCAGCAGGTCGAAGGGCCGTCCGACCGCCTTCTCGAATTCCGAGGCCTTGAACGACTCGTAGAAGACGCCGCGCTCGTCTCCGTGCAGCCGGGGTGTGAACTCCCACGCGCCCGGCACCGACAGTTCCCGAATCCGCATGCCTACTCCCAGCTTCGCCCGTGGTCCAGCAGGCCCAGCAGGTACTTTCCGTAGCCCGAGCGCACCAGGGGTTCGGCCAGCCGGGTGAGTTCATCGTCGCCGATGAAGCCGAGCCGCCAGGCCACCTCCTCCGGCACGCCGATCTTGAGGCCCTGCCGCTCCTCGATGGTGCGCACGTAATTGGCGGCGTCCAGCAGGGAGTCGAAGGTACCGGTGTCGAGCCAGGCGGTGCCGCGGGCCAGCACCTGCACGTGCAGCCGGCCCTGCTCCAGATAGGTGCGGTTGATATCGGTGATCTCGTATTCGCCGCGCTCCGACGGCTTCAGATCGCGCGCGATGGCGAGCACGTCGTTGTCGTAGAAGTACAGCCCCGGAATCGCGTAGTTGGAGCGCGGCGCCTTGGGCTTCTCCTCGATGGAAATGGCCCGGCCCTCGGCGAATTCGACCACGCCGTAGGCGGTGGGGTCGGAGACCCGGTAGGCGAAGACCGCGCCGCCGTCCAGGTCGTGGAAGGTCTGCAGCTGGGTGCCCAGGCCCGGGCCGTGGAAGATGTTGTCGCCCAGCACCAGCGCGGCTTTCTCGGTGCCGATGTGGTCGGCGCCCAGCACGAAGGCGCGGGCCAGCCCGTCCGGTTTCGGCTGCACCACATAGGAGATGGACACGCCGAACCGGCTGCCGTCGCCGAGCAGCCGGGCGAAGGCGTCGGCGTCCTCGGGAGTGGTGATCACCAGGATGTCCCGGATCCCCGCCAGCATGAGGGTGGACAGGGGGTAGTACACCATCGGTTTGTCGTACACCGGGACCAGCTGTTTGCTCACCCCGCGCGTGATCGGGTGCAACCGCGATCCGGTGCCCCCGGCCAGGATGATTCCGCGCATGTCACGACAGTCTGCCAGCTCGATGGCGGAGCGCGGCGGTCAGGTTCCGAGTGGACTTCGAATCGATCACGGCCGTTTACGTACGCGCGGATACGGCGATATCTGTTGCGTAGGTCACGTTCTCATGGTGTTCTGAAATAACGCTATGTGAGATGTCAGCGCCGACTCTCGCGCGCCGGGTGCCGAGCCAACGTATCGGTCGCTCCGGACGAACGGCTCGGCGCGCCAACAACGAGGTAGGTGCGCGATGGCTCACGAACGGCCTGTCCACGAAACGGCCCACGAGGACGTCCCCGTCCAGAACCCGAACCGCACCAGTGCCGCCGCCCGTGCGCTGACAGTGGTGGCTCGCACCATGATCCGTCCGGCCGGCGAGCTGGTGCCCGTCACCGTCGCATCCATGCCGGTGGCCAGCACCGTCATCAACAGCCTGGCCAAGCTGCGCCCGGCTCCGCGGGGAGTGGAGCGGGAACAGGTACGGCTCAATGGCTTCCGCATGGAGATCGTGCGGCCCGCCGGGGCCCGCAAGGCATTGCGCGACGGCGCGGTCCTGTACATGCACGGCGGTGGCTTCTTCCTCTGCGGGCTCGACACCCACCGTCCCGTGGTCGCGGCCATCGCCCGGCGCACCGGGCTGCCGGTGGTGAGCGTGGAGTACCGGCAGCTGCCCGAGACCGATATCGCCGGATCCGTCACCGACTGCCTGACCGCCTACAAATGGTTGCTGGCGCACGGCGTCCCGGCCTCGAAGGTGGTGTTCGCCGGCGACTCCGCGGGCGGCTACATGACCTTCGCCACCGCCCTGCGCGCCCGCGACGCCGGACTGCCCGTCCCCGCCGGACTGGTCGGGATGTGCCCCGCACTGGACCTGGACTGCACCGAGAAACGCGCCCACCCCAACTACCGCCGCGACGCGCTGATCCCGCTGTCCGCGCTGGAGTCCGTGATCAAGCTGGGCGCCGAGGTGAACGGCCGCCTGGATCCGCGGCTGTCGCCGGTCAACAATGTGCTGGCCGGCCTGCCGCCCGCGCTGCTCATCGTCGCCGAGGACGAGGTGCTGCGCCGCGACAGCGAGATCATGGCCCAGCGCCTGGCCCAGTCCGGCGTGCCCGCCACGCTCGAGATCTGGCGCGGACAGGTGCACGCCTTCATGGCCATCTTCCCCGCCATGCCGGAGAGCCGGGCCGCCCTGGCCCACGTGGCCCGCTTCGTCCGCGACCGCATCGAGGCGGGGCAGGTCGCCCGCACGGCGTGATCGGGTGGGTGCGGCCCGATCGATTCGGGTGGGGTGCAGCCTGATTGATGATGTGGGGCTCGGGGCGCCGATCTCGGGCCCCACATCTGTTTCGTGGCCGCTGTGCCCGGATACGGCGAAACCCCCGCCCGGATGATCCGGGCGGGGGTTTCGTGATGCTGTGGGCGTGTGTTACTTCGCCGGAGCCGGCTGGATGTGCGGCTCGTTGATGGTGGAGAAGTACTGGATCGCGGCGGCGATGGCGACCGGCGCGGTCACGAACAGCTGACCCGCCAGGGTGCCCAGGAAGCCGACGGTGGCGGCGCCCAGGACGCAGCCGCCGAGCGGGCCGAGGCCGAACAGGGTGGCCAGGGCGCCGGTGGCGACCAGACCCACACCGATACCGGCGATGCAGCCGACGGCCGCGCCGCCGAGACCGCCGACCAGGGTGCCGATGGTGGCGCCGGTGGAGATGGTGTCCTTCAGGCGGTTCCAGGCGGCCTGCTCACGGTCGTAGTCCGACTTCCACGGAGCCTGGTCCTCGTAGGGCAGGGCGACCGGCTTGTAGACGGCGTGGTTCACGTCGTACTGCGGGGTGATGCTGGCGGTGTGGTCGTCGCTGATCTGCGCGGCGATCGGGAACTCGAAGTCGTCGACCCGGAAGCTCAGCGGCATGCCGGCGACGACGGTGCCGTTGGCGGCCTTGATCTCGAAGGTGTTGTTCTCGATGACCATGGAGCCGGCATCGGTGTGGATGATCGCACCGTTGTCGGGGGTGTTGGTGGCCGAGTAGTTGATCACGCCGTTGTCGGCCTGCTCGGCGGGCGCGGCGTTCACGGTGCCGGCGGTGATGGCCACGGCCGCTACGGCCAGCGCCGCGGTGGCGGCGAATTTCCTCATCAGCATTTGTAGAAACCTCATCGAAGAGCTCGGGGGGACACGTCGAATCGAAATGGAGAACAGCTAACGAGCGGTGAACCCATCGTGTCCGTCCGTTCAAATTTTGTTCACCAAGACGATCGCGCGGTCTGCAAGGTAGTGGAAACGCGCTGCAAGGGAAAGGTTTTGACGCAGATATACGATCCGCCTGATCGTTACCCACAGCAGTCTGTGTGAGGAAGGTCACACGCGTCGCAGGGAAAGTCGTGATGCTGGTCGCACGAATGTCGCGGCAGCACCGTGGAATTGCGACATTTGGACCGAGCGGCCGCCTTTCAATTACGTGCGTTTGTTTCAACCGGATGTCCGATTCCGCGCACAACGACCGCCCGGCTGGTGTAAAGAAGGCAACTTCCCGTACCCATCGCGGGCCTTCGCCCCGGCCGACGTAGTGTTTCCCTGTGCGACTGCTCGTAACCGGCGGCGCCGGGTTCATCGGCGCGAACTTCGTTCACCAGACCGTGACTGCGCGTCCCGGTGTGCAAGTCACCGTGCTGGACAAACTCACCTATGCGGGCAACCGCGCCTCACTCGACCCGGTCGTGGACCGAATCGAGTTCGTGCACGGCGACATCGCCGACACCGCGCTGGTGGATCGCCTGGTGGGCGGCGTGGACGCGGTGGTGCATTTCGCCGCCGAATCGCACAACGACAATTCGCTGGCCGACCCGTGGCCGTTTGTCCAGACCAATATCGTCGGCACCTATTCGCTGCTCCAGGCGGTGCGCCGCCATCAGGTCCGCTACCACCACATCTCCACCGACGAGGTGTACGGCGATCTGGAACTCGACGACCCCTCGGCATTCGGTGAGAACACCCCCTACAACCCGTCGAGTCCGTACTCGGCCAGCAAGGCCTCCAGCGACATGCTGGTCCGTGCCTGGGTGCGGTCGTTCGGGGTGCGGGCCACAATCTCCAACTGCTCCAACAACTATGGGCCCTACCAGCATGTGGAGAAGTTCATCCCGCGGCAGATCACCAATCTCATCGACGGTGTCCGTCCCCGCCTCTACGGCGCGGGTCACCAGGTGCGCGACTGGATCCACGTGGACGATCACAACAGCGCGGTCTGGGAAATCCTGGAGCGCGGCCGCATCGGCCAGACCTATCTGATCGGCGCGGACGGCGAACGCGACAACAAGTCCGTGGTGGAGTTGATCCTGGAGGCATTCGGCCGTGCCCCGGACGATTTCGATCACGTCACCGACCGTCCCGGTCACGATCTGCGCTACGCCATCGACGCCTCCCTGCTGCGCACCGAACTCGGCTGGGAGCCGCGGTACCACGATTTCCGCCAGGGCCTGGCGGCCACTATCGACTGGTACCGCGACAACGAATCCTGGTGGCGCCCACAGAAAGCCGCGACCGAATCCGCCTATGTCGCCGCGGGTGAAAAGCTCATCTAGCCGCTGAGGACGGCGGGCTGGGCCCAGTCCTGCCGGTAGTCGGCCCAATCCTGTTGAGTGGCCGCGAAATCCACATAGAGCGCGACCCCGAATGTCCGGCGGTCGCGCGCGGTGCGGCCCAGCCCCAGGCGCACGCCGCGCAGCGCGGCGGCGACGGTTTCGGCCGCGCCGTGGTGGGCCGCGTTCTCGGCCCGGAAAGCGGGCAGTCCCATGAGCAGATCCGTGCCGGGCGGCGTGACCTGCAGGGCCAGACCGGTCTGCTGCGCGACATATCCGCCGTACAGTGCGCGGGTCGGCATGGCGGTGTCATAGGACATCACGGCGATTTGATCCACGCGCCGGGCCACCTCCGCGAAATAGGCTTGCGACCACCATTTCCCGTGATCGAACAAGGCCACGCCGAGCGAATGCAATCCGGGTAGCGGATCGATAACCGGAGCGGAGACCGACAGCAGCGCGTGCCGGGCCGAAGTGACGGCGCGGACCCGATCCAGGATGGTGATATAGCCGCCCGATCCCGAGCGCACCGGTTCGAAATCGAAGTGAATACCATCGAATCCGAGATCGAGTACCTGCGACGATGTCGTGACGACATGATCGCGAGTCCTCGGATCTTCGGTATTCAGACCGTCGAATTCGGGAGTGAGCACATCTCCGAGCCACGCCTGTACGCGAATTCCGGGCAGCGCCCGATGCACGGCCTCGAGGAACCAGCGGGCCTGCGGATAGAGCTGGGGAGACAGCGTGCCGTCATTGTCGAGCGGCCCGGTGTGCACGTAGAGATCCTTGATTCCGGTCCCGGCCAGCAGAATTCCCAGCTGGGCGAGATCGGCGTCGGATTTGCGGCCGTCGACCCAGGCGTGCCCCAGCCAGACGGCGTCGTGGCCGCGGGTGCGGGCATCGCCGCGCAGGGTGCCGGCGTCCTGCAGGCGCAGGAACACTGCGGCCGCCGCAACGGGAGTCAGCAGGATGGCGGCAATGATCAGCAACACCACGGCAATTCGCCGCGCCCGTGGCCATCGACGCCATCGGACTCCCCAGCGGGTCATCCCCAGACGATAGTCGAATACTTGATCACCGCGGCGATGAGCGCCACCGAGGTGGCCGCCACCACCGTGATCGCCACGCCGCGCACCGGGACCCGGCCCGCGGCGTCGGTGAGCCGCAGCGGCATCCAGCGCAGCACCACCGCCAGGCCCAGCACCGCGAGTGGCACGAAGTAGCGGCCCTGCACTCCGTCGATGATGAAGTAACCGACCGGCGTGAAGGACATGTACAACGTCACGTAGATCATGGCCACGCTGGCCGCGATGGTCAGCAGCACCAGCCAGGTGCGCGTGCGGTCCGCGCCGCGCGCCGGGAAGCGTTCGGCCGCACCGATGCTCATGGTGAAGGCCAGCAGGCTCGCCAGGATGGTGAGCGCGGGCACCTCGACGTAGGAGAAGCCGAGCTCGCCGAAGAACTGGGTGAACCAGTGCTGGTCGCGGCGGGCGATGCTGTCGCCGAATATCCGCAGGAAGTGCAACGGGTCGGTGAGGATGCCGTGCAGCTGGTCGCCCGGACGCACAGTGCCCCACTGCTTCTCGGGCCGCATCAGGCTCATGCCGTCACCGGTCGGGGCGGCGATCTTCATCCACACCGCGAACGAGATCGCGCCGACGCCCGCGGCCGCCCACGGCAGCACCCGCTGCCACACGGCGATCCGCTCGGTGCCGCCGAAGCCGAAGCGGCGCACCGGGATCAGCACGGTGAGCATGGCGATCAGGACGTAGGTCGGCTTGCACACCGGCAGCAGCACGGTGGTGGCCAGCGCGGCCACCGTCTCCGGCCGGGTCAGTCGCTCGCCGAGGAACAGGCCCTTCACCACCAGCGCCGACACCAGCAGGGCCAGTGCATTGGTGACGGTGTCCGCGGTGACGGTCCCGGCCTGGAACAGCGCGATGGGCAGCACCGCGACGGTGAAGGCCAGCCACTGCACGCGGTGGCCGCGCAGCACGCGCAGCGCGAAACCGACGATCACCAGGTAAGCGATCAGCCCGGCCCAGCGGGTGGCCAGCACCATGCCGCCGACACTGAGGTCGAGGGTCTCGGCGATGCGGATGCCCGCGGCGGGCGGCAGGTACGGAACGGGGGAGTAGGCCGCGGTATTGGTGAACCACACCTGTTTGGTCCGATCGGAGACCGCGGCCCCGCCCAGCTGGTCGTAGACGTGCGGATCCGCGACCATGGGCTCCGGCTCGTCCGGGTTGTCCTGATAGTCGTTGAAGGCGTAGCTCATCAGCGCGTCGATACTGACCGGCACGTCGCCGCCCCACGCCGGCCCGCGATCGTCGTGGATCTTCTCGGGCAGGAAGCCGCCGTGCGCGACCTGGTAGGCCCGGCCGAACTGGGTGATCTCGTCGTGGCCCCAGAACGGGGGCGTCACCACCGACCACACCGCACCGAAGATGCCGGCGATCAGCACGAAAACCACGGCGGCCGAACCGAACCGCCGCTCGATGCCGATCACCGCGCGCCGCAGCCCGGCCGTCTTCGGCGCGGGAGCGGCCGGGGCCGGTGCCGGGGCCGGGATGGTCGTGCTGTCGTTCACTTCGGTTACCACGGTGTCCGATTCTGCTTTGCCGTCGGGATTCTGCCCGGCAAGCCGCACCGTCATCGCAGCGAACCGCCCGGCCGGGCATCGGGGCCGGTCTCGCCGACCGCCGAATAACGCAGGTACATCAGGCGGGCGGCCTCGTGCCGGGAGCGGCGGATGCCGTCCAGGATCAGGCCGGCGGTCCAGGCCAGGCTGCCGAGCAGCAGCAGCGTGAAGCCCAGGAACAGCGTCGGGAACCGCGGGACCTGGTGAATCTCATAGAACTCGATCACGATCGGCGTGATGAGGATGACCGAGACGATCCAGGCCAGCGTGCCGAACAGGCCGTAGAAGGCGACCGGCCGCTCGTGCCGGGCCAGGCCGATGATCAGGCGCAGGATCTTGAAGCCGTCGCTGTAGGTGCGCAGCTTGGACTCACTGCCCGCGGGCCGATCACGGAATCCGACCGGAACCGCCGTCTGCGGGACCCCCAGGTGCTGCGAGTGCACGGTCAGCTCGGTCTCGATCTCGAACTCCCGCGACACCGCCGGGAACGACTTCACGAATCGGCGCGAGAAGACCCGGTAGCCGCTGAGCATGTCCTCGACGTTCTCACCGAAGACCTTGCCCACCACGCCATTGAGGATCTTGTTGCCGGTCTCGTGCCCGGCCCGGTACGCCGAGCCGGCCTCGACCTCGCGGCGCACGCCCAGCACGTGGTCGTACGGGCCCGCCAGCAGGGTGCGGATCATCTCGGGGGCCGCGGCGGCGTCGTAGGTGTCGTCGCCGTCGACCATCAGGTACACATCGGCTTCGATGTCGGCGAAGGCCCGCCGCACCACATTGCCCTTGCCCTTGCGGTTCTCGGTCCGCACGATCGCCCCGGCCGCGCGCGCCTTGTCAGCGGTGGCGTCCGTGCTCAGGTTGTCGTAGACGTAGACGACTATGCCCGGGACGGCGGCCTTGAGGTCGGTGACGACCTTCGCGACGGCGGCCTCTTCGTTGTGGCACGGCACAATGGCGGCAATACGAAGCTCGGTGGAGTCCACCCGGTCAATCCTCTGATCGGAGGCGAATATGAACACCGGGAGGGTACCCGACCTTCACAGGTATAGGGGTGCGGCGGGTTGCGGTACCGTCGGCCGGTGCCTGCGAACGAGTCCACGGCGGTGGATGAACCCACCCCGAATGCCTCTCTGACCGGCAAGGTCCGTGCCCTGCTGCAGCGGGGCGGGGCATTTCTGGTGGTGGGCGCGATCGGCTTCGTGGTCGATGCGGGCACCTACAACCTGCTGGTCTTCGCCGGCGGCGAGGGCCCGCTGTTCCACGCCCCGCTGGTCGCCAAGATCATCTCCATCGGGGTGGCCACGGTGGTCACCTATTTCGGCAACAAGTGGTGGACCTACTCCGACCACCGGGGCGATACCGGGGCGCGGCACATCCTCGTCTACGCGCTGCTGAATGTGTTGGCCATCGGCCTGCAGCTGGGGTGTCTCGGATTTTCACGCTACGTTCTCGGACTGGACAGTCCGTTGGCGGACAACGTTTCCGGGACACTCATCGGCCAGGCGGTGGCCATGGGCTTCCGATTCTGGGCCTACGGGAAATTCGTCTTCACCGGAACACACGAGGACGGCCGTTAGCGCGGGTTCGCGCTGCCGCGGCGAATAGCGATTGATATTCTCGCCCCGCCGAGCAAGACAGTGACAGTGGCGGTGCGACCACGTCGGATGAGCCGGTGTCTTAAGTATTCAAAGGATGTCGAGGGATTCATGGATGCGTCGGCTGGGCAGGCCGTGACCGAAACCGAGGAACGCGAGAACGCTGAGGAGGCTCCCACCACCCTGCGCGCGGAACACACCGCGCCGGAGCGGCTGGTGCTGGCCCGCGGTATCTTCTGCGGACCCGCGCCGAAGATCAGCGACGACCTGTACGCGGTGGCCAAGGGCAAGGTCACCCGCGAGCGGCAGACGCTACGCCTGGAAAAGGGTGCGTCGGTCAACACCAACACCTACTTCGGGCGCTTCGCCGCCGCCTACTGGCAGCGCTGGACCAAGGTCACCGAGGTCGAGGTGGCCATGACCCTCGAGGCGACCGGCAAGGTACGGATCCGGCTGGCCGCCTCCGATATCGCCGGGCACCGCCGGGTGGTCGACACCGCGGTGGTCAAGGAGACCGGCCGCGTGGTGCTGCGCGCACCGCTGGACATGTACATCGACGGCGGCGCGCTGTGGCTGGAGATCGAGGCCCTCGGCGGCGAGGCCGTGATCACCGATCTGGAGTGGACCGCGGCCGCGCCCGAGCAGGTGCGCCCGGTGGCCATCGCCATCTGCACCTTCAACCGCGCCCCGGACTGCGCCGCTACCGTTGCGGCCCTGGCCTCCGACCCGGCCGTGCTGTCGCTCATCGACGCCGTCTACGTGGTCGACCAGGGCACCGACCTGGTGCAGGACCAGACGCTGTTCACCGAGACCCGGCCGAAGTTCGGCGACAAGCTGCGCTACATCCGGCAGCCGAATCTCGGTGGCGCGGGCGGCTTCACGCGCGGCCTCTACGAGGTGTCGGGCGCCAACGAGCACGCCGACGTCATCCTCATGGACGACGACATCCTGTGCGAGCCGGAAACGGTGCTGCGGCTCAACGCCTTCGCCAACCTGACCGCGGAACCCACCCTGGTGGGCGCGCAGATGCTGTTCCTGTTCAACCCCGACTATCTGAATGTCGGTGCGGAGGAGACGAATCTGGGCAAGCTGCGCCACGGCCAGAAGGTGGCCAAGGCGCTGCGCAACACCAGCATGCTCAAGAAGCATCAGGAACGCCGCGTGGACGCCGGCTACCAGGCCTGGTGGACCTGCCTCATCCCGGCCGAGGTGGTCAAGAAGATCGGGCTGCCGGTGCCGATCTTCTTCCAGTGGGACGACGTGGAATACGGCCTGCGCGCGCGGGAGAACGGTTTCGTCACCGTCACCCTGCCGAACGCCGCGGTGTGGCACGCCGACTTCTACTGGAAGGACTTCGACGACTGGGCGCGCTACTTCTCCTCGCGCAACTCGCTCATCGTGTCCTCGCTGCACCACGACCTGGACGGGAAATCCATTACCCGCCAGCTGCTCCGGGAGATCGGTGAGTACCTGGTCGGCATGCAGTACGGCCTGGCGCACACCACCCTGCAGGGCATCGAGGACTACCTGCGGGGTCCGGAGATCCTGCGCGACGGCGGTATCGAGGCGCTGGCCAAGGCCCGCGGCTCGCGCTCGGACTACCCGGAGACGGTCAAGCATCCGGCCGCCACCTCCCCGGTCCCGAACGCGCACCTGCACGTTCGCCGCGCCGGCGGCGAGCCGAGCCACCCGCTGCTGGTGCTCTACAAGCGCGCCCTCAACCAGTGGACCGGCCGCGTCATCCCCGGCCCGGTCGCGGTCACCCGCGAGGACGCGCACTGGTGGCACGTCGGCCTGTTCAACCACGTGGTCGTCACCGACGCCTCCCAGTCCGGCGTCCGGGTCCGCGTGCGCGACAAGGAAACCGCCCGCCGCCTGCTGCTCCGCACCGTCCGCGTGCTCCGGCAGCTCCGCAGGGACCTCCCCGACCTGCAGCGCCGCTGGCGAGCCGCCATGCCGGAACTCACCAGCCGCGAGAACTGGGAACGCCTCTACGGAATCGACTAGCGGCCAAAATATTCGCCTGACCATGGCCCGGGACCCCGTGTCCCGGGCCATGTTTCGTCTCAGCGGCGGTCGGGCTGCTCCGGACCGCCGCCCTCGGACGCCGTCCAGCCGATCACCACCCGATGCTGGACGAGCTGCCCCGCGAAGGCCGGATTCACCGGATCCACCAGCAGCGACACCACATCCACCGCCGCCGCCTCGGGCGGCTGCGCCTGCGACATATCGGTGAACCACGGCCGCGAGGCCTCGGTATCCACCAAACCTGGACAGGCCGCGCCGATGAAGACGTCGCGCCCCGCCTCGCGGGCGAAGATCCGGACCGCGGCGACCTGGCCGATCTTGGACGGGTAGTTGACGGACTCCGGCCAGCCCGCCAGGCGGTCCTTGCCGTTCTCGACCAGCTCGGCGTACTCGAGCATGACCCGGTCGAGGTCGTCGAGGGTCATGACGTCGGTGTCGAACAGGTGGTGCAGGCTCGGATCCAGATAGCGCAGGCTGCCGAAAGCGCTCGCCACGACCAGGAATCGGCCGGCGGGCCGCAGCAGTGGCCCGAACTCGCGGATCATGCGGGTGGTACCGAGGTTATTGGTGTTCACGAACTCGTGAATCGTCTCGGCGTCACTGCGTTCCGCGGTGCGCCGCGCCGCCGCGTTGGACACCACGATGTCGATTCCGTCGTGCCGTTCCCGGATCAGCCGGGCCGCGGCCGCCACACTCTCGTCATCGCCGACATCCAGCACCAGTGGCGCCGCACCGGGAATCCCGGCCGCCGCCTCCGCGACCCGCTCGGCGTTGCGTCCGGTGACATAGATGGTGGATCCGGCCTCGAGCCGCTCGGCCAGCAGGGCCGCGACGGCCCGTCCCAGCCCTTGGTTCGCACCTGTTACGAGGGCAATGCTCATGCGTCCAGTCAACCACGCACGACCGCACGTATTCCCTTGTGCGCCAGCCGGCCTCGGCTGAGCTCACTCAGCCGAGGTAGCCGATCGAGGTCAGAGGAACAGGTCCGTGGTGAGCGGGCCGTCGCCGGGCACCACCCGGTACTTGTCGAGATCGGTGATGCCGTGTGCGGCAAGGACTTCGTCGTCGATGAAGAAGTTGCCGGTGGTGTCCTTGGCGGGCGAGGTGAGCACCAGGTAGGCGGCGTCGGCGTAGATGTCCGGCGTGCGGGAGGTGGCGACCATCTCCTCGCCGCCGAGCAGGTTCTTCACCGCCGCGGTGGCAATGGTGGTGCGCGGCCACAGCGAGTTCACGCCGATCCCGTACTTGCGCAGTTCCTCGCTCAAACCCAGTGTGGTGAGCGACATTCCGTACTTGGCGATGGTGTAGCCCAGCGCCGTGCCCGCCCACTTCGGATCCAGGTTCAGCGGCGGCGACAGGGTGAGGATGTGCGGATTGCGACCGGCCTCGGCGGATTCCCGCAGCGCCGGGATGCTGAGCTTGGACAGCAGGAAACTGCCGCGGCAGTTGATGTCCTGCATGAGGTCGTACTTCTTCATCGGCAGGGATTCGGTGGGGGACAGATCGATGGCCGAGGCATTGTTCACCACCATGTCGATGCCGCCGAAGCGCTCGACGGTCTGCTGGACCGCGTCCGCCACCGCCGCGTCGTCGCGCACATCGCCGAGGTACTTCAGCACGGTGCCGCCCGCCTGCTCCAGCTCGGCCGCCGCGGTATGAATGGTGCCGGGCAATTTCGGATGTGGCGCATCGGTTTTCGCGATGATGGTGATGTTCGCGCCGTCGGCCGCCGCCCGCTTGGCGATCTCCAGCCCGATGCCGCGACTTCCGCCCGACATGATCATGGTCCGGCCCGCCAGCTGCTTCGATGCGTCGGTCATAGTCCGCTCCCGTCTGCTGTGTGTCGCCCCGGGTTCGATCATCCGCGTCTCGGCGGCCGAGTGGGGCGGAATTTCTCCCAACTCGAACAGTAGGTGAGAAATGACCTATATGCAACAAGGTGCATATAGGTAGCGCTGGCACCACCTCCGTCGCGGTACCGGGCGCTACCTCGACCGGGGTGCGCGGGGCATGGGCCGACGGCCCCTGCGTTCCTAGGCTCGAACCGGCCGGAGAACCCGGCCTGAACAGGAGGAATGTCTTCCATGAGCGCATTGCGGCGGCCGCGCGGCCGAGTCGTGCTGGCCGGTTTCGGAGTGCTGGCGGTACTCGCGGCCCAGGCGTGCGGCACCGAATCCGGAAGCGGTGAGCCGGCACGCAAGGAGCTGTACCGCACCGTCACGCAGGCCCTCGACACCGTGATCCGCAGCGGCTTCCCGGGCGCCCAGGTCGTCATCGACGGCCCCGACGGCCATCACGTCCTCACCGCGGGCACGGGCGACCTGGGGACCGGCGCACCCATCCCCGACAATGCCCGGGTCCGGATCGGCAGCAATACCAAGACCTTCGTCGCCACCGTGGTGCTGCAACTGGCCGGCGAGGGCAAGGTTGCACTGGACGCTCCGATCGAGCGTTACTTACCGGGCGTGGTGCGGGGCAATGGCAATGACGGCAACCGCGTCACGGTCCGTCAGCTGCTGCAGCACACCAGCGGCCTGCCCGACTACCTGGCGGGCGGCCGACCCGAACCGACTTCCGTGCCCGGCTCCCCGCAGCTGGCGGCCGATACCGAGGGAATCCGCTGGGGCCACTACGAACCCGCGGACCTGGTGCGCATCGCCATGTCCATGCCGCCGCGCTTCGAGCCCGGTGCGCGCTCGGTCTACACCAACACCAACTACATCGTGCTGGGCCTGCTGATCGAAAAGGTCACCGGCCGCCCGGCGGCCACCGAGATCGGGAGCCGCATCCTGGAACCGCTGGGTCTGCGCGACACCTACTTCCCGGACGCGCGGGAGACCGGCATCCGGGGCCCGCATTCGCGGGGGTATCAGGAAACCGACGGCAAGCGTATCGATTTCACCGATCTGGACCCGTCCTGGGCCGACACCGCGGGCGCGATGGTCGCCACCCCCGCCGACCTGAATCGATTCTTCACCGCCCTGCTCGCCGGGAAACTGCTGCCCGCCGCGCAATTGGACGAGATGAAACAGACCGTCCCCTGGGACCGTGGCGAACCCGGGTCCGGCTACGGACTCGGTCTGATCCACCACCCGGTCTCCTGCGGCAAGCAGGTGTGGGGCCACGGCGGCAGCATCCCCGGCTTCGGCACCCGCAATGGCGTGGCCTCCGACGGCACCGCCGTCGTGGTGACCGTCAATCAGCTCGCGGCCGATGATGCCGGCTCCGACGCGGTGTCGAAGCTGTTCGATGCCGCCATCTGCGATCGCGCCACCGCGGCCGAGCCCCTGGACAGCTACTACCACCAGACGCTCACCTGGAAGCCCTGCGATGCGCCGGGCCTGGACGACATGGGCGCGCAGTGTGCCGATGTCACGGTGCCGCTGAATTACGCCGAGCCGCAAGGCCGCACGATCACCGTCGCCATCTCGCGCATCCCCGCCAGGGATCCGGCCCAGCGGCGCGGTGTCATATTGTCCAACCCGGGCGGTCCCGGCGGTGCGGGCCTGGATTACTTCGTGGAGACGAGCAAGGCCCTGACCCCCGAGGTCCGCGCCCGCTACGACCTGATCGGGATGGACCCGCGTGGTGTCGGCCGCTCCTCGGCGGTGAACTGCCACTGGCCGCACGGTTTCGGCCTGCAGTTCGCCGGTATCGATGCCGAGGGGTTCGCCGAATCCGTCGCCGACCAAGCCGATCTGGCGGCGCGCTGCGCCACGGCGGAAGGAGATCGCCTGCCGCACTTCACGACCCGCAATACCGCTCGGGACATGGACGTGATTCGTACAGTGCTCGGCGAAACCAGGATCAGCTATGTGGGCACCTCCTACGGCACCTACCTGGGTGCGGTGTACATGCAGATGTTCCCGGAACGTTCCGATCGCATGGTGCTGGACGGCAGCGTGGACCCGGACCGCTACGGTGCGGTCGGCATGGTGCAGGACATGGGGTCACCCAACGAGGCCGCGCTCGATGCCTGGGCGGCCTGGACCGCACAGCGCGACGACGAATATCACCTCGGCACCACCGGTGCGGCCGTGCGTGGTCTGGTCGAGCGGCTGATCGAACACGCTGCCGCCCAGCCGATCCGGATCGGCGACTACGACCTCGACGCGCATTCCCTGCCATTGGTGCTGTACATCGCCTTCAATTCACCGCACGACTACGGTCTTGCCGCGCAGCAGATCCGGGAGCTGGCCGACGCCGCCGAGGGGAAACCGGTTCGACCGGACGAGGATCTGGCGGGCAAGCTGGCCATGATGCTGCGCGCGCAGCCGCGCGACATGTCGCCCCAGATGGCCATCCTCTGCGGAGATGTCGGCGCACCCCGCGACCCCGACTGGTACCGGCGCAATATCGAGGCCTCCCGCGCCACCCAGCCGGTCTTCGGCGCGATGGCGAACAACATCACGCCGTGCGCGTTCTGGGCTCCGCCCGCCGAATCACCCACCGCGTTAGGCAATTCAGTGCCGAACCTGATCATCCAGGCCACCGGCGACACCCGCACCAACTATGGCGGAGCACTTGCCATGCACCGGGCGCTCACCGGCTCTCGCATGGTCACCTTGCAGGACGTCGCCATCCACTCGATCCTCGGCCGCTACCCGAATTCCTGCGTGTACGACGCCGTGAACGCCTACCTGGCCGACGGCGCCCTGCCCGCCGCCGACCTCACCTGTCGCGACGAGTGATCATCCGGCGTTCAGATAGGTGAGCACGGCCAGCACCCGCCGGTGGCCCACCTCGTCGGCGAACAGCCCCAGCTTGGCAAAGATGCTCCGAATGTGTTTGAGCACAGCACCTTCGGTGACCACGAGGCGCTCGGCAATGGTTGCATTGTCGAGCCCCTCGGCCATGAGTGCCAGCACCTCGCGCTCGCGCGGGGTCAGCGCGGCCAGTGGATCGTCGGTCTTGCGCCGCACCAGCAGCTGCGAGATTACTTCCGGATCCATGGCGGTTCCACCCTCGGCGACCCGCCGCAGCGAATCCAGGAACCGATCCACCTTCCCGACCCGCTCCTTGAGCAGGTATCCGATCCCGCCGGCCCCATCGCCGAGCAGTTCGGCGGCATAGCTGTCCTCGACCCAGGCCGAGAGCACCAGCACCGGCAGGCCGGGGTGAATCTCGCGGGCCCGCACCGCGGCTCGCAATCCGTCATCGGTGAAGGTGGGCGGCAGCCGCACATCCACGACCACCGCATCGGGCCGATCGGCGGTCACCACCGCGAGAAAATCGTCCGCATTGTCGACCGCGGCGACCACCTCGATCCCCGCCGTCCGCAGCAGCAGCGCCAGCCCCTCCCGTAGCAGGGCATCATCCTCGGCGATCACGACCCGCACGGCAGCTCCACTCGCACCACAGTAGGTCCACCTGCCGGACTGCTGAGCAGCATCCGCCCGTCCAGCGCCTCGGCCCGCCGCCGGATTCCGGCCAGCCCGCCGCCCTCGGTCTCCCGCGCCCCGCCGGCCCCGTCGTCCAGGACCTCGACGGTCAGCAGCCCGGCATCGCCTCCGAGGGAAACCCGAAGATGTTCGGCCCCGGAATGTTTGGTCGCGTTGGTGATCGTCTCGGAGATGACGAAGTACGCGGCTGCCTCGACGGCCGCGGGCCACCGTGGTCCCGATCTGCTCGAATCCGCTACCTCGGCCGTACCCGGGCGCAGCGGGACAGTGCCGCCGAGAGCGAGTTCGACGGGAATCGGGGAGCGCGCGGCCAGCGCCGAAATCGCGCTCGCCAGACCACGATCCGCGAGCACCGGCGGATACACCGTCCGCACAACATCTCGGAGTTCGGCCAACGCGGCCTCGGCCGTGTCCTGCGCCTTGCGTACCAGGTCGGACGATGCGGCCGGATCCCGTTCGCGCAGTTGGTCGGCCAGCCCGAGCTGCATGATGACCGCCGCGATCCGCGCCTGCGCGCCATCGTGCAGATCCCGTTCGATGCGCCGCAGTTCCGCCCCGTGCGCGTCGAGCGCGGCGGCCCGGGTGGCGGTCAACTCCGCCACCCGCACCGCGAGCTCGGTGCCCGGCGCCGGACCGAGCAGCGTCCGTGCCAGCAGCGCCTGCCAGCGGGCCACCGTGGGCAGCCGGAGCACCAGGGCCGCCAAGGGAATCGCGATGAGGGCGCTGAGCCCGGCCAGCGGCCAGGAATCGACCACGAAGCCGAAGCTGTCGATGGTGCCCGGCGGCACGAGCTGCCAATACACCGGAATCGCCAGCTGATTCAGCACACCCAACGGCAGTCCGATCGAGAACAACGCCACCACCATGCCGGGCACCCCGTGCAGGCACAGCCACGCGATATCCCGGCCGTTCGCCGGATCCCGGAAGGCGCCGGCCAGCCGTTGCCGCAGCCCGCCGGTCATCGGCCGATACGCCACCACGATCGGCGCGCCCAGCCGCTTGCCCGCCCGCCGCCGTTCGAACTCGGTCAGCGGGCGGATCAGCCGCAGGTATTCGGGAATCGCCGGAATGCCCACCCCGCCGAGGCTGGTGGCCGCCACCACGAACAAACCGACCGTGGCGAATGTGGCCGCTACGCCGGTAGCGCCGCCGACCAGCAAATAGCCGATGCTCCCCGGCAGCGCCCGCAGCCGACCCGCGACCCACCGCCGCACGGCCACCGGGCCGCGCTCCGGCATGGGGTCGGCACTCATGCCACCAACCTACTGATCCGGTCAGCGCTGCTTGCCGCCGCGCTCCTTGTACATGCGGCGCTGGCCCTTGTTGATCTGCTTCCACACCTTCGCCCGCTCGGCGCGCATGCGCGCGTCGCTGCGGGCGGCCAGCCATTCGTTCTCCCGGCTCAGCTTGCGGTAGCTGTCCAGACGACGCCGGGGCAGCGCGCCGGATTCGATGGCCGCCAGCACCGCGCACCCCGGCTCGCTCTCGTGCGAGCAGTCGGTGAAACGGCATTGCCCGGACAGGGATTCGATATCGCTGAAGGTCCGTCCGAGCCCCTCGGCGGCGTCCCAGAGCCCGACCGACCGCAACCCCGGGGTATCGATGAGGGTCCCGCCGCCGGGCAGTGGCCGCAGTTCGCGGTGCACGGTGGTGTGGCGGCCGCGCTTGTCGCCCCCGCGAACCGCGCTGGTGGCGAAGACTTCCGCGCCGAGCAGCGCGTTGGCGAGGGTGGATTTGCCCGCGCCCGAGGGCCCGATCAATGCCACCGTGCCGGAGAGCAGCGAGGCCAGCACATCCATGCCGACACCACCGGTGGCGCTGACCGCCACCACGGTGACGCCCGGCGCGACGGCTCGGACGTCCTCGATCGGAATATCGTGCGCCAGATCGGCTTTGGTGAGCACCACGGTCGGCTGGGCGCCGGATTCCCAGGCCAGCGCGAGCAGTCGCTCGATGCGCCCGAGATCGACATCCCCGTCGCCGGCGGTGCACACCAGCACGGTGTCCACATTCGCGGCCAGCACCTGATCGGCCGATTTGGCGCGGGCATCGGGCTGCCCGGACACGGCGGCCCGGACGATGGCGGTGCGGCGCGGCAGCAGGGCGCGCACGGTGCGCCCGGCGTCGATGGCCACCCAGTCGCCGGTGCACAGCCCGCTGACCTCGGAATCCGAGCGGGGGAGCCGGGCCCGCACCACGGCGGCCGTCAGGCGGCTCCGGTAGTCGGCGGTGGGAAGGGGTGCGGCGACATCGCATTCACTGCGATCCATGCGGATCACGCGGGCCGGAATCAGATCGTCACCCAGCAGCGGCAGGTAGTCGGCGGCGAGGGTGGCGTTCCAGCCGTAGGGAACGAGCAGGTCGAAATCGACCGAAGACATGTGTGGAGTCCTTTGACGGGCCGAGCCCGAATCACGGACTCAGCGAGAGGAATTCGAGGTGGATGCGCGCGGGGCGAACACTCGCCCGGGCACGGCAATCCGCACTGTCGTCGTCACGTAACTCCACCTCCCATCTCTCCTCATGCCGTCACCGTGGTGACCGCGCCGAACAAGAACGGGGACAACCTTGTCAGGCTGTCCCCGTCGGCGCAACGTATTTTTCCGGTCAGGATTTCGGCTTGTCGAACTGCTCGCGGCGGCCCATCCGCTGCAGGCGCAGCCACTCCATCAGCCCGGCCGGATCCTTCTGCTGGACCAGGAAGAACCATCCGAATCGGGCGACCTCCTGCGGCAACAGTTTTCGCATGCCCGGCTGCGCCATCAGGTAGCCGCGGTTGCGGTAGGTGAAGTGCCGCTTGATCGGATCGTCCGGGTACTGGGTGTGCATGCGCCCGCCCAGGATCGGCTTGAACTCGGCCGACCCGTTCGGGTGCAGGTACGCGGTCTGCAGGCAGGTGCCGAACGGCAGCCCCGAGCGCACCAGCCGCCGGTGCACCTCCACCTCGTCGCCGCGCACGAACAGCCGCAGATCCGGCACGCCGATCTTGTCCACGGCCTCGGCCGAGATCAGCGCCCCGTTGAACAGCGAGGCGATCCCGGGTAGGAAGTCCTCGTCACCCAGCTCCGACCGCAGCCGCCGCCACACCACGCCCCGGCGCAGCGGGAAGGCCAGCCGATCCGGGTCGTCGATATCGGCCACCACCGGCGAGACCTCGACCAGCCCGTGCCGCTTGGCGCAATCGAACAGTTTGGCGAGCACGTCCGGTCCCTCGGGGCGGCCGTCGTCATCGGCCAGCCACACCCAGTCCGCGCCCATGGTCAGCGCGTGCAGCATGCCGAGCGCGAACCCGCCCGCGCCGCCCAGATTGTGTTCCGAACCGACATAGGTGGTTTCCATGGGCTGCTGCTTCACCAGCTCGCCGACCTCGGCCTCATTGCCGTTGTCCACCACGATCAGGTGGTCGATCTGCCGGGTCTGGCTGCCCAGCACCTTCAGCGACTCGGCCAGCTGCTCCCGGCGTTTATGGGTGACCACGATGGCGACGATGCGCGCATCATCGCCGTACACGGGGGTGGACTGTTCACTCATGCGGGATTCCGTTCCGGTTCACGTTCACGTTCCAGATCCCGCAGCACCTGCGCCACGTGATCACCCGCCTCCGGGCCCTCGTAGGCTCGGACGACATCCTCGATGCCGCCCTGCATGCGAATCTGCCCGTGATCGATCCACATCGCGGAATCGCACAGCTGGGCCAGGAATTCATTGGAGTGGCTGGCGAAGACGAGAATGCCCGAGCGCGAGACCAATTCCTGCAGCCGGATCCGGGCCTTCTTCATGAACTCCGCGTCGACCGCGCCGATGCCCTCGTCGAGCAGCAGGATCTCCGGATCGATGGAGGTGACCACGCCCATGGCGAGGCGCACGCGCATACCCGTCGAGTAGGTGCGCAGCGGCATCGCCAGATAGTCACCCAGTTCGGTGAACTCGGCGATCTCGTCGATCTTGGCGAGCATCTGCTTGCGGGTCTGCCCGAGGAACAGGCCGCGAATGACGATGTTGTCGTAGCCGGAGATCTCCGGGTCCATGCCCACGCCGAGATCGAAGACCGGAGCCACCCGCCCGCGGATGCGCGCGCTGCCGCGGGTCGGTTCGTAGATGCCCGAAAGCAGCCGCAGCAGTGTGGATTTGCCCGCGCCATTGTGGCCGACCAGGCCCACGCGATCGCCTTCCTTCAGCGACAGCGTGATATCCCGCAGCGCCTCGACGACCACCACATCGGATTGATTGCGCCCGATGGCGCCGCCGGCCGAACCGAGCACCGCCTTCTTCAGCGATCGGGATTTGGCGTCGAAGATCGGGAATTCCACCCACGCGTTCTGGGTCTCGATACTCACATGGTCGGTCATTGAGCCTTCACACCCAGTAGGGGACTCGGGAACGGAACTTCTTCATAGCCAGTATCGCGACTATCCAGCCGACGATGGTGATCGACAGCACCACCACCCAGCTGCGCAGGTGGATCGGGTCGCCCAGCAGGGGTGCGCGCACGATCTCCAGATAGTGGAAGGTGGGGACGAGCTCGGCCAGCTTGGCGCGATCGCTGGCGGCGCCCGACAGCGCCGAGGTCTTCCACATGACCGGGGTGAGGACGAACAGCATGAGCGTGGTGCTGCCCAGGATCGGCGCCAGATCGCGGTAGCGGGTGCTGAAGATGCCGAACACGATCGTCACCCAGATGGCATTGAGGAACAGCAGCAGCAGACCCGGAATCGCGAGCAGGGCCGACCAGTGCAGGTGCCGCCAGATGCTGAAGGCGGCCACCATCACCACGTAGATGATCAGGTTGTGAGCGAAGAACAGGAACTGCCGCCACACCAGGCGGTACACGTGCACGCTCAGTGCCGACGGCAGCTGCTTGATCAGGCCCTCATTGGCGATGAAGACATCCGAGCCCTCGAGAATGCTGGCATTGATCACATTCCAGACGATCAAGCCGACGGTCACATAGGGCAGATAGGAACTCAGCGACTGCCCGAAGAGGGTGGCGTAGAGGACGCCCATCGCGGCTGCCTGCAGACCGGTGGCGATGGTGATCCAGAACGGACCCAGCACCGAGCGCCGGTACCGCTGCTTGATGTCCTGCCAGCCCAGCGCCAGCCACAGTTCACGCTGGGAGAATCCGTCGCGGAAATCCTTGAATGCGCGACCGAAGGACTGGGAGTCCGACACGAGCGGCACCGGTTCATGGTCCGGGCGCACGTCGGTCATCGCCGAGTCGGGGGGAGCAGCAGCAGGCACAGCACCCGACCTTATCTAATTGCTATCGCATTGCGCGCAGAACCTGCCGCCGACGCGGACATCTCGGCGGCAGGGGTGCCCACGGTCACACCGTCAGAGGTACTGGCCGCCGCCCGGGTTCTGCTGCCCGCGGGCGTCGCCGTGGCTCATGCCCGGGGGCAGCGCCTGACGCATCTGCTCGAGCTGGGCGCGCGCGGCCATCTGCTGAGCGAACAGCGCGGTCTGGATGCCGTGAAACAGGCCCTCCAGCCAGCCCACCAGCTGGGCCTGGGCAATGCGCAGTTCCGCGTCGGAGGGGACGGTCTCGTCGGTGAAGGGCAGCGCCAGCCGCTCGAGCTCCTCGCGGAGTTCCGGGGCCAGGCCGGTTTCCAGCTCGCGGATGGAGGTGCGGTGGATCTCGCGCAGCCGGGTGCGGGAGGCGTCGTCCAGCGGTGCGTGCCGGACCTCCTCGAGCAGCTGCTTGATCATGGTGCCGATGCGCATGACCTTCGCGGGCTGCTCCACCATGTCGGCGAGCGACTCCTCTTTGTCGTGCGCGTCGCCCGACCCGTCCGAAAGATCCTCACCGACAACCTGTCCGGTTATCTCGAGCGGCTCCCTGCCGATCTGCGCCGCCGCCGGAATGAACAGCGGCTTTCCCTCGGGACCGATCACGACGATGGATTCCGGAACCCCATCCGATTGCGTCATGCCCCCATCCTGCCCAATGCGAACCGAACCTGCCCAGTGCCACCCCAAGTTCGTAACACGCCGAAGAAACGACACGAAGGTACAAGTCGAGACGGCCGCGAACCCGCCCCGGAGCGAAGCGGAGGGGCAAAACAAGCACAGCCCGTCCAGTTTGTACGGTAGGCGCTGGTCGTCCTGGTCCTTGGAGGTTGCTTCCCTCCCTACCGTTACCTTGTTGTGCCCTCTCCCTTTAGAGTGGCCACCATGACTTACGACGTCGCAAGGGTGCGGGGCCTCATACCGTCCCTGGGCGACGGCTGGATCCACCTCGACCCGCAAGCGGGCATGCTGGTCCCGGATTCGGTATCCCGGGCCGTCTCAACAGGTTTCCGGACCTCCGCCTTCTCGCACAGTAATCGGCACGGCGCCGCCAAGCGCAGCGCCGCGATACTGGAGGCCGCGCGCGAGGCCGTCGCCGATCTCGTCGGCGGCGATCCGGCGGGCGTGGTGCTCGGACCCGATCGCGCGGTGCTATTGGCCTGGCTGGCCGAATCGCTGAGCTCCCGGCTGGGTCTGGGCACCGGGATCGTGCTGTCGCGTCTGGATGACGAGGCGAATGTAGCGCCGTGGCTGCGGATAGCGAATCGCTATGGCGCGCACGTGCGCTGGGCGGAAGTGGAGATCGAGACCTGCGAGATGCCGGCCTGGCAGTTCGAGGAGCTCATCGGACCCACCGCCCGGCTGGTGGCGCTGACCGCCGCCTCACCCATCGTCGGCTCCGCGCCCGCGGTGCGGGTGGCCGCGGACCGCGTGCACGAGGTCGGCGGGCTGCTGGTCGCCGACTGCTTCGGCGCCGCGCCCTACGCGCTCCTCGACATCGACGAACTCAATGCCGACGTGATCGCGCTGAGCGCCCCGGCCTGGGGCGGTCCGCAGATCGGCGCGCTGGTCTTCCGCGACCCCGCGTTCCTGGACCGCATCCCGTCCATGTCGCTGAACCCCTACGCCAAGGGCGCGGAACGGCTCGAGGTGGGCGGCCACCAGTACGCCCTGCTGGCCGGCCTCACCACCTCCATCGACTACCTGGCCTCGCTCGACGAGCGCGCCGAGGGCACCCGGCGCGAGCGCCTGGAAGTGTCGATCACGTCCCTGCAGGACTATCACGACCATCTCTTCGAGCACCTGATGTCCGTGCTCGACACCATCCCCAACCTGACCGTCATCGGCCGGGCCTCCACCCGCATCCCGACGGTGAGCTTCACCATCTCGGGCACGCAGGCGGAGAAGGTCTCGGCCAAGCTGGCCGACGCCCGCATCGGCACGCTGAGCGGCTCCCACGGCGGCAGCCGCCTGCTCGACGCGCTGGGCGTCAATGACGAAGGCGGCGCCGTGACCATCGGACTCGCGCCCTACACAACGAAATTCGAGATCGACCAGCTGGGCCGCGCGCTGGCGGCGCTGGACACCTAGAGCTCGCGAATCTGCAGGATCACCTTGCCGACCGTCTCGGCGGAGTCCAGCAGGCGGTGGGCCTCGGCGGCGTCGGTGACCGGCACCTCCGCCGACACCACCGGCACGACGGTCCCGTCGGAGATGAGCGGCCACAGGTGGCGGCGCAGCTCGGTGATGATCTCCGACTTCGATCCGCGCCCGGTCTCGGGGCGCCGCCGCAGATTGGTGGCGTGAATCGATCCCCGCTTGCCCAGCAGCGTGCCCAGATTCAATTCCGCGGTGACCCCGCCCTGCATGCCGATCACCACCAGGTGCCCGTCCTCGGCGAGCGCCTGGACATTCCGCTCCAGATACGCCGCGCCCATATTGTCGAGAATGATGTCCGCGCCCGGATATTCACTGTGCAGCGTGGTCACGAAATCGTGCTCGCGGTAATTGATCAGCAGCGTCGCGCCCAATTCCGCGCACCGGTCCAGCTTGTACTGCGAACCCGCCGTGACCGCGACCCGCGCGCCCAGCGCCCGCGCCACCTGGATCGCGTGGGTGCCGATTCCGCTGCCGCCCCCGTGAATCAGCAGCAACTGCCCGCTGTGCAGGCCCGCGGTCATCACCAGGTTGGACCACACCGTGGCCGCCACCTCCGGCAGCGCCGCCGCCGCGGCCACATCCAGTCCCTCCGGCACGGGCAGCAGCTGGGTCGCGGGCGCCACCACCCGCTCGGCGTAGCCGCCGCCGGACAGCAGCGCGCACACCGGATCGCCGGCCCGCCAATCCCGCACGCCCGGACCGACTTCCGCGACCATCCCGGACACTTCGAGGCCCAGAATCTCGCTGGCTCCCGGTGGCGGCGGATAGAAACCCTGCCGCTGCAGCAGGTCGGCGCGATTCACCCCCGCGGCCACCACATCGATCGCAACCTCGCCCGGTCCGGGCGCGGGCAGGTCGTCCACCTGCGCCCATTTCATGACCTCGGGCCCACCGAAACCGTCGAGCGTCACCGCATACATGAAAACGAGCGTACGGCCGGAGCTCACCGATTACTGTCAGGCCGTCCTCGGCGTGGGCCCAGCATCTTCTCAGCATCGGCCGTCACCGTGGAGTGGAGGGATTCGAAAGGAGATTTCCATGATCACCACCCTGGCCGTCCTCGGCGGCATGGTCATCCTGGCGGCTATGGCGATGTCCGGATTCATCGCGACCGATGCGCCGCGTGCTCTGGTCCGTATCCGCAAGCGCTGAACCGGGCCGCTGCGTAAACCCTGATAACGCGGCACGTCCGGGCCGGAAAGGTTACGCCCGGGGAAAGTAACTTCGACCCCCTCCGCGCAGGGGTGGAAGGTACTAGCGTTCCGGGGCATGAGCAGTTTCGTCGATTTCCAGAACGAGATCTATCTCTCCGGCCTCGCGGGCATCGTCCCGGCGCTACCCATGACGGCGGCGGGCCTGGAGGAGAAGGCTCGGGAGGTGCTGGATCCGGCGGCCTTCGCTTATGTGGCGGGCAGCGCGTCCACCGAACGCACCGCGCACGCCAATCTCTCCGCCTTCGAGCGGTACCGGCTGCTGCCGCGCATATTGCGCGGCGCCACCGGGCCCGGGGCGCGCGACCTGTCGGTGGATGTGCTCGGAACCCATTTGGCCGCACCGATTCTCACCGCGCCGATCGGCGTGCTGGGGTTGCTGCACGAGCGCGGCGAGACCCTGGTCGCCGAGGTCACCCGGGAACTGGGCATCGGCATGTGCCTGTCCACCGCCGCCTCCTCCACCATCGAGGAGGTCGGGGCGCGGGCCGGCGACTGGTGGTATCAGCTGTACTGGCCCAATGACATGGAGCTGGCCCGCTCCTTCGTCGAGCGCGCCGAGAAGTCCGGCGCCAAGGCCATCGTCGTCACCGCCGACACCCCCAGCCTGGGCTGGCGGCCGCGCGACCTGCAGCTCGGTCACCTGCCGTTCCTGCAGGGCAAGGGCATTGCCAACTATCTGTCCGATCCGGTCTTCCGCGCCAAGCTCAGCGCCCCGCCGGAGGAGAGCGAGGAGGCGATGCGGGCCGCCGTGCTCACCTGGATCGGACTGTTCGGCAACCACGGTCTGCGCCCGGCCGACATCGCCCGGCTGCGGGGCTGGACCGAACTGCCCATCGCGGTGAAGGGCGTGCTGCACCCCGACGACGCCCGCCAGGTGGTCGACGCGGGCGCGGACGCGGTGGTGGTGAGCAATCACGGCGGCCGCCAGGTGGACGGGGCGGTCGGTGCGCTGGACGCGCTGCCGACCATCGTGGCCACCGTCGGTGATCGCGCGGATGTGCTGTTCGACTCCGGCATCCGCACCGGCTCCGATGTCATGATCGCGCTCTCGCTGGGCGCCAAGGCCGTCCTCTACGGCCGCCCCTGGGCGTACGGCCTGGGCCTGGCCGGCGCCGACGGCGTGCGCCACGCGCTGCGCTGCCTGCTCGCGGATTTCGATGCGGCCATGGGACTTTCGGGCTGCACCAGCCTGCACGACCTGAGCCGGACCATGATCTCCACCTATCGCGTTTAGGCCTTCCCGGCGGAAGGCATCCTGCTGTGGGAACGCGTTCGTCCGGGCCGCGAGCTGAGGAGGAGCGATCAAACGCCGTCACAACAACGAGCCGGTGGCCGAGTCCGGAGGCCGGGCCGTGGCCGAACCGCGGTGGCTCACCCCGGAGCAGCAGCGCGCTTGGCGGGCCTACATGGACGGCAGCCAGCGGCTCATGGCCGACCTCAACCGGCAGCTGCAACGCGACTGCGACCTGTCCTTCGCCGACTACCGCATCCTGGTGAAGCTGTCCGAGGCGCCCGGCCGTTCCCTGCGCATGAGTGATCTCGCCGACGGCGTGCTCTCCTCCCGCAGCCGGCTCACCCACCAGATCCGCCGTATGGAGGCGCAGCAGATGGTTCGCCGCATCGCCTGTGAGGACGATGGCCGCGGCGTGCTGGCCCAGCTCACCGAGGAGGGCCTGCGGCGCCTGCGGGCCGCCGCTCCCGGTCATGTCGCCGCGGTGCGCCGCTTCTTCGTGGATCTGCTCACCCCGCAGCAGCTGGCCGCCGTGGCCGCCGCCCTGGACCTGGTGAACCTGGCCGCCGACCACCGTGCCGGCGCCCGCGCGACAGCCGATCTCGACTGACCGGTCCACCCGAATCGGAAGTGGGAGGCAGACCGCACACGCCATCAGTTAGGATCGATCGCCTGGAAGCGTGGCAGAGCGGCCGAATGCACTCGCCTTGAAAGCGAGCGTCGTGAAAGCGACCGGGGGTTCAAATCCCTCCGCTTCCGCTGAGAACCCGCAGGTGGATAAGGCTTTTCGAGCCCGAGAACGCCTGCGTGGTCATTGTCGTCGACAGTTGAGGGTGTCGGCCGGGGTACCACCGCTTACACCCTCGGCATGCGGCACGCCGATCACATCGCCGCCATCGGCAACACCACGCGAAAGCTGGTGGCGGACTGCCGAATCTGGTTTCCCTCGCAGAGAGCGCGATCTCGCCGCGGAGTGACGGTTCCCGGCAAAGGTGGATCGACGTTGTCTGCTGAACGCTGACCGACGGTTTCTGGTAAATGTGGCGGGGTGGCCAGCCGTCGCATCGCGAGTCGCTTGTTCGGTGCCTTCGCGAGCGCTGCCCTACTGGCCGGCGCGGCGACCGTCGAAGCCCCACTCGCCGTGACCGATCCACCCGTGGAGACCGGCTCCAATGAGGAGTCCGCGCCGGGCCTCGATCCGGTCCACCCCGCGCAGGCTCGCATCGAACGGGTCGAGACCGTGGCCGGGAACCTGCTCGCCGTCTTCGTCGCCTCCCCGGCCATGGGCCGCACCGTCGAGGTGCAGGTGCTGCTCCCCGCGCACCGTGACAGCCCCCGTCCGACCGTCTACATGCTCGACGGACGCAGCGCCGCACCCGATGTCAACAACTGGACCGCCCGCGGCGGCGCGCTGCCCTTCTTCGCCGACAAGAACGTGAATGTGGTCTTCACCCTCGGCGGCCCCGCCAGCTACTACACCGACTGGCAGCGCAGCGATCCCAAGCTCGGCACCAATCGCTGGGAGACCTTCCTGACCCGCGAGCTGCCGCCGCTCATCGACACCCGCTTCGGCGGGGACGGCATGAACGGCCTGGAGGGCGTCTCCATGGGCGCGGAGGCGGCCATGATGCTGGCCACCCGCAATCCGGGTCTGTATCGCGCGGTGGCGGCGCACAGCGGTTGCTACGCAATGAGTTCCGACTTCGGGCAGGCGCAGGCCCGCGCCGTGGTCGGGACGTTCGGCGGGGATCCGGACAATATGTTCGGCCCGTCCGGCGATCCCCAATGGGCCGGCCACGACGTGCTGGCCCGAGCGGAAGCCTTGCGCGGCAAGGCGATCTACCTGTCGTCCGGCAGCGGGCTGCCCGGGGAGCACGACACCCCGGGCAATCCGGACCTGCGCAATGCCGTGCTGTTCGGTGGGCCCATCGAGGCGGGCGCCGACATGTGCACCCGCCAATTGGCCGACCGGCTGGCGCAATTGGCGATCCCGGCCACGGTCGACCGCCGGCCCACCGGAACGCACTCCTGGCCCTACTGGGCCGACGAACTGCCCCGCTCCTGGCCGACCATGGCCGCCGGGCTGGGCATCGGGTAGCGGGCCGTTCAGCCGACGAAACGGGCGACGATCTCCGGATCCGTGGCGAAGCGCAGGAAGGCGTCGTTCTCGTGCGGGTCGCCCGCGGTGATGCGGACGCCGTCGGTGCCGTAGGGCCGGATGATGACCCCCGCCTCGGTGCTCGCCGCGCCGTACTCGGCACTGCGGTCGCCCAGTGGCAGCCAGACGAAGTTGGAGTGGCTCACCGGCACCCGGTAGCCCGCCGCGAGCAGCGCCTCCCGCATGCGATCGCGTTCGGTCACAACGGCATCGGTGCGCTCCAGCAGTTCGTGCCGCGCCTGCAGCGAGGCGATGGCCGCCGCCTGCGCCACCCGGCTCACGCTGAACGGGATGTGCACCTTCATGAGCGCGGTGATCACCTCGGGCGCGCCGACCGCGTACCCGACCCGCAGGCCCGCCAGGCCGTACGCCTTCGAAAACGTCCGCAGCACCAGCACATTCGGCCGGGTGCGGCCCAGCTCGACGCCGTCGGGGAAGTCCTCGGCGGGCATGCGCAGGTACTCGAAGTACGCCTCGTCCAGCACCACCAGCACGTCGGCGGGCACCCGGTCGAGGAACTCCACGATCTCCGCCTTGCCGCGGGCGGTGCCGGTCGGGTTGTTCGGGTTGCAGACGAAGACCACCCGGGTGTTCGGGGTGATGGCCGCCGCCAAAGCGTCCAGATCATGGGTGAATTCGCCGTCCAGCGGCACCTGCACCGCCTTGGCGCCCGCCACCTGGGTGACGATCGGGTACGCCTCGAACGAGCGCCACGCGAACAGCACCTCGTCCTCGGGATGGCGGCAGGTGATCTGCACCAGCTCCTGGCACAGCGCCACGCTGCCGCAGCCGGCCGCCACGTTCCCGAGCTCCACACCCAGGAAATCCGCGAGGGCGCCACGCAATTCGATGGCGTGGTTGTCCGGGTACCGGTTCGACAGCTCGACCGCCTCGGCAATGGCCTTGGTCACCGACGGCAGCGGCGGGAAGGTGGTCTCGTTGCTGGCCAGCTTCACCGCGCCGGGGTGCGTCTTGCCGGCGACGTACGCCGGGATGGCATCGAGGTCCGGGCGAATGTGCGCGCTCACCCCTCCACCCTATGTCCCGCTCACCCGCGGCCGCTCCGGGGTGCCGACTGGTTTGCCGATCGGGACTTGCGTGGGACCGAATGGGACTCGGCCGGAATATCTCCGGGATATCGGACCCTGGGAAAGATTTATCTCGTTTTTACCTAGCGCAACTACAGTGGCCCTATGTCGGGCATCTATCGAGATCTCGCCCCTGTGCACGACACGACCACGGTTCCGCTCACTGTGCTAGAACCCGAGGGGCATGCGCGCGGCGGCATCGTGGTGTTGCACGAATCACGTGAATTCACCGAGCCATTGCTGGAACTCATGCGCGCGCTCGCCGACGACGGGTGGACCGTCCTCGCCCCCGACCTCTTCCACCGACCCGCCAACGGCAGCACCCACCCGATCTTCGGCGAGGACCTGTTCGCCGCCTTCGACGCATGCTTCGAGTGGCTCACCGGACACGGCGTCTTCCAGGACTGCATCGGCGTGCTCGGCTTCGACTCGGCCGGCACCGCCGCCGCCCTGGTCGCCACCAATCGCCGCATCGGCGCGGCCGTGAGCGTCGCGGCCCCCGGCATCGAAACCCCGCTCACCCCGCAGGCCGTCGCGCTACTCGCCGCCGCCCCCGCCTTCCAGGCACCCTGGCTCGGCCTCTTCGGCGAGGACGACCCGCTGACCCCGCCCGACCAGGTCGACCTCCTGCGCGAGGCCGCCGCCCACGCCGACGTCGCCACCCTCGTGGTCACCTACCCCGGTCTCCACCACCGCCCCGACCACCCCGGCTTCGACCCCGCTGCCCTCGACGACGTCTCGGTCCTCGACGCGCAAACCAGAATCTACGAATGGTTCGACTCGCACCTACGCTGACCAGCCGATTTGGCCTATTGGTCACCCGCTGTGTAATCTTCTGTCCCGGCGGTTCGAAAGGAACCGGCGCCCTCGAAGAGGGGCACCAGGAGGCGTGCCAGAGCGGCCGAATGGGACTCACTGCTAATGAGTTGTCCCTTCACGGGGACCGGAGGTTCAAATCCTCTCGCCTCCGCCACCGCCCGGTACGCCGGGTGCACATTTGAATAGCCATGCGCCCGTAGCTCAACGGATAGAGCATCTGACTACGGATCAGAAGGTTGGGAGTTCGAGTCTCTCCGGGCGCGCTTCAGCTCAACGGCCCCACACCAGAAGGTGTGGGGCCGTTGGCTTTTGGCGCGTGACCCCGACGGTTGGAGGCCGGGGTCGTCGGGATGCCAATATTTGAAACAAGATCATTCACAACCCGATGACCGATATCGGCATGACCGATATCGGCATGACCGATATCGACATGACGATCGAGCGACTCACGTCCGGCGAACGTGCGTGGGCGCAGGCGCCGATCGCCGAGCGCCGTGACCTCCCGCTCGAGGTGAGGTGCCATCTCCGACGCACAGGCGGAGGAATGGGTGCGCATCGCCGCCGATATCGCAGACCGGGCGCCTGCTGACGCGGTTCGCGGCACACCCGAGATGGCGTGCGCTGCCTGCGATCTTCGCCGCCGCGCTCCGCGGCTGACAGCTCCCGCCGACGAGGCGGGGGCCGGCGCGGCGAGCGTCGAGATCTATTCTGTCGGAACTGGTTTCGCGGACCTCCGGCATGGCCGGGCGACCGGAGGGCGCCGAACTCACCCACGCCAACCCGACTCGCCCGGTTACTTCCAGGCGGCGAGGTCGGGGAGGTCGCCGGTGAGGTCGGTGCCGGGGGAGCGGCCGATCAGCCAGGCGGCGAGGGCGGCGGTGGGCCCGGTGATGGTCGCGGTCGGGACGCCGACGGTGCCGGTGTAGCCGGAATCGGTGGCGGTGACCGTGAAGCCGGTGCCGTCGGCGGGCTCGACCTCGGTAATGGACTGGGCCAGCAGGCGGGCGGCGAAGTCGGCCGGCCAGTCGGCGGGGGTGTAGCCGATATCGAGGTCCACGTGGTGGATCTCGACTTCCAGCAGGCGCATCCACGGGATGCGGGTGGCGGGGATCTCGCCGCCCTGGCGGTTGCGGACGAGGGCGGGCCAGCGGTCGGCGGGCATGACCCGGGCCAGGTCCAGCCACCGTTCGGCGGAGGCGGTGAAGTCCTCGAGCTGGTCGCGCAGCGGGCGGGGGGCGCCCGCCTCGATGTCGGCCTCGCGGAGGAATTGGCTTGCGTACTGCGGGGTTTCGATGCCGGTGCGGGCCCACAGCAGCAGATTGACCAGGCTGTCGGCATTGCGGGAGAGGTGGGCGAGCACGTGGCCGCGGGTCCAGCCGGGCAACAGTGAGGGTTCCACCAGGTCGGCGTCGCCGAGGGCGGCGATCGCGGGGAGCAGGCGCTCGGTCGCGGCGGCGACGGTGTCGAGCAGGGCTGCGGTGTCGGCGAGTTGCGCATCGCTGGTCACGAGTCCGACCCTACCCAGTCGGAGCGGTCAGTGACCGGATGAGCGCGTGGTGTGCCGCCGCCGGGTCGGGACTCCGGAATCCCGTTCGGCCACAACGATTTGCACCGCCAGCGCCACCAGCCACAGCGACATGGCCCCGACCTGGATGCGCTGTGCGATGCCCAGGCCGTAGTTGCCGGGCAGATTGTCGGCGATCAGCATCCACGCCGTCACCGCCGAGCCGACGATCAGAATCCACAGTCCGGTGTGCCGCAGAATCGGCCAGCGCCGGTATTTGAAGGCGGCCACGGTGAACGCGATCATCGCGATGTAGATGGAGAACACCGCCAGCGTGCTGGTCAGCGCATGGATCTGGTGCAACTGCGGGAACAGGCCGGTGTCCACATACCGTTTGGGCCCGTTCGGATCGTCCGGCACGATGGGCCATTGCGCGTCCGCGATGGTGGACGCGCCGAAGCAGGCCAGCGCCGCCCAGCCGATGGTGGAGTACCGCCGCCGCGAGAACAGCAGCAGGCCGCCCAGTCCCGCCACCACCAGCAGCGCGCCGGACCCGGTGTCGCCGGTGGTGAACACCCAGCTGAACGGCGCGCCCTTCTCGGCCAGCTGGCTCAGGAAGGTGTTGGTGGGATTGCTATGGATCGGGAGGATGAATTCCAGGACCCAGGAGGAATAGCCGAATCCGGCGACCGCGATCAAGATCGCGATGAACCACCGCAGCACCCGTCGCCATCGCGGCTGGAGGGTGTCCTCCACGGGGGCCGCCTCGGCTAGTTTCTGCTCGGTTGGCATCACCGCGCTCGCTTTCGCTGGCCTCGCTTACTCGTACTGCCCTGCTCGCAGCTTCCGATCTGTCCGGATTGGTCGGCTGGTCCGGTCGTAGGACCATTGTCGCCCATGCGCCGGCGCGGATGTCAGACGCCGCGCGCCAAAGCCCGCATCACCAGGTCGGCCGCCGAATCCGCGGCCTCGTGTTCCCAGACCCGCACCACGGTCCAGCCCGCCGCGGCCAGCCTGGCATCGGTGTCGCGATCGCGCGCCACATTGCCCGCCAGTTTGTCGGCCCACCACTGGGCATTGTTCTTCGGGCGTGTCGCGTGCTGGGGGCAGCTGTGCCAGAAGCATCCGTCCACATAGACCGCCACCTTCCGCCGCGGGAACACGAGATCGGCCCGCCGCCGCAGCCCCGGCAGCGGAGCCCGGTCCACGAAGAAGCGTTTTCCGCGCCGATGCAATTCCCGCCGCAGGGCCAGCTCCGGCTTCGTCCCCACGCGCCGCTGCCTGGCCATGCGCGCGCTGGTGGCCGCATCGGTGCCCGGTCGTCGCGCATCCGCCATCGGGCCATCCTCGCCGCGCCCGGCACCGCCGGCAAGGTGCCCCGGAGCTGTCATGCGGCCTCGCGCGGTGCGCCCCCCATGCGCTCGAGATGGTTCTCCACATCGTCGAGGAAGCCCTCGGGGAAGCGCAGCGAACCCATTCGGGTGCGACGCAGGAAGCCCGCGGTCGCCCGTGCGGACAGCAGCCGGGAGTCGTCGAGGAACCAGCGCAGATCCTCGTACGGCGCGTGAACGGGCCAGGTGGACACCGGAACCCGGTACACCTCACCGCGATGCCCCCAGGCCGCCGTCGGCCAGCTGCGGCGGGTCAGCGGTGCGCCGTCCGGGATCGGGTCGTCGGACGGGTTGGTGAGGCGCTCGGCGATCCAGGACGCCATGCGCACGCTCACCGCATTGCCGACCAGTTTCCAGCGATGCCCCGGCCGCACCCCGGGCACGGCGAGAGCGGCTGTGGTCCAATCCCGGTCGAAGCCCTGCAGCCGCTCGGCGTCGGTGATGCCGGGCGTGACCAGTTCACCCGAGGGCAGCCGCACCGCGGGCGGGCTCGCAATGCCCAGGGCCGAACCGCCTTTCAGGGTGGGCACGGCATTCACCGCCCAGCCCAGGCCGCGGGTGCCCTCGGTCCAGTAGAAGCCGCACGGATCGTGCGCCGGGTCGCCCACCTCGCGGGGCCCGGCGTCCGTGCCGAACAGGATCGGCCGCGGATCCTCGGTGCGGGAGGCCAGCATCAGCACCCGCTCCCGCCGCTGCGGCAGTCCGAACGCGCGGGCGTCCACCACCCGGTAGGCCCAGGTGTAGCCGAGGTCGGTGAGCGCGGCGGTGATGTGCCGCATCGCCGCGCCGCCGCCGAGCTGCAGCATGAACGGCACATTCTCGATGAGCAGCCAGCGCGGGCCCTTCTTGCGCTTGACCAGCCGGAACACCTCGTCCACCAAACCCGAACGGGGCCCGGTGATTCCGGCCGTCCGCCCGGCCTGCGACAGATCCTGGCAGGGGAAACCCGCGGCCACCAGCTCCGTCCCCGACGGCAGCGCGCGCAGCCTGGTCACATCGGAATGCAGTGGCACGTCCGGGAAATGCGCGGCCAGCACGGCCTGCGCTCCGGAGTCGATCTCGCACAGCAGTTCACTGCGCCATCCGTGCGCCGCGAGCCCGAGCTCCAGCCCGCCGATGCCGGCGAACAGGCCGACCATCCGCGCGCCCGTCACAACAGTCCCTTTCACCCCGGAGTCCCCCGTGCCCAGAGCACGTTACTCGAGTCCCCGCACCCCCACCGTGACCAACACCCCTGCCCACCGCCGGTCCAGAGCCCCTCGCTATGACTCGGGCGGGTGAACGGTAATCGATGTCGTGCGCAAACACCGAGAACCGGTCGGCACCATTGCATGTTGATCACGATGTGCCGCCGGGGCGGTGATACCGGCCGGGGATCGCGGGTGCGCGGGCGCGGGGAACTACGGTTATAGGCGTGACGGATAACGGGAGTGAGGACGCCAACCCGGCTGCGCCGCGGTGGCCGGCCATTCTCACCTGGCGGGCGCACAACGCGTCGCGCATGGAGTCGGTGCGGGTGGTGCTGAGCGGCAACCGGATTCGCGCCGCGGGCCGCATCATCGCCGGCGACTGCGAGGACCACCCGGCCTTCAGCGCGTCCTACGACCTGGTCACCGACGAATCCGGGGTCACCAAGCGGCTGTCGCTGCGCAGCACCCTCGCTTCGGGCGAACGCCACGCCTCCATCGCCCGCGACGAGGAGAACTACTGGCTCATCGACGCCGGAAACACCCACGTGCGCTCCACCTTCGGCGGCGCGCTGGATGTGGACGTGGTGCTGAGCCCTTTCTTCAACACCCTGCCCATCCGCCGCTACGGGCTGGCCCATGCCAGTGAGGACGTGCAGGTTCCCGTCGTCTACGTGCGCCTGCCCGATCTCCTCGTGCAGGAAGCCGGCCTCGTCTACAGCAGCGGCCCCGACGGCATCCACGTGCTCTCGCCCGTCTCCAGCGCGACCGTCACCGTCGACGAGGACGGCTTCCTGCTCGACTACCCCGGCCTGGCCGAACGGATCTAGCCGGGGCCGGGCGCGCCTAGTCCAGGGCGGTCAGGACACCGCCGGAGCGGCCCGCGTCGATGAGCTTGGTGAGCCAGTTGTGGTCGCCGGGGCGGACATCGGTGATGACCCAGCGCTCGTTGTCCTCGTAGTCGCTGCGGGCGTCGTGCCCGGCTTCGGTGAGTTCGGCGATGGTGCCGTTCGCGCGCAGGCTGTCCCGGGCCTGGGTGAGGACCTCGAGGGTGTCGTCGAGCACGTCCAGCAGCGCGGCGGCGTTCGGTTCGCAGATGGCACGGACCAGGTCGGGGGCGGTGGCGGCGACGCGGGTGCCGTCGCGGAAGGAACCGGCCGCGAGTCCGAGGGCCAGCGGGCCACCGTTGGAGCCCTCGATGGCCAGGGCCTCGGCGAGGACGTGGGGCAGGTGCGAGATGCGCGCGACCGCCCGATCGTGTTCCACCGCCAGCACCGGGACCACCACCGCGCCGCAGTCCAGCGCGAGCTGCGCGACACGCCGGAAGGGGTCGGCGTGCACGCCCGGATCGACGCTCACCGCCCACGCCGCGTTCTTGAACAGGTCGGGAGAGGATGCGGCCCAACCGGATTCACTGGTCCCGGCCATGGGGTGGCCGCCGACGTAGCGGGCGCCCAGTTCGTGACGCTGCACGGCCGCCGCGACCGGCGCCTTCACGCTCACCACATCGGTCAGCACGCAGTCGGGCGCGAAGGTCTTCACATCCGAGAGCACGGCGTCGATGGCGGGCATGGGCACGCCGATCACCACCAGCGCATCGCGGTCGGCCGCCCGCGTGAGCACCGCCTCCACATCGCTGATCACGTCGTATCCGTCCAAGCGGGCGGCCTTCGCGCCGACCTCGGACCGGTTGTAGCCGAACGCCTCGTACCCGGCGACGGCAGCGGCGCGCAGCACCGAACCGCCGATCAAACCGGTACCCAGGACGCAGACAGCTGGTTTCGGAGTGCCCGTCATGCGATCAGATTCGCATACGACTTCAACATTTCCCCCGAAGCGGACTACCGTTGCGGCCATGGCAGCACAGCGCTCGAGCACGAACAGGGCGGCGTCGGATGAGTTCGACGACGTGGAAGGGTTCGCAGTGGCGGTTGTCCGCGAGGAAGCCAACTGGAAAGTGACGCCCCTGAGCGACGCCTCACTGTCCAGTCTGTCCGCGGCCGAGCACGAGCTGCGGGCATTGCGAAGTTCCGGCGCGGTGTTCGGCCTGCTCGATGTCGACGACGAATTCTTCATCATCCTGCGCCCGGGCCCCACCGGCAGCCGCATCCTGCTGTCCGACGCCACGGCCGCCATCGACTACGACATCGCGGCCGACGTGCTCGAGGAACTCAATATCGAGATTCCCGACATCGACCCGGACGAGATCGACGACGTCGAGCCCTGGGAGGAGGGCGATCTCGGCGTCCTCGCCGATCTCGGCCTGCCCGAGCCGGTGCTGGCGGTCATCCTCGCCGAGACCGACCTGTACCCGGACGAGCAGCTCGGCATGATCGCCCAGCGCCTCGGTTTCGCCAACGAATTCTCCGCGGTCCTGGACAAGCTCCCGCGTTGATCGGCTCGCTCGCCTCGGACGAGGCGATGATGCGGGCCGCCATCGCCGCGGCAGCTGCCGCCGACCCGCGCGATGTTCCCGTCGGCGCGGTGGTCTTCGATGCCCAGGGCCGGGAACTGGCGCGCGCCGCCAATGCCCGTGAGGCCCTGGGCGATCCGACCGCCCACGCCGAGGTCCTGGCCCTGCGCGCCGCCGCCCGGGTACTGGGCGACGGCTGGCGCCTCGAGGGCGCGACCCTGGTCGTCACCCTCGAACCGTGCACCATGTGCGCCGGCGCCCTGGTCCTCTCCCGTATCGGCCGCCTGGTCTTCGGCGCCTGGGAACCCAAGACCGGTGCCGTCGGCTCCCTCTGGGACGTGGTCCGTGACCGACGTCTCAATCACCGCCCCCAGGTCCGCGCCGGCGTCCTCGAACCCGAATGCGCCGCTCTCCTCGCCGATTTCTTCGATTCCCACCGCCCCTAGCCCTCTCTCCAGGCGATTTCAGAATCCGGCGGGTGCTCGGGTAAAGTCACCAGCGGTGGCGTGTCCGAGCGGCCTAAGGAGCACGCCTCGAAAGCGTGTGAGGGGTAACCCCCCTCCGAGGGTTCAAATCCCTCCGCCACCGCCACAGCCCCTGGTCTGCGAAAGCAGGTCAGGGGCTACTTTTTTGATCGAGCAAGGGCGTTCTCGCGCAGCCCCGCATCGGGAAACCGATGCGGGGCTTTGTTTTTCAGGGGCGTAGGCCGTCGAGGAGCAGGTCGAGGACGCGGTTGATCGCGGCGGGGTAGGGCTCGGTGGGGGCGGCGTAGATCTGCAGGGTCATCAGGCGGGCGATGTCCTCGGGGGTGACATCGGGGCGGAGGGCGCCTTCGGTGTGGGCTCGGGCGGTCAGGTCCGCGATGCGGTCCGTGATGGTGGCGCGGACTTCGGTGAGGGCGGGGTCGGACCTGATATCGGCGTGGAGGGTGGGTTCGACGGCGGCGGCCAGGGCGCCCAGGCGGAGCTCGGCGCATTCGCGGAGGATGCGGGTGAGGGCTTGCCAGGCGGTGGGGGATTCGCGGTCGGCGGTGGCGGCCAGGTCGGACAGGGCCGAGAGGTAGGAGTGGGCGGCTGCGGTGATGAGGGCGCCACGGTCGGGGAAGCGGCGGTAGAGGGTGCCCACGCCCACGCCGGCGGCGTCGGCGATGTCCTTCATGGAGACGTTGACGCCCTGCTCACGGAAGACCTGCTGGGCCGCGGTCAGGATCTGGTCGCGATTGCTACGGGCATCGGCTCTGAGCTCGGCCGTTGTCCTCACCTCCGATGAAAGTGGACGAAAATCTTCCGGTTAGCGTACCTTTTTGGAAGTGGACGAAAATCGTCCACTTGAATCGAGGGTGATGACGATGAGCAGGACAGTGCTGATCTCCGGGGCCGGCATCGCGGGATCGACCCTGGCGTACTGGCTGGGGCGCAACGGCTTCGACGTGACCGTGGTGGAACGGGCGGGGGCGCAACGGTCCAGCGGGAACCCGATCGACGTGAAGGGGCCGGCTGTCGACGTGGCCGAGGGCATGGGGGTGATGCCGCGGCTGCGGGCGGCCGGGTCGCGGGTGGAGCGAATGAGCTTCGTCGATGCGGCGGGACGGGAGCGATCGAGGTTGCGGCTCAGCGCCTTTCAGGGTGGCGCGGGCGACCGCGAGATCGAGCTCGCGCGCGCCGATCTGGCCGCCATCCTCCTCGACGCGGCTCGCGACCATGCCGAAATCCGCTGGGCCGATTCGATTTCCGGGATCACGCGGGACTCCGACGGCGTGGACGTCGTCTTCGAGAACGGCGTCGGTGGGCGCTATGACTACGTGATCGGGGCCGACGGCCTGCACTCGAATGTTCGTCGGCTGATCTTCGGCGCGGAGGCCGGATTCATCCGCCACCTGGGCATGTACGTGGCGACCCTGCCGGTGGACCGGGCCTTCGGCGACGAGCGTGAGGTGATCATGTTCAACCGCCCGGGCCGGGCCATCACCGTGCACCCGTCCAAGGGAAAGGCGGTGGCGGCCTTCATGTTCCGTCGCGAGGCGGTGCCGGGCTTCGACCACCGCGACCTCGATCTGCACAAGCGGCTGGTCGCCGACGCCTTCTCCGAACCGATAGGCATCTTCGGCGGCCTGCTCGACCAGCTGAAGGCCGCCGACGACCTCTACTTCGACTCGGTGTGCCGAGTTCGGCTGCCGCGCTGGTCCGATGGCCGTGTCGCCCTGCTCGGCGACGCCGGATCCTGCCTGTCCCTCTTCGGCGACGGCTCCACCCTCGCCATGGCGGGCGCCCACACCCTTGCCGAGGAACTGACCCGCACCCCCGACCACCCGCACACCGCTCTCGCCGTCTACGAGCAGCGCCACCGCACGCTGGTCGAGCCCAAACAGCGCGGTATGCGCGCCGCCTCGGGCCTCATGGTGCCCGCCACCTCCGCGGGAATCGTGGTCCGCAATGCCGTCACCCGATTCATGCGGTGAAACGAACAGTGACGCAAAAGAACTCGGCCCCCACCCGGGAATCGGGTGGGGGCCGAGCGGCTGTCGTGCGGAGGTCAGCCGACCGTGACGGGCTGCTTGTCCTCGACGGGGGTGGCGGACTGCTTCAGCTCCGCGAGCTTGGCGCCTTCCACGTCGATGTCGGGGAGGATGCGGTCCAGCCACTTCGGGAGCCACCAGGCCCACTTGCCCAGCAGGGCGAGCAGGGACGGGATGAGGACCATGCGGACGATGAAGGCGTCGAAGAAGACGCCCGCCGCCATGGCGAAGCCCATGGACTTGGCCACCACGTTGTCGTCGAGCATGAAGGCGCTGAACACCGAGATCATGATGATGGCGGCGGAGGTCACGACGCGGGCGCCGTGGTGGTAGCCGCTGATCATGGCGTCCTTGGCGGACTTGCCGTGCACGTACTCCTCACGCATGCGCGTGACCAGGAAGACCTGGTAGTCCATGGCGAGACCGAAGACCAGGCCGATCAGCATGATCGGCAGGAAGCTCACCAGCGGGTGCGCCTCCACCAGGCCGAAGTGGCCCTCCTGGAAGATCAGCACGGTCGCGCCGAAGGTGGCCGCCATGGAGAGCAGGAAGCCCAACGCGGCGGTCAGCGGTACCAGGATGGAGCGGAACACCAGGAGCAGCAGGATGAATGCCGCGCCGGCCACGATCGCCAGGTACGGAATGATCTTGTTCAGCAGCGCCTGCGAGACATCCGCGTAGATGGCCGTGGTACCGGTGATCCCGTACTCCATGCCGTACCGGTCGTGGAACTCGGACTCGGCATTGCGGGCGTTCTTGACCAGGTCCTTGGTCTCCTGGTTGTTCGGCCCGGACTTGGGCACGCCCATGAACATGGCGGCCTGCTTGTCCTCGCTGGGCCGGGCCAGGGTCAGGTAGTCCATGCCCGGGTAGGAGGCCAGCTTGGAGCGCAGCGCGTCGAGGGCCTCGGTGCGCTGGTTCTCCGGCGTCTTGCTGAGGTCGACGGCCACCAGCAGGGTGCCGTTGGCGCCCTCGCCGAAGCCCGCGGTCTGCAGGTCGTACGCCTTGCGGACGGTGGTGTGCTTGGGCATGGAGTCGCCGCCGGGCAGGCCCAGCTGCAGGTTCACCGCGGGCGCGGCCAGCAGGCCCAGCAGCACGATGGAAATGCCCAGCGTCAGCGCGGGCGCCTTGCCGATGAGGCGGGCGAAGCGCATGCCGTTGGTGACCGAGTTCTCGTCCTCGGGATCGTGCTTGGCGACCAGCGGCAGCTTCGGCTTGAACAGGAAGCGGCCGAACGCGCCCATCAGCGCCGGCATCAGGGTGACGGCCACCAGCACCGCCATCGCGGCCGAGACCGCGCCGAAGATGCCCATGTAGGTGAGGAAGCTGACACCCACGAAGCTCAGGCCCGCCAGCGCGATGATGACGGTCAGACCCGCGAAGATGACGGCCGAACCCGCGGTGCCGACCGCGGTGCCCGCGGCCTCCTCCGGCGAATTCGACACGGCCAGTTCGTGTTTGTAGCGCGAGACGATGAACATGGCGTAGTCGATGGACAGCGCCAGGCCGATCATGGAGGCCAGGATCGGGGTGAAGGTCGGCACGGTCAGGAAGTGGGTGCCGAACATGATGATGGAGATGGCGGTGCCGACACCGACGAGTGCGGTGAGGATCGGCACGAAGGCCGCCACGATCGCGCCGAACGCGATCACCATGACCACCAGCGCCACCGCGATGCCGATCAGCTCGGAGGAGCCGTTCGAGCCGCCCGGATCCTGCGCGATCGAACCGGTGAGCTCGACCTGCAGCCCGGCCGCGCGCGCCTCGTCGCCCACCTTGTAGGCGGCGTCGCGGTCGGCCTGCTTGATGTCGGAGAACTTCGCGATGGTGAACTTGGCCTGGACCGTCGCCACCGAATCCGGGTTGGTCTTGTTCAGCACGTTCAGCGGCGCGCTGGAGCAGATCGCGGAGAAGTTCGGGTTGGAACGGTCGCTGCCGAGGCAGTCGATGCCGGCCTGCTGACCGATCTTCCTGGTGGTGTCGATGGGGTTCATCAGCGGCGACGACTTGTCCACGATGGGCAGGTCACCGAGCTTGGTCAGGAACTGCGACAGCGCGGCCTGCGGCCCGGGATCGGTCAGCTTCTGACCCTCCGGCGCGGCGATCACATAGGTGGCGCTGACGGCATTGGGGTCGAACTCCTTGGATGCCCCCGGGAAATGCGCGTCGAGGATTTCCGTGGCCCGCTCCGAAGGCAGGTCCGGCATGGTGAAGGAGTCCTGGAACGGCTTGGCGAGGGCCCCGCCGAGTCCGCCGATGACGAGTAGCGCGGCGATCCACGCCGTGATGACTATCCATTTCCGGCGGAAGGCGAACTTTCCCCACCGATAGAGGTATACGGACACGAGGGGTTCTCCTGGGCGATGGTTTGTGCGGGCGAAAACAGGTGCTGGTGTGCGAGCGCGTAGACAGCACTGCCGCCGGGAGCTCTGCGGGCTCCCCGCCTCCACGAAACTAAAATCTGCCTACCGTGCGGTAGGTAGACTACCGAGCGAATAAGCGGAGGAACAACCTCGACTCTAGGTGGCGTTGATCGCACACCGAGCGCGGGTGAGAGGATGAGAACATGGGTGGCCAGGTCGGTTCCGGAACAATTGTCGCAGGTAGAAGCACCAAGGACGCGATCCGGGACGCCGCTCTACAGCTGTTTTCGACCAAAGGGTTCGATCACAGCAGCCTGCGCGAGGTCGCCGATGCGGTGGGAATCACAAAAGCCTCGCTCTACTATCACTACGCCTCGAAGGTCGATCTTCTGGTAGCGATCATCGAGCCGATGTTCGAGGAAGTGCGTGATCAGGTCGAGGGTCTCGATGACATTCCGCACACCCCGGAGAACGTGCGTGAGGTGATCCGCCGGCGCCTGCAGGCGACGCTGGCCAACCGTCAGGTCGGCGTGCTCTGCATGCGGGACACCGTCGCGATCGTGAATGCCCTCGGCAACCGCTATCCCGACATGATCGAACTGCATCACCGCATGTGCCGCTGGATGGCCGGGCCCGATGCCGACGATGACACCCTGCTGCGCGCCGCCGCGGCCATGCAGGTGCTCAGCACCGCGATGATGTCCCAGGAGATTGTGCCCGGGGCCGATGCCGATCACGTCGAGACGACATTGTTGAATGCCGCACTCGGCGTGCTGAATCCGGCGCGATAGGGTTCTCGCTCACCACCGATCTGTTTCAGGAGTTCTCGTGCACATCACCGCGAAGGTCGATTACGCGGTGCGCACCCTTGTGGAAATCGCGAAGGCACAACCGGATTCGGTGAAGGCCGACGCCATTGTGGCCGCCCAGGACATTCCGCCCAAGGTGCTGGAATCGGTGGTGGCGGATCTGCGCAAGGGCGAACTGGTGGTCAGCCGCCGCGGTCCCGACGGCGGTTATCGCCTGGCCCGCCCGGCCGCCGAGATCAGCATCGCGGATGTGATTCGCGCGGTGGAGGGTCCGCTGGCCTCGGTGCGCGGGCAGCGGCCGGAGGATGTCAGCTACCCGGGTGCGGCCGAACCGCTGCAGCGGGTGTGGATCGGGCTGCGGGTGAACATCCGCTCGGTGCTGGAGCGGGTCACCGTCGCCGATATCGCCCACGATCTGCTGCCGTCCTTCCTGGACGAGCTGCTGCACGATCCGGATGCCTGGACCCGCCGTCCCCGCCCCGCGGGCGGACCGGTCGCGGCCGGATCGGCGTCCAATGTCGGATCGCCGAGCGCGCCCGCGGCGGGCGCGTGGCGAGATCTGGATCAGCCCGACATCTGAGCGAACCTGCCGAGAGCGGCCGATCCGCGCCGTGACCCGGGCCGTTGCCCGGCAGCGCCGCAAAACGTCGCGGCGAGCTCCGGAGGATGACGGTAGCCTGCCACCATCATGTTGATCCGACTTCTACGCACCTTCCTCTGGCCCTACCGCAAGCAGTTGGCGGGGGTCGTCGTGCTCCAGCTGATCTCGGTCATCGCCATGCTGTACCTGCCCACGCTGAACGCCGACATCATCGACAACGGCGTCACCAAGGGCGATATCGGCTATATCTGGTCCACCGGCGGGTGGATGCTGCTGGTGACGGGCATCCAGATCGTCGCTCAGGCCGTCTCGGTGTACCTGGGCGCGCAAGCGGCCATGGGCGCGGGCCGCGATATGCGCGCGGCGCTGCTGCACCGGGTTGGCACCTTCTCCGCGCGGGAGGTCGGCGTGTTCGGCGCGCCGTCGCTGATCACCCGCAATACCAATGACGTCGGCCAGGTGCAGCTGCTCGTGCTGATGAGCGCCACCATCCTGGTGATGGCGCCGATCATGTGCATCGGAGGCATCTTCATGGCGCTGCGCGAGAGCTTGCAGCTGTCGTGGCTGCTGCTGATCGCGGTGCCGGCGCTGGGCCTGTCGATGGCCTTCATCATCAGCCGCATGGTGCCGGGCTTCCGGCGCATGCAGGAGCGCATCGACGCGGTGAACCGGGTACTGCGCGAACAGATCACGGGCATTCGCGTGGTGCGGGCCTTCGTGCGGGAGCGGCAGGAGACCTGGCGCTTCGGGGTCGCCAATACCGAGCTGACCGAGCAGTCGCTCTATGTCGGCAAGTACATGGCCCTGATGTTCCCGGCCGTCATGCTCATCTCGAACGTCACCACGGTCGGCGTCATCTGGTTCGGCGGCCACGCGATCGACAACGGGGAGATGCAGATCGGCTCGCTCACCGCGATGCTGGCCTACATCATGCAGATCCTGATGGCGGTCATGATGGCGTCCTTCCTGGCCATGATGGCCCCGCGCGCCGCCGTCTCGGCCGAGCGCATCGGCGGGGTGCTGGACACCGAGTCCTCGGTGTCGGAACCGCGGCTGCCGCAGCCGTTCAAGGGTGATCCGGGCACGGTGGACCTGGCCTTCGCGGAGTTCAAGTTCCCGGGCGCCGAGAAGCCGGTGCTGCGGGCCATCCGCTTCGAGACCCGGCCGGGCACCACCACCGCCATCGTGGGTGCGACCGGCGCCGGAAAGACCACGCTGATCAACCTGATTCCGCGGCTGATCGATGTCACCGACGGCGCGGTCTACGTGGGCGGCACCGACGTCCGGCACCTGCCCCTGGAGACGCTGCGCTCCGGGATCGGCCTGGTGCCGCAGAAGGCGTACCTGTTCTCCGGCACCGTGGCCTCCAACCTGCGCTACGGCAAGCCGGACGCCACCGACGCGGAGCTCTGGCACGCGCTCGAGATCGCGCAGGCCGCCGATTTCGTGCGCGAGATGCCGCAGGGTCTGGAAACGCCTGTGGCACAGGGTGGTACGACCGTTTCCGGTGGTCAGCGCCAGCGGCTGGCCATTGCCCGCGCGCTGGTGCGCAAGCCGCGCGTCTACCTGTTCGACGACTGCTTCTCCGCCCTCGACGTCGCCACCGACATGCGGGTGCGCGAGGCGCTGCGGCCGGAGACCTCGGACGCGTCGGTCATCATTGTGGCGCAACGGATCTCGACGATCCGCGACGCCGATCAGATCGTGGTGCTGGAGGACGGCGCGATGGCCGGCATCGGCACCCACGAGCAATTGCTGCGCGACTGTCCCGAGTACCGCGAGATCGTGGAGTCGCAGTTCAGCGCGGAGGAGGTGCGATGAGGCCCGGAGCCGTCAATCCCGGTGCGCCGGATGCCAAGGCGAAGTCCTTCGGCCCGTCGCTGAAGCGCCTGCTGCGCATGCTCGCGCCCGACCGGTTCTATCTGGTCGTGGTCTTCCTGCTGGCCGTGGGTTCGGTGGTGCTCAACACCTTGGGCCCGCAGATCCTCGGCAAGGCCACCAACCTCATCTTCGATGGTGTCGTCGGCAAGCAGCTGCCCCCCGGGCAGAGCAAGGACCAGCTGGTCGAGGGGCTGCGCGCGAACGGCAACAACACCTTCGCGGACATGCTGGCCAGCATGAACGTGATTCCCGGTACGGGAATCGATTTCACCGCGGTCGGCCATGTGCTGGCCTGGGTGCTGGCGCTCTATATCGGCGCCTCGGTGTTCGGCTGGCTCGAAGCCCAACTGCTGATCATCGTGATCAACCGGACCGTGAAGCGGTTGCGCGCGCAGATCGAGGAGAAGATCCACCGGCTGCCGCTGCGCTACTTCGACTCGATGCCGCGTGGCGATGTGCTCTCCCGCGTCACCAATGACGTCGACAATGTGGCGCAGACGCTGCAGCAGACCATGTCCCAGCTGATCATCAATGTGCTGTCGGTGATCGGCATCCTGATCATGATGTTCTGGATCTCGTGGCTGCTGGCCCTGATCGCGCTGCTGACGGTGCCGCTGGCGGTCATCGTGACCGCGCAGATCGCCAAGCGCTCCAAGCCGCACTTCGTGGACCAGTGGAAGCTCACCGGCGAGGTCAATGCTCAGGTCGAGGAGGCGTTCACCGGGCACGAGGTGGTCAGCGCCTTCGGCCGGGTGCGCGAGGTCGGCGAGAAGTTCGACGAGACCAACGACAAGCTCTACGACTCCTCGTTCAAGTCGCAGTTCATCTCCGGCCTGATCATGCCCGCCATCATGTTCCTCGGGAATCTGAACTACGTGCTGATCGCCGTGGTCGGTGGTCTGCGGGTGGCGTCGGGCAATCTGTCGCTGGGTGAGGTGCAGGCGTTCATCCAGTACTCGCGCGGATTCACCCAGCCGCTCACCCAGATCGGCTCGATGATGAACCTGCTGCAGTCGGGTGTGGCCTCGGCGGAACGGATCTTCGAGATCCTCGATGCCGAGGAGCAGTCGGCGGATCCGGATCCGGAGGATTCGCGGCCGGTGGATCGAGGCCGGGTGGCGTTCGAGGACGTGTCCTTCCGCTACGAGCCGGAGACGCCGATCATCGAGGATCTCTCGCTGGTGGCCGAGCCCGGGCACGTGGTGGCCATCGTCGGCCCGACCGGCGCGGGCAAGACCACGCTGGTCAATCTGCTCATGCGGTTCTACGAGGTGGATTCCGGCGCCATCACCATCGACGGCGTCGACATCACCCGCATCACCCGCGACCACCTGCGGTCGCGCATGGGCATGGTGCTGCAGGACACCTGGCTGTTCGGCGGCACCATCCGGGAGAACATCGCCTACGGCAATCCCGGTGCCACCGAGGAGGAGATCCTCGAGGCCGCCCGGGCCGCCTATGTGGACCGGTTCGTGCACGCGCTGCCGCACGGGTACGACACCGTCATCGACGAGGAGGGCTCCGGCGTCAGCGCCGGTGAGAAGCAGCTCATCACCATTGCCCGCGCCTTCCTGGCCAGGCCGTCCATCCTGATCCTGGACGAGGCCACCAGCTCGGTCGACACCCGCACCGAGCTGCTGGTGCAGCACGCCATGGCGGCGCTGCGCCGGGATCGCACGAGTTTCGTGATCGCGCACCGGCTTTCGACGATCCGCGATGCCGACACCATCGTGGTGATGGAGAAGGGCAGGATCGTCGAGCAGGGGACGCACGAGACGCTGCTGCGGTCCCGGGGCGCGTACTACCGGCTCTACAACGCGCAGTTCGCCGCCGCCCTCACCGATGGCGAGGGCAACAATGTGGACGATCCGGAATCCGATGCCGTGGTGCTCAGCAAGAGTTGACGGCTCGATCGTCCACTGAGGACGGTCCCTCGCCCGGCCTGGCCCGCACCCAATGGTGCGGGCCAGGCCATTTTCGCCGGGTGAGAGGATGGCTTGCGTGTCTGCTGCCTCCGAGTTCTCGTTCAAGGTCGGTACCCGTCTGGAAGGACGGCACGGCCGGACGGGCGTGATCAGCACTCCGCACGGTGACATCGCGACCCCCGCCTTCATCCCGGTCGGTACCAAGGCCACGGTCAAGGCGGTGCTGCCCGAGACCATGAAGGAACTCGGCTCGCAGGCCCTGCTGGCGAACGCTTATCACCTCTACCTCCAGCCCGGCCCCGACATCGTGGACGAGGCCGGCGGCGTGGCCGAGTTCATGAACTGGCACGGCCCGACCTTCACCGACTCCGGCGGCTTCCAGGTCATGTCGCTGGGCGTCGGCTTCAAGAAGGTGCTGGCCATGGAGTCGGTCGGCGTGCAGAACGACGATGTGATCGCCAAGGGTAAGGAGCGGCTGGCGCACGTCGACGACGACGGCGTCACCTTCCGCTCGCACCTGGACGGCTCCAAGCACCGCTTCACGCCCGAGGTGTCCATGGGCATCCAGCATCGGCTGGGCGCGGATGTCATGATGGCCTTCGACGAGCTCACCACGCTCATGAACACCCGTGGCTACCAGGAGGAATCGCTGGAGCGCACGCGGCTGTGGGCCCAGCGCTGCCTCGACGAGCACGAGCGGCTCACCGCGGCCCGCTCGCACCGGCCGTACCAGGCGCTGTTCGGCGTCATCCAGGGCGCGCAGTACGAGGACCTGCGCCGCAAGGCATGTCGCGATCTGGAGGACCTGCGCGGCGCGGCCGGAACGGGATTCGACGGCTACGGCATCGGCGGTGCACTGGAGAAGCACAATCTGGGCACCATTGTCGGCTGGTGCTGTGACGAGCTGCCCGAGGGTAAGCCGCGGCACCTGCTCGGCATCAGCGAGCCGGAGGACATCTTCACCGCGGTGGAGAACGGCGCGGACACCTTCGACTGTGTGAATCCCTCGCGGGTGGCCCGCAATGCGGCGCTGTACACCGACGAGGGCCGCTTCAATATCAATACGGCCCGGTTCAAGCGGGACTTCACGCCCGTCGACGAGACCTGCGACTGCTACACCTGCGCCAATTACACCCGCGCTTACATCCACCACCTGTTCAAGGCGAAGGAGATGCTCGCCTCGACGCTGTGCACCATCCACAACGAGCGCTTCACGGTGCGGCTGGTGGATCGGGTGCGGGAGAGCATCGACGGCGGGTATTTCGACGACTACAAGACCGAGTTCCTCGGCCGCTGGCGCGGTCGGATCAAAGCCCCTGGGCTGTAAGGGAATTCGATACGACCGCGCCACATGTTCCGGACGGTGGCCCTTGGGCTCACGCTCACTCGTAGATGGCGGACCGTTCGCGCGGCCGGTACGAGGGCTCGCGCTTCTTCAGGAAGGCGATGCAGCGGTAGCTGATCGGCAGCACCATCATCTCGACGAAGGTCTTCCAGATGAAGCCCACCAGGGTGTAGTTGATGTAGTCGCCCCAGGTGTGGATGCCGATGGCGGTGGCGGCGATGGAGCAGAACACGAAGGTGTCGCCGAATTCGCCCGCCACGGTGGAGCCCAGCAGGCGCGCCCACAGGTGCTTCTCCTTGGTGCGCTCCTTGATGAGCACCAGGGTGACAGAGTTGAGGAACTGACCCACGAAGTAGCCCGCGATGCCGGCGAACGCCAGCTGCGGGGTGTGGCCGAGCACGTCCCCGAACGCCGAACCGTTCTGATCCAGGTCTCCGGTGGGCAGCTTGATGACGATCTGGAAGCAGACGATCATCAGCAGCAGCGCGCCGAACCCGTAGTAGACGATGCGGCGGGTCGCGCGGAACCCGTAGACCTCGCTGAGGACGTCACCGATGACGTAGGCGAGCGGGAAGAGGAAGAATGCGCCGTCCATGGTGAGCGGCAGCACGGTGATGGGGCCGAAGGACACATGGTGTCCGGTGAAGAATTGGACGCCTTTGGCGACACAGACGTTCGAGATCAGCAGGACAGCGGTGAAGGCCACCGCCACCGGCGTGAAATATCCCCCCGCCGCGTCCGCGAATGCCGCGTGTTCGGGCGTGGGGTGCCCAGATCGATCGGTGTCGACCTTCTTGTCGATGTCGCTCTTTTCGATTTCACTCACGCCGAAAAGTATCCCTGCCTCGACCGATGGGTGCGGACCGATGGGTTGCCCTAGGCTGAGCGAATGACGAATCCCGGCGATTCCGACGAGTGGTGGAAGCAGTACGGCGGTGAGGGCGTGACGCCCGAGACCCCGCCCGCAGCGCCACAGCAGCCGGCCCCACCCCCGGCCGGCTACACCTCCGCTCCGCAGTACCAGAATCCGCCGCTGACCCCGCCGCCGCAGCCGGTGTATCCGAATTATCCGCCGCCGCAGGCGAATCCGACGCCGTCCTATCCGGCCGCCGGGCAGCAACCCCCGGCCTACGGGTATCCGGGCTATCAGCCCTACGGCTACGGTCCGCCGGTGCAGCAGACCAATTCGCTGGCCATCGCCTCGCTGGTGGTGTCGATCATCGGCGTGCCGGCCATGTTCTTCTGCGCCTTTCTGCCGGTCGTCTCCATCGTCGGCCTGGTGCTCGGCATCGTGGCGCTGAACCAGCTCAAGAACACGCAGCAGCAGGGCCGCGGGCTGGCGCTGGGTGGCGTCTGGGTGGGCGCCATCAGTATCGTGATCGGCCTCGCGCTGTTCCTGATCCTGATCATCGCGGGATCGACGGGGTCATCCTGACGGAAGGCTTTGCGCAGCAATGAAAAAGGGCTGTGCGTAGCAATGAAAAGGCTGTGCGCGGCAATGAAAATGGGGACGCATCCGTCGGGATGCGTCCCCATTTCGCGCTCAGCGGAGCCGGGCTCAGCCCTTCAGCACCTGGGTGCCGCCCGCGAACTTGTCGTGCCAGCCCTGCTTGTTCGGGTCCTGCTCGATGGTGATGGCGATGTAGATCGCCATACCGAGACCGATCAGCCAGCCCAGGCACGGGATCAGCTGGACGACCACGTACAGGTTGCGCTTGGCCGAGGTGGCCGGGTCGAGCGGGCCGCCGCCGGGGCCGACCACGCGCAGGCCCAGCAGCTTCTTGCCGAGCGTCTGGCCGCCCTGCTGGGTCTCCATCAGGATGAAGTAGCCGAACAGGATGATCGGCAGCAGCACGTCCCAGGCCCAGGCGATGCTGTTGGGCAGCAGCGCCGCGATGATGCCGCCCGGGATGCCGATGATCAGGCCGTCGATGATGCGGGCGGCGAACCGGATCCACAGGTCACCCGGCTGCGCGCCACCGAAACCGCCGGCGCCGAAACCGGGCTGGCCGCTACCCGGGTAGGCCTGGTAAGGCTGCTGGCCATAGGCGTCGGACTGACCGAACGACTGCGGCTGCTGCCCGTACGGGTCGGGCTGCTGTCCGTAGGGCTGCTGGCCGTAAGGCTGCTGCGGCTGCTGGCCGTAGGGGTCGGACTGCTGTCCGTAAGGCTGCTGCGGCTGCTGGCCGTAGGGGTCGGACTGCTGTCCGTAAGGCTGCTGCGGCTGCTGGCCGTAGGGATCGGACTGCTGTCCGTAGGGCTGTTGCCCGTACGGCTGCTGGGGCTGATGCGGCTGCCCGTACGGCTGGCCACCCTGCGGATACTGGTTGGGGTCGTACCCACCGCTCGTCATTGTTTCGCCGTCCTCGTCGAATTCGTTCGGGATCTGGTCGATTGCGTACGTTACGGATACGAACTGGGTTGCAACAACCCGTCGGGGTCGAGTGTCCACGGTTCGCGTGGCAGGTTTTCCGGATCGAATTGCGCCAGCAAGGCGGACGGCGTAGTTGCGCCCGAGTAGCCCAATGACGCCGCGAGCAGTCCCAGCACGTGTTGCGGGGATTCGCCGAGGGCCATCCGGTCGCGCAGGGTGACGGCGCCGTCGCGTTTCGCGAGCCGTTGCCCGGAAGTGTTGAGTACCAAGGGGACATGGGCGTATTCGGGCACGGGCAGCTCGAGCAGGGTCGCCAGATACGCCTGCCGTGGTGTGGAGGGCAGCAGGTCGTTGCCGCGCACCACCTGGTCGATGCCCTGCTCGGCGTCGTCGACCACGACCGCGAGGTTGTAGGCGGGGGTGCCGTCGCCGCGCCGCAGCACCAGATCGTCCACCGCGCCGCGGTATTCGCCGAGCAGGCGGTCGGTGACGGTGAATTCGCTGACCTCGGCGCGCAGCCGCAGCGCGGCGGGCCGGCCCGCGTCGCGCCGGCGCTGTTTCTCGCGCTCGGTGAGGTCGCGGCAGGTTCCCGGGTAGGCGCCCATCGGGCCGTGCGGGGCGGTCACCGCCTGCTGGATCTCCTTGCGGGTGCAGAAGCATTCATAGGTATGGCCCGCGGCGGTCAGGCGCTCGATGGCGGCGGCGTAGAGCGGCAGCCGCTGCGACTGCCACACCACCGGCGGATCCCAGTCCAGCCCGATGGCCGCCAGATCCTCCAGCTGTCGCTGTGCCGCACCCTTTTTCACCCGATCCAGGTCTTCCACCCGCATGAGGAATCCGCGGCCGGTGGAGCGGGCGAACAGCCAGGCCAGCAGTCCGGTGCGGAGGTTGCCCAGGTGCAGGTCGCCGGACGGGCTGGGCGCGAAGCGGCCCACGCCGCGCGTGGTCGGACCGTGGCCGGGGTGGGGATCCCGACGGCCGGTTGTTGCTGTGGCGGGGTCGGTGGGCACGGTTGTCGATGGTAGTTCGCATACTTCGCAGCGCCGCTGGTCCTTCGCCTTCTTCCGGGAGCACACACCGGGTGCGGTGTGACAACGGGCTTGCGAATTCAGTGCGGGATTGTGAGCCTGGGCCGAAGATCGTTGTCGGAGATGGGTTTTCCCTGGTCGAGCGCGGTGAGCAAGGCGTGCGCGCGGGCCTCAAGGCCGGGTGTGTCGATGTCGTAGGGCGCGGGTCCGTATGCGGCGAGCCGGTGTGCCGCGCGCTCGAGCAGGGTGCGCGCGCCCTTCGGATTCCCGCGCTGAATGTGGGTCAGTCCAACGGCAAATTGCGCGAGGCCCTGCCACAGCGATTTCTCGGCGAACGGTCCGCTCTTCCAGGCGGCCTCGAGGACCTCATGGGCGTTGAAGGCAAGGCCGTCGTCGAGCAGGCGCTGGGCGTAGTCGAGGGTTTCGAGGGGCGGGAGGTCGAGATCATCGGGTATGCGGGGAACACCGGCGCTACCGAATGGGAGGGGTCGCCCAAAACGGTCACGAGGTCGGGCATTCCGGGCGCGTCCGTCCTCGTCGCGGTCCCGTCCTGTGTCGTCCTGGGTCGGCTGGGGCATGCCCTCCATGATTCCCCATGGCCGGTGCCGGCGGCGCCCGCGGCGTTTGCCTGCGGGTGCGCGAATGGCTGGGTAACGCAATTCGGACTTCTGAAATTGAATAGCCTCAAATTAAAGCTAATTCCGTGCAAATAATTAGCTGGCTAACCTTGCTGCAAATTTGCTGGTTGAAAACGAAAGAATGCGATCTCCCTATGACGAACCCTGCTAGGGTTTAGCGCGGGAACGGCCATCGGGGGTGCATTCCCATCGCGAAGTGCAGAGAACGGGTTGTACGGAGCGTTTGCGTGCGACCCGAAGCACACCTGGGATTCGTGATTAAGGATGGATCCCGAGGTCGCCAAGAAGGATGCCAGCAAGATTCCAAGCTTGACGCAGAAAAGGAGCTAGTACTGTGAAGGTGGATTTCACCGGCGCCGTGTGGCGCAAGAGCAAACACAGCGGGCCCAACGGCAACTGCGTGGAGGTCGCTTTCCTCGGAGACGGCAATGTCGCGGTCCGCGACAGCAAGGACCACGGTGGCGGGCCGATCCTGGCCTTCACCCCCGGCGAATGGGATGCCTTCGTGGCGGGCGTCTCCGATGGCGAGTTCAAGCGGGCCTGACCGCTGCACCACCGGGAACAAATTGAAGCCCCCGAGTCCCGGAGACTCGGGGGCTTCGCTCTGCGTTCAATTTGCCCTCCGCTTCGCTCCGGGCGGGTTCGCGGCCCTGAGGTCTCGATTCTTCCCTCCTCCGCTCCTCCGCTTCGCTCCCCCGCTCCAAGGCGGAGGTCTATCTAGCCGCAGTCCAGAATCGAGACGGCCGCGAACCTGTAGGTGCGGTTTCAGTGGGCGCGGTCTTGGACCTTGCGCAGCACCGTCAGCTGTGCGTGCTCGGCCGCATGATCGTTGGCGGCATTGAGTTGACGCTCCTCGGGCGGATCGGCCCAGAAGAATGCGCCGGTGCCGGGGCGGCCGGCGATCCCGAGTTCGTTCATCTTCCGGGGTACGCGAGCGCCCTGATACGCCAGGGGAATCGGATGGCCGTGCTCGTCCACCGGCCCGAGCGGCTGGTGCACCTCGATGTACTCGCCGTGCGGAAGTCGCCGCACCACACCGGTTTCGATGCCGTGCTCGAGCACGCTGCGGTCGGCGCGCTGCAGACCCACGCACAGCTGGTAGGCAATGGTGTAGGCCAGCGGCGGGACGGTCAGCAGCGCGATGCGGAAGGCCCAGGTGGTGGCATTGAGCGAGATGTCGAACTTGAAGGCGATGATGTCGTTGACGCAGGCCAGGGTGAGGATCAGGTAGAAGCTCAGCGACATGGCCCCGATAGCGGTGCGCACCGGCACGTCGCGCGGCCGCTGCAGCAGGTTGTGCCGGGCCCGATCGCCGGTGAGCCGCTTCTCGATCCACGGGTAGGTGATGATCAGCGTGAAGATGAGCGGCATGAACAGCGCCACCGAGAACGCGCCCGGGACAGTGTGCCCGAAAAGATAGGCCTCCCAGGCCGGGAACAGGCGCAGGAAGCCGTCGGTCCACATCATGTAGAAGTCGGGCTGGGTGCCGGCGGAGACCTGAGAGGGGTTGTAGGGCCCCAGGTTCCAGATCGGATTGATCTGCAGCAGCCCGCCCATGAGCGCCAGCACGCCGAGGGTGAAGGCGAAGTACGCGCCCTGGTCCAGCGAGAAGACCGGCACGATGCGGGTGCCGATGACGTTCTTCTCGGTGCGGCCCGGGCCGGGGTACTGGGTGTGCTTCTGGTACCAGACCAGCGCGATGTGAATTCCGATGAGCGCCAGCATGATTCCGGGCAGCAGCAGCACGTGCGCGATGTAGAGGCGCGGGATGATGATGCTGCCGGGGAAGTCCCCGCCGAACATGAGCCAGTGCAGCCAGGTGCCGATCACCGGGCTGCCCAGGGTGATTCCGGCGAAGGCGGCGCGCAGCCCGGTGCCGGAGAGCAGGTCGTCGGGCAGCGAGTAGCCGAAGAAGCCCTCGAACATGGCCATGATGAACAGCAGTGCGCCGATCACCCAGTTGGCCTCGCGGGGCTTGCGGAAGGCGCCGGTGAAGAAGACCCGGCACATGTGGATGATCATGGCCGCGGTGAACAGCAGTGCGGCCCAATGGTGCACCTGCCGGACGAAGAGTCCGCCGCGGACGTCGAAGGAGATGTTCAGCGCGCTCTCGTAGGCGCGCGACATGGTGACCCCGCGCAGCGGCTGATAGGCGCCGTTGTAGGTGACGTCCTGCATGGACGGGTCGAAATACAAGGTCAAATAGACGCCGGACAGCAGCAGAATGATGAAGCTGTACAGCGCTATTTCACCGAGCAGGAACGACCAGTGTGTCGGAAATACCTTGTTGATCGATCTTTTGAGGAATGCGGCGCCTTGGTAGCGCTCGTCCATGCCATCGGCTTGTTGCGCAAGTCGACCGGCGAGCCTGCTGGTGGTTGCCATCGCGGTCACCCCGCCCCCGGGAGAATGGTAAGGCTTCTACTACAAACGGTAGCACCCGGAGCCACTGCGCCGTACGGGGTTTCGTTATGGTCATCGGGTGAAATCCCTGGCCGCCCGGGACGCCACCATGTACTGGCTGTCCGCGCGTACCCGCAACGACCTGTTCCTGCTCTACTGCTTCGCCGACACCGGACGCGAGGCCGGCGAGCTGCGGGCGGCCGTCGCGAGCCGGGTGGTCCGCATTCCGGATTTGCTGATACGTGTGCTGGATACTCCTGCAAATATTGCGTATCCGATTTGGGCGACTTGCGAATTCGCGAACGAGCAGTTTGTCGACCATCGCCTCCGCGACGCCACGTGGGTGAATGTCACCGCCGCCGTAGGCGATCTGCTCGGCGCGGGCCTGAATGCGAACCACCGGCCCTGGCGGCTGCATGTGTTCCGAAATGTCCGGGACGTCCCCGGATTCGCTACCGGTGAGTCCGCCTTGGTAGTGGTGCTCCAGCTATCCCACGCCCTGGCCGACGGCCGTCGCGCCGCCACCATCGCGCGAGCGTTGTTCAGCAGCAGTGAATTTCCGGCATCTGCCTCCGGGGTTCCCTCGAGCCGACTCGTCGATCGGTTCCTCCCGCGCAGCATTCGTGATGCCGTGACAAGCGCCCTCGTCGCTACTGTTGCGCTGCCCGGCATCCCGATCGGCATGGCGCGCACCGTCGTTCGAGGTCTGGCCGCCGCCCGGGCCCAGCGCCGGCTGGCCGAGCTCACGGCCGCCGGCGAGCTGCCGCCACCCGCACCTGATACCGAACCGACGGCCCTGAACGGCACCGGCGCACCGCCTGCCGCGCATATCGTGCGCATGCTGGTGTGCGACAAGAATCGGCTGCGGGTACCGGACCACTCGGTAACGGTGGTGGCGCTCACCGCCATTTCCATCGCGTTGGAGACCTATCTCTCGGAGCGCGGCGCCGCGGTCGCCGACCTGCGTGCCCAGGTCCCCATGGCGATCGCCACCGCGGCAGGCGGCCGCAACGGTTACCGCGACCTGTCGGTGGATCTGGCCGTCGCCGCACCCCAGCCGCGCACCCGCGCCGACCGCATCGCCGCCGACCTCGCCGCGCGCCGCACTCGCGCCGCACATCCGCTCCAGGACGCGCAGGATTCGGTGACCGCCGTCCTCCCCGCCCCGCTGCTGCACCATGACGTGATGCATGCCCCGATAGATGTGCTCCCCGAACGAGTTTCGGGTCATACCGTCGTCTCCAGCGTCGACCGCGGTCCGGCCGACCTCCGATTCGGCGGCGGTGCAGCCCGATTCACGGCCGGCTTTCCAGCACTCGGCACGGTCATGCACCTGACTCACGGCATCCACGGCCTCGGTGACACGGTCACCGTCTCCATCCACGCCGATCCCGCGGTAATCCCCGACGTGGACCGCTACAGCGCCCTGTTGGATTCGGCGATCGACGAGATCACCTGCGCATTGCGGGAATCCGGCGCCACGGGCTGACCGGGGCTGGATATGTTGCGGGGCCGGATATGCGGAAGGCTCCGGTCGGACCGAGTCCGGCCGGAGCCTTGCGGGCCCAGCAAATGCTGCTTGTTTGCCCGGATCACCTCTGATGCTTTCGATCAAGCGAATGGATCGCCGAGTTCAACAGCGGATCAGACCATACCGTTGACCAGCGGATGCTCCGAGACACCCTCGGGGACGCCCCATTGACTATGTGCGAGTGCTTCGAAAACGCAGATCAACAACAATTTTCGGGCGCGATGCCCGGAATTGACTTCGGATTCGACACCGGATTCCTGGCTGCGCATGCTGACGACTGGGCCGCGCCGCGGTCCGGGCTCGGACAACATCCAGAACAGTTCCGGCCCCATCAGTGTCGAGCGTCCGCCCGTCTCACTGAACCACCGACCGGAGTATTCGATCATCAGATCGGTGAATGCTTCGACGTTGCCGACTGCGTCGGTGAACTGTGTCATCGCACCCGATCGATCCAGGCTGTTCTGGATGATCGAAGCCAGCCGGCTCGCGATTTCCCGGAACTGATCTACTCCTTGGTCCTGCCACATGGTCATCGCCATCTTTCGCTCCAGAGAGGGTTTCAGAGGTGACTGAGGGGTCGATCGAGCTGCATCCGCCATTACATTTGCACGGCGGTCATCGAGACCTGGGGTCGTTCGCCGGCGTCAGACGCAGCTGACCTGTGCTGTGCGCCGATGCCTGCGGTCTGCTCTCGGGAATACCCGGGCCCGATGGATTCAAGCGGGTAGAGCCTGGGCTGACGCGCTGCAAAGGGTTCCGCGGAGTGCTCCAGATCCGGTGAGGTGAACGACTCGGCCTCGAGCTCGGTGGCTTCGAGGTCGGCTTCGAGCTCGGCGGCCTCGAGGTCGGGCTCGAGCTCGGTGGCGCCAAGCTCGGCGGCGCCAAGCTCGGCGGCGCCAAGCCCGGTGGCCTCGAGCTCGGCTGCCAGCTCGGCCGCGACCTGCTTGCCGCGTTGCCAGAGCATCAACGTGAGGTGCACCGCGAACAGCATGGTCAGCGGCATGCCGGCGTAGATGAACATGGCCACGACGCCGCCACCGATCTCGTGGGCGTACTGGATATTCCCGGCGATCGAGAGCATGGTCGAAAGAACGAACAACACGGTCGAATACCACCAGCCCACGCTCCATTGCCGGAACGATGCGGTGGCGATGATCGAACCGACTACGAGGCCGTCGATGGCGATCGGCACATTCGAGGCCAGGTCGGGCGGTACCAGATTGCGTATCGAGAGTTGGTGCAGGGCGGCGAAAGACATTTGAAATGACTTGACTGCTACTACGCCCGCGACAATTAGCGAAGCATGCGCCAACCGAGGTCTGAACGAACTCAGTCGTCCCATGACGTCCCCCGCCCTGTGCAGCGCGGGCGCTTGCACGTCGCCATCTGTGGATCTCGCGGATGTGATCTCCATCATGGCGGCGAGGGTACTGTGCGGCCGGTCCCCGGATTGTGCACCGCGCCAGTTTCAGATTCGGTGCTGCGCGGACGCGCACAATCATGCTCTCGGCAGTTAGCCGTCAATTAACTCGAATCCCAAGGGCTGCAACACATCACGCCTGACCGCACCAATCAGGCCAACGCAAGTACCCAACCAATAGGTGTTTCGTGCCAATCATCCGTTTTGGTCGGTCATCTCGTCGTGCCCTGACGAGAACCCAACTGCAACTTGACCAAAGCCCATCGCGTGATCCCCACCGGTGTGCTCCGGGGAGGACCGTGCCACCACCGACACCACGAAAGTCATTGTGCCCGCACTGAACAGCGCTGATGTGGGCACGATCAGCACTAGGACACCGGCCGGAGCCGGGCGGAATCCGAACCGGCGCAACCGCCCGAGTCCGCGCCGGATGTCTCACACGTTCCACAACCCGCTCTCGTCTCGACGGCCGGCTGCCGGACCTGGCGTCGCACCGCAACCAAGATCATGGGTCTCGATTTGGATTCCATCTCGAAAACCCCAGGGGCTCCGATGCTCTCGGTAGAGGCGTCGCGTGCTCCTGCTGCGGCAACTGTGATTCGAGAGGAAGCGCGCCTGGCAGCCGGAACTGGGCGTGACGCATCTGACTCATCGGGTTCATGACTTCGAGGGCCTGCTCGCCTTCTCGGTCCGCGCGCGACGAGGTTGCGTGCGCATTGCGCGAGTCCGAGACTGCGGTCCGACCGGCTGCGGGTCGGTGGAAATGCGGAAGGCCCCGGCCGGACTGGGTCCGGCCGGGGCCTTCGAAGCGGAGGATAGGGGATTTGAACCCCTGAGGGCTGTTAACCCAACCCGCGTTCCAGGCGAGCGCCATAGGCCACTAGGCGAATCCTCCGCCGAGCAATATACCGGGTGCCCCCCTGGTGGAAGCAAATGCCGTGGTCGGCGGCTACTTCTTCTTCAGATTGTTGAGGGCTTTCTGGGCCTGGTCCTTGCAGACCTGGGCGATCTCGTCCTTGCTGACGTCCTGGCCCTTGGCCATGCGCAGGCGGATGTTGACCTTGACGGAGGCGTTGTCGTCCTTGACCGCGACCGTGTAGTCGGTGGTGGTCCAGTAGGTCCAGTCGTCGACCTTGGCCGACCAGTAGCCCGCCTCGCCGATGCCGTTCACGTCGCCGGCGGTGCGGCCGCTGCCGGTGGTGCCGGTGTCGGACGTCTTCCAGGTGTCGTATTCGGGCTTGTTGTAGGCCGTCGACGCGCCGCTCAGGAAGGACACGTCGAGGGTGAGGTCGGCGGTGTTGGTGGTGTACTTGTCGGTCTTGCTGGCCTCTTCGTTGCCGGCGCGGCACTCGAAGCGCCCGCCCGAGTAGTCGGTGGGCTTGGTCTCGGAGTGCTCGGGGGTGCCCTTGGAGGTGGGCACCCACTTGCTGAGCACCGAGGTGTCGATCACGCTGCAGCCGTTGGTGACACCGTCCATCGTGTACTTGCCGGCGTTCTTCTTCTTGTCGTCGCTCAGCGGCGAGGGGCCGTCGCCGCCGGAGAGGGCGACCGCGCCGATGATGACGCCGACGATCACTACCAGGCCGATGACACCGCCGACGATCCAGCCGGTCTTGTTGCCGCCCGAGCGGGGCGGCTGCGCCTGGTAGCCGTAGGCGGGGGCGATCGGCGGGGTCGGAGGCGGCGGGGCATACTGCTGCTGGGGGAAGCCGCCGGACATCGGTTGCTGCGCATAGCCCCCGGAGGCCGGCTGCTGCGGGTAACCGCCCGGCACCGCCTGCTGCGGGAATCCCCCGGACATCGCCTGCTGCGGGAATCCACCCGGCACCGCCGGGTAGCCGCCGGAGGGCTGGCCGGTCGAAAGCGGCTGGGCGGGCGGCGTGTATGGCGGGATGCCGCCGGCGTTGTAGTTCAGCATGGTCGGGTCCGTGCCCTGGACCGGTTGGCCGGCGTCGGTTCCGCTGGGCGGGGTGGCCCACCACTGCGCGGTTTCCTGGGCTTTCGCCGGGTCGTGCGGCCCACCCGATCCTGGATCGGAAGTCGTCATCTCGTCTTTCCCCTCCGGAATTTCGCGGGTGACCCCGCTTATCGCAGGCATCGTATCGACCCGGTGGCGCACGGGGCGCGGTGAGCCGCTACACTGGCCGACGGATCCAGCGCGGCGCGCATCCTGTGAACTCCCCCAGGGCCGGAAGGCAGCAAGGGTCAACGGGCTCTGCCGGGTGCGCTGGGTCCCCTTTCATTTTCGGGGCCCGATCGGGTGGCGGTGGAACTGTATATATCCCTGCCGAATCGGGGCGGCCGCCTAGTAACGTGGTCGGTTGGGTTCGCGGTGCGCGTAACCCTGGACAAACATCCCACGCCATTGGAAAGGCTGTCAGATGCCTCGGCAGACGCAATTCGGTTTGATGAGCCATGCGGAACTCGTGACGGAACACGAGACGCAGACCGCGAACTACGCGAAGCTCAAGACCGAGAAGCTGACGCTGGACATTACGAGGGGAAAGCCCTCGCCCGAGCAGCTGGACCTCTCGCAGGAACTCCTCGAGCTGCCGGGCACCGCCGACTACCGCGACGCCAACGGCACCGATGTGCGCAATTACGGTGGCCTGCACGGCCTGCCGGAGCTGCGCGCCATCTTCGGTGAGCTGCTCGGCATTCCGGTGTCGAATCTGCTCGCCGGCAACAACGCCAGCCTGGAGATCATGCACGACCTGCTGGTGTTCTCGATGCTGCACGGCACCGCCGATTCGGTGCGCCGCTGGGCCGACGAGCCGGTGCTCAAGTTCCTGTGCCCGGTGCCGGGGTACGACCGGCACTTCGCCATCACCGAGTCGCTGGGCTTCGAGATGATCCCGATCCCGATGAAGGGTGACGGCCCGGACACCCACCTGATCGCGGAGCTGGTGGCGTCCGACCCCAGCATCAAGGGTCTGTGGGCGGTGCCGAACTACTCCAACCCAACCGGCGTCACCTTCTCCGAAGCCGTTACCCGCGAACTGGTTTCGATGCCGACGGCCGCGCCGGACTTCCGCCTGTTCTGGGACAACGCCTATGCGGTGCACCCGCTCACCGATACCGCGGAGCCGGTGCTGGACGTGCTGGGCCTGGCCGCGGCGGCGGGGCACCCGAACCGCCCGTTCGTGCTGGCCTCCACCTCGAAGATCACCTTCGCGGGTGCGGGCGTGAGCTTTTTCGGCTCGTCGACCGCCAACCTGGAGTGGTACCTGAAGCACCTGGGCAAGAAGACCATCGGCCCGGACAAGGTGAACCAGCTGCGGCACCTGCGGTTCTTCGGGGACGCCGAGGGCGTGCGGGAGCACATGCAGAAGCACCGCGCCATCCTGGAGCCGAAATTCAAACTGGTGCTGCGGATTCTGGAGGATCGGCTGGGCCCCTCGAAGGTGGCGTCCTGGACCGAGCCCAAGGGCGGCTACTTCATCAGCCTGGACGTGCTGGAGGGCACCGCGAGCAAGGTGGTGGCGCTGGCCAAGGACGCGGGCATCGCGCTGACCCCCGCCGGATCGTCCTACCCGTACGGAAAGGACCCGGAGGACAAGAACATTCGCATCGCGCCCAGCTTCCCGTCCGAGGGTGAGCTGGAGCAGGCGATGGACGGCCTGGCCACCTGCGTGCTGCTGGCCGCGTCCGAGAAGCTCATGAATCTCTGAGGCGCACAACGAAACAAGCGGCGCGCACCCCGAAACGGTGCGCGCCGCTCGTGTTTCCGGTCAGTGCGGCTTGTGGGCCAGCACCGCGAAGATGGTCACCGACAGGTGGATGTCGCCGCTGGCGGCGCCGGCCTCCAGGTCGGCGAGCAGCTGGTCGCGCTGGCGCTCGGTAATGGCGCTGCGCGCGACGGCCCGGTCCGCCACCCGGGCGAGGAGCGCGCCCGCACCGACGCGGCCGTCCTGCACCAGCGCGTGCGAGCCGATGTCGTCGACGACCAGCCCGGCTTTGGTGAGCTGACCCGCCAGCCGGCGGCCCGCGTAGGGATTGGTGGTGCCCGCGATCATGGTCTCGATGACCTCGTGCACCACGTGCCGGTCGCCCGGATGCACGATGGCCGTGCCCCAGTCGCTGTCCATGACCACCACGCGCCCGCCGGGGCGCAGCACCCGGGCGATCTCCCCGGCGGCCCGGGCGGGTGCGGTGAGGTGCTGGAAGACGCGCTCGCACAGCGCCACGTCGAAGCTCTCGCTGCCGACGGGCAGACCGTAGGCGTCACCGCTGACGAATTTGGCGGCGGATCCGGCCTGGGCGGCGCGGCGTTCGGCGGCGCTGCGCAGGTGCGGGTCGGGTTCGACGCCGAGCGCGGTGCCGGTGGGGCCGACCAGGTCGGCGAAGGTCAGCACCTCCGACCCGGAGCCGGACCCGATGTCGACGGCGCTCTCGCCGGGCCGGGTGGCCAGGGCCTCGTGGGCCCAGGTGCGCAGGCTCCGGATGCCCGGCAGCGCTGCCTGTAGATCGTGAACGTCGACGAGCTGGTCTTGTCCATCGCGGTCGAAACGGTCCGGTCGCAGTCCGGACCCAGCGGCAGGGTGCGCCGCGGCTCGCACTGAAGAATTAGCCATGGTGTCGGGCATGGCCGCAGCCTAGTCCTTCTGCAGGCACAGCGTGACCCGCGTCACCGCGACCTGGGATGAATGGGATGATCGATGCATGGTGAGCCGCACGCTGTGTATTGCGCAGGAATCCGATGCCGACGAGCTGCTTTCGACCGATGATTTCGCCCTGTTGGTCGGAATGATGCTGGATCAGCAGTTTCCGATGGAGCACGCATTCCGCGGCCCGTGGAAACTCGCCGACCGCATGGGCGGGTTCGATATCCACAAGATCGCCGCCGCCGATCCCGAGGAATTCGAGGAGCTGGCCGCGACCCCGCCGGCCATCCACCGCTATGGCCGTTCCATGGGCCGGCGCGTCCAGGAGCTGGCTCGATTCATCGTGGAGAACTACGACGGCACGACCGCGGCGCTCTGGACCGAGGGTGATCCGGACGGCAAGGAAATCCTGAAGCGGCTGAAGAAGCTGCCGGGTTTCGGCGATCAGAAGGCGCGGATCTTCCTGGCGCTCCTGGGTAAACAGCGCGGGCTGACCGCCAACGGCTGGCGCGAGGCCGCGGGCGCGTACGGCGAGGACGGTTCCCGCCGCTCGGTCGCCGATGTCACCGATGCCGAATCCCTCACTCAGGTGCGGGAATTCAAGAAACAGGCGAAGGCCGCCGCCAGGGCGAAGTAACCGATGTCCGATTCGCCCGGATCGAATCAAGCTGGTTTTTAACCTCCAGAAACCTGGGAGGTTGCTTAATGCTTGCCGCCGACAGTTCAGTTCGCGGCAGTGGGAAGCAGTACCAGCATGAAGATGAGGAAATTCGCCGGAATCGCGGCATTGACGATCGCGGCGACCGGCGTGACCGCCGGAACCGCCTATGCCGGTCCGGCCAAGGCCGACGACGGCGCGATCAACTACACGGCCCAGACCACCGATGCCGGCACGGTCATCCGGACCGACGCCGGTTCGATCGTGGTCGAGGACGGCGCGCTGAAGATCAAGGCCGCCAATGGAACCACCGTCGCGGGCACGGAATTGAAATTCCGCGTCGACGAATTCGAGTTCCCGATCGCGGCGCAGGTCAGCGACCGTACGGCCACCCTGACACCGCAGCTCGACGCGGACCACGCCGTCTACAAGCCGGTGGCGCTGCCCTACGAGGACCAGGCCCCCTGGAAGACCCAGTACGACCGTGAGCAGGCCGCCTGGAACCGCCTGCGCGACACCATCAGCCTGGGCGCGACCGTGGGCACCCTGGTCGGCGGCCTCGGCGGCGCGGCGCTGGGCTGCATCGCGGGCATCGGCGTCGGCCTGGTAGCCACCGGTGCGCTGGCCACGCTCTTCGGCGCGGGTCCGCTCGCGGGCTGCGTGGTGGGTGCGGCCACCGTCGGCTTCCTGGGTACCATCGGCGGTCAGTTGTTCATCACGGCTCCGGTGGCGATTGCCGCTGCGGTGCAATACTTCACGACTATCAATCAGCCGTTTACCGCCCCTAAGTAGGCAATTTCGGCAACCGATGGGCAAAGGTTCACCGGCAAGGAACCGACGTGCCACGTTGTGTTTGAAAAGGCCGGTTTCCATCACAGCGTCCCAGGGCTACACCTGACCTTGTTGCCCTGGGGCGCATCCGCTCATCTCAAAGGAATCCCGAATACACATGCGTCTCAAGAATTTCGCCGCGGTGTCCGCGCTCGTGGTCGCCGCCCTGGGCGTCACCGCCGGCACCGTGAACGCGGCCCCCGCCGCTGACAACGCCGCGATCAACTACACCGCCACCAACTCCGAGACCAACACCATCATCCGCACCGATGGTGGCTCGATGGTCGTCGAGAACGGCAACTTCCTGATCAAGGCCGCCAACGGCAACATCGTCGCCGGTATGCCGCTGAAGGTCCAGGTGGACGACTTCACCTTCCCGATCGCCGCGGAGATCTCGGACCACACCGCGACCCTGACCCCGCAGTACGACATGGACCACGCGGTCTACACGCCGGCCAACGTCAAGGACGTCGCCCTGCCGTACGAGGACCAGGCTCCCTGGAAGTCGGACTACGACCGTGAGCAGGCCGCCTGGAACCGCATGAAGGACACCATCGCGATGGGTGCGACCGTCGCCACCCTGGTCGGTGGTCTGGGTGCCGCGGCCGTCGGCTGTGTCCTGGGCTTCGGCGTCGCCGGCCTGGCATCGGCTCCGCTGGCCGCTCTGTTCGGCGCGGGCCCGCTCATCGGCTGCCTCGTCGGCGCTTCGACCATCGGCTTCCTGGGCACCATCGCCGGTCAGCTGTTCATCACCGCGCCGGTCGCCATCGCCGCCGCGATCCAGTACTTCACCACCATCAACCAGCCGCACATCACCGCTCCGGCTCCGGCCAAGTAAGAGCGCGGTTCTATAGGAGCGAGGGGCTCTATAGGCATCAGCTGATACCTCATCGGGACAGCCCGCTCGGCCGTATGGCCGGGCGGGTTTCCCATTTCAACTGTTCATCGCGTCAGCACCCCGGATCCATATCTCGTTCGGGTCGGCCCGTTTCGATCATTCGGTCCACACCTGCGGGCTGTCTGATGAGGAAACAAAGGGAAATGCGCTTCAAGAATTTCGCCGCGACCGCGGCGCTGGTGATCGCCGCCATGGGCGTCACCGCCGGCACCGTCAATGCGGCCCCGGCTGCCGACAATGGCGTGATCGATTACGCGGCAACGACTTCCGACACCAACACCATCATCCACACCGATGGTGGCTCGATGGTGGTCGAGGACGGCACTTTCAAGATCAAGGCCGCCAATGGCACCGTGCTGGCCGGCCTGCCGCTGAACTTCCGGGTCGACGACTTCGAGTTCCCGATCGCCGCGGAGATCGCGGATCACACCGCGACCCTGACCCCGCAGTACGACACGAATCACGCGGTCTACAAGCCGATCAACCTGCCCTACGAGGACCAGGCTCCGTGGAAGTCGGACTACGACCGTGAGCAGGCCGCCTTCAACCGCCTGAAGGACACCATCTCCACCGGCGCCACCATCGGCACGCTGGTCGGCGGTCTCGGCGGCGCGGCCGTCGGCTGCATCGCCGGTATCGGTGTGGGTCTGGTCGCCACCGGCGCCCTGGCCACCCTGTTCGGCCTCGGCCCGCTCGGCGGCTGCGTTCTGGGCGCGGCCACCGTCGGCTTCCTGGGCACCATCGCCGGTCAGCTGTTCGTGACCGCACCGATCGCCATCGCCGCCGCCTACAACTACTTCGTCACCATCAACCAGCCGCACATCGAGGCGCCGAAGTAACCATCGCAAGCATCCCCGACCCCCGTCCGGCGCCGGCCGGGCGGGGGTTTCGCATTGTCCCGCAACGGGACCGCCGCCGCCGACTTGCAATCGAGGTGAACGCAATCCTGTCGTGGCGCGTACGGCGGTGCTGAAGTGGGGCAATGGGCGAGCTGACCTCGATTCACAGCGCGGCTGCCGCGCTCACTCCGGTCGACGGGACCGATCTGCGGCGGACATTTTCGCACTTTCCCAGCGGGGTGGTGGCCGTGTGCGCACGGATCGGCGGGACACCGTACGGCCTGGTGGCGAGCACCTTCGTGCCGGTCTCCCTGGACCCGCCGCTGGTGTCGATCTGCATTCAGTATTCGTCGGAGACCTGGCCGCGGCTGGAGCAGGCGAGCCGTTTGGGTCTGAGCCTGCTCAGCAGCGAGCAGGAGCCGGCGGCGCGCGGGCTGAGCTCGCGGCGGGGAGACCGCTTCCGCAATGTCGACCTGCACCCCGGGAACGGGAACGCGGCGTTCGTCGCCGGGGCCACGGCATGGCTGGAAACCTCGGTGCACGAACAGGTTCCGGCCGGTGATCACGCGGTGGTATTGCTGCGGGTGCACCGGCTCGGCACGCACCCCGATTCCGAGCCGCTGGTCTTCCACCGCAGCGGTTTCCGCGCCCTCTACGACCCGGCCCCCGAGCGCGACGAGGCCGCGGGCTGATTTCCCCGTTTCCACCGGAATTCCGGAAAACGACTGTCATGCAATTGAATTCACGTTGATCGGGACCGGCGACATACGCCGTCGGAATTCGTAGTGTCGTCTACACCATCCAGAGCGATCGAGAGACCCGGCTCGCAGACATCGCAGCAACCCCCGCGCACGTGGTGCGGGTGCTTCCGCCGGGACCGATGGAGGACGAATCCATGAGTACGCTGGCGGCGCCCACGCAGACGGAGCCCGAAGCCGAACACCACGACGGGGATCTACCGGTCGTCCGCGCCCGGCACCCGTGGCGCTGGGTCACCGCGGCGATCGCGCTGGTGCTGGTCGCGCAGTTCGCACATGGGCTGATCACCAATCCGGGCTGGGACTGGGAAACCTTCGCGCAGTATGTCACCGCGAAGTCGGTGTTGTCGGCGCTGAAGGTGACGCTGGAGCTGACCTTCTGGGGCACGCTGCTGGGATTCTTCCTCGGTGTCTGGCTGGCGGTGGGCCGGCTGTCGAAGAACCCGGTGCTGCAGGCGATCTCGTGGACCTATGTCTGGGCCTTCCGGTCGATCCCGCTGATCGTGCAGTTGCTGTTCTGGTTCAATCTGGCCTACCTGTACAAGACGCTGTCGCTGGGCATTCCGTTCGGGCCGGAGTTCGCGCGATTCCAGACCAATGGCGTGATCAGCGGATTCACCGCGGCCGTCATCGGTTTGGCGCTGCATCAGGCCGCGTATTCGGCGGAGATCATCCGGGCCGGGATCATCTCGGTCGACGAGGGCCAGTGGGAGGCGGCCCGGTCGCTGGGCCTGCCGTGGCGGCGGCAGTTCTTCACGATCGTGGCGCCCCAGGCGATGCGCGGAATTCTGCCGAATGCCGCCAACGAGGTGATCAGCCTTTTCAAGGGCACCTCGATCGTGTCGACCATGGCGATTGCCGAGCTGTTCTATCAGGTGCAGGTCATCTACGGCCGCAATGGCCGGGTGGTGCCGCTGCTCATGGTGGCCACGGTCTGGTACATCCTGCTGACCACCGTGCTGAGCGTCATTCAGTTCTCTATCGAGCGGCACTTCTCGAAGGGCCGTCGTTCGAAGGCCGGTGATCGGCGATGACCGAGTTCGCGATCGAATTGCGCGGCATCCGAAAGTCCTTCGGCCGCAATGAAGTGCTCTCGGGCATCGACTTGGCGGTGCGCCCCGGCGAGGTGACGGTGATCCTGGGCCCGTCGGGTTCGGGCAAGTCGACGCTGCTGCGCACGATCAACCACCTCGAGCAGGTGGACGGTGGCACCGTGCGGGTCGGCGGCGAGCTGGTCGGCTACCGGCGCAAGGGCGGCAAGCTGCACGAGCTGCACGAACGCGAGATTCTGCGGCAGCGGGCGCGCATCGGATTCGTGTTCCAGAACTTCAATCTCTTTCCGCACCTGACGGTTCGGGAGAATGTGGCGCTCGCGCCGGTGGCCGCGCAGCGCCGCTCCAAGGCCGAGGTGAACGCCGAGGCGCTCGAACTGCTGGCGCGGGTCGGCCTGGCGGACAAGGCGGACGAGTATCCGAGCCGGTTGTCGGGTGGGCAGCAGCAGCGCGTGGCCATCGCGCGGGCGCTGGCCCTGCGGCCGGAGGTGGTGCTGTTCGACGAGCCCACCTCCGCGCTGGATCCCGAGCTGGTCAATGAAGTCCTCGATGTCATCAAAGATCTGGCGCGCGGTGGTTCGACCCTGGTGATCGTCACCCACGAGGTCGGTTTCGCTCGCGAGGTCGCCGACACCGTGGTGCTGATGGACGCCGGCCGCATCGTCGAGCAGGGTCCGCCCGCGCAGGTGCTGGACAACCCGTCGCACCCGCGCACCAAAGCCTTTCTCGCGCACGTCCTCTGACGTGTTCCCACTAGGTAAGGAAAACCCATGTCCCTGGCGAGCCGTCGCAGACGGACCAGAGTCCTGATCGCCGTCACGCTGCTGAGTCTGCTGGTGGGCGGCTGTGGCAAGGGTGACGGCGGCACCAGTGACACGCGCAGCGTGAACGGCCTTACCTATGACCTGTCACCGGAGCAGAAGGGGCGCATTCACGCCGGCAAGGTGGATTCGATTGCCGCGCAGGTCCCGCAGGCCATTCGCGACCGCGGCACGCTGGTGGTCACCGGCACTGTCGGCGCGACGCCGCCGCTCGGCTTCTACGCCACCGATGATCGCACCGTCATCGGTTCCGAGGTGGATGTCGCCGCGCTGATCGCCGACATTCTCGGCCTGAAGCTGGAGCGCCGGAACGGGGACTGGTCACAGAACTTCGTGAAGATCGACTCGGGCGAGGTCGACCTGTTCGTCAGCAATGTCACGGTCACCGAGGAGCGCAAGGAGAAGTACGACTTCGCCACCTACCGCAAGGACAATATCGCCCTGGAGGTGCCGAAGGATTCGACCTGGACCTATCAGGATCGGAAGTCGCTGGCGGGCAAGAAGATCGGCGTCGGCTCCGGCACCAATCAGGAGCAGCTGCTGGTCGCCTGGAACGACCGGAACGTGGCCGAGGGGCTGCCCGAACTGGAACTCGCCTACTACCAGCAATCCTCGGACTACTACCTGGCGCTGTCCTCCGGCCGGATCGACGGCTATGTGGGCCCCAACCCGGCGGCGCAGTATCACTCCGCGACGACCGGCAACAAGGTGCTCACCACCTGGTCCGGCGCGGGAGACGCACTGCAGGCCGAGATCGCGGCACTCACCCGCAAGGACAACGGGCTCATCGGCCCCGTGCAGCAGGCCATCCAGTACGCCATCGACCACGGGACCTACGAACAGGTCCTCGACCGCTGGGGCCTCGGTAACGAGGCCGTGCAGCAGTCGCGGATCAACCCGCCCGGACTACCCAAGAAGAAGGGATGAGCGTGTCGCGCACCGTATTCCACGTCGCACAGCACGATCCGCTGGCCGCGCCGCTGCTGGCGGAGCTGGCCATCGAATACAGCAGCCGTTACGGCCGCACCCCGGGTGAGGTACACGCGGATCTGACCGGCTATTCGGCCGGCCATTTCGCGCCGCCGCACGGCGATCTGCTGATCGTGGTGGAGGACGGCGAACCGGTGGCGGGCGGCGCCTTCCAGCGCTTCGACGCGGAAACCGCGGAGCTGAAACGGATCTGGACGTCGAGCGCACACCGCCGCCGGGGGCTGGGCCGGTTCGTGCTCGAGCAGTTGGAGGCCGAGATCACCCGGCGCGGTTACCGGCGCATCTACCTGACCACCGGTCCGCGTCAGCCGGAGGCCGTGGCGCTGTACACGGCCGCGGGCTACACCGCGCTGCCGCGCGACATCGTGAAGGAGGTCGGGCACGTGCACCCGTTCGAGAAGTACGTCGCCGCCGGCCGGTGCTCCGGCGACACCGAGGCGGTCCCGGCATGAAATTCCTGCTCCTGACCCTGATCACGCACACCCCGGACCCGGTGACCGGCACTGCCGAGACGCCCCGCCAGCGGTTGCGCCGCGTGGTCGACAGCGCCCGGCTGGCCGAGGATCTCGGGTACGACGGCTTCGCGGTGGGGGAGCGGCACGAGGATCCGTTCATCTCCGCCGCCCCGCCGGTGGTGCTGAGCCATATCGCCGCGGTCACCTCGCGCCTGGCCTTGTTCACCGGTGTCACCACGCTGAGCCTGCTGGATCCGGTGCGCGCGTTCGAGGACTACTCCACCCTGGACAACCTCTCCGACGGCCGCCTGGAACTGATCATCGGCAAGGGCAATGGCGCGGCGCAGGCCAAGCTGTTCCACGTCACCACCGATGATCAGTGGGATCGCAACCGCGAGGGCTACGAGCTGTTCCGCAAGCTCTGGGACAGCGACAGCGTCACCTGGTCCGGCCGCTTCCGGCCGGCGCTCACCGAGGCCAAGGCGCTGCCCCGGCCGCTGCAGCCGCGGCTGCGCATCTGGCACGGCAGCGCGACCAGCCGGGAATCCGCGGATTACGCGGCGCTCCACGGGGATCCGCTGTTCTCGGCGAATGTCACTTATCCGATCGAGCCGTACGCCGAACTGGTGGACCACTACCGGGAACGCTGGGCGGCCTACGGGCACGATCCGGCCGAGGCGCTGGTGGGTGCGGGTACGGCGGGCTTTCTGGTGACCCGGACCTCGCAGCAGGCCGTTGACCTGTATCGGCCGGTCTTCGAGGCCCGTCAGGCCGTGGCCCGGAAGTTCGGCGTACCCATCGTCTTCGAGACGGTGGAGGACTTCGTCGAACGCTCCTCGGCGCTCATCGGCAGCCCGGAACAGGTGCTGGACAAAGTGAGCCGCTATCACGAGCGGTTCGGCCACGAGGTGATCCATCTGAGCGCCGACGCCGACGGCCGCACCGAGGCCCAGCATCGCGAGAGCCTCGAGCTGTTCCAGGCCGAGGTCGCATCCGAACTGCGCCAACGCATTCCGAGCCGCCCGCTGGGCGGCGATCGCTACCTGTCCGGAGACCCCGCATGAATCACCCCCTCGCCGCCCGCGCGACCCGTCCCCTCGCGCTCGCGGGCGCGCTCGCCGCCACCCTCGCGCTGACCGCGTGCGGTGGCGGCGGTGACGCCGGTGGCAATGGCGAGCCGTCGGGCCCGCCGGAGCCGGGCGGCACCCTGCGCTACGGTCTGTCGCTGGCCCCGACCTGCTCGGATCCCGCGCAGTCGGCGACGAATCAGACCATCTACGTGACTCGGCAGATCGTCGACTCGCTGGTCGATCAGGACCCGGAATCCGGCGCGCTGAAGCCGTGGCTGGCGGACACCTGGACCGTCTCGGCGGACGCCAGGTCGTTCACCTTCCATCTGAGAGACGGGATCACCTTCAGCGACGGCACCCCGCTCACCGCGGACTCGGTGCGCAAGAACTTCGATTCGATCGTCGCCCTCGGCGGGGCCAAGGCGCCGCTGGCCGCGAGCTACCTGGCCGGATACACCGGCAGCACGGTGGTGGATCCGCGCACGGTGCGGGTGGACTTCGCAGCGCCGAATGCCCAGTTCCTGCAGGCGACGTCGACGCCGCAGCTGGGGATCCAGTCCGATGCCACGGTCGCCAAGCCCGCCGACGACCGCTGCCTGGGCGCGAATATCGGCAGCGGCCCGTTCACCTACGCGGAATGGAAGCAGAACGCCTCGGCCACGCTGGCCAAGCGCGCCGGATACGCCTGGGGCTCTGCGGTCTTCGCAAGCCAGGGTGAGGCGTACCTGGACAAGATCGTGTTCACCGTGGTCCCGGAGTCCGGGGTCCGCACCGGCAGTCTCGCCTCCGGTCAGCTCGACGCCATCAGTGACGCACTGCCGCAGGATGTTTCGCAGATCGAGGCGGGTGGCGGCCGGGTGCAGTTCACTCCCAATCCGGGCGTGCCGTTCGGGCTCCAGGTGAATGTCACCCGCGGACCGCTGCGGGACCCGGCGGTGCGGGCCGCGCTGTTGCCCGCCATCAACCGCAAGGAACTGGTGGACACCGTGCTGGGCCCGCAGTTCAAGACGGCCACCAGCGTGCTCGCCTCGAAAACGCCGGGCTATGTGGATCTTTCATCCCGCGTGAAGTACGACCCGGACGCGGCGAAGAAGCTCCTCGACCAGGCCGGATGGGTTCCCGGCGCGGACGGGATCCGGGTCAAGGACGGGCAGCGGCTGGCCGCAGGCGTCATCTTCGCCCCGGTCTTCGCGGGTAATCAGGCCATCCTCGAACTGACCCAGCAGCAGTTGAAGGCGGTCGGATTCGATCTCCGCCTGGAGCCGCTGTCGGTGGCGGAATCGAATGTGCGCCAGAACAACAAGGACTTCGACTTCGACTACTACAACTCCACCCGTGCCGACGGCGACATCCTGCGCACCACCTTCGCGGTGGACCAGCGCAACCTGAACGCCCGCGGCCCGGCCGAGCCGCTGGACTCCCTGCTCGCCCAGCAGCTGTCGGCCACCGACCCGGCCGCGCGGGTCCGCATCATCGGCGACGCCCAGTCCGCGGTGCTGGATCAGGGCCTGTGGATTCCGACCATCGAACTGTCCCAGGCCATCGGCGTGGGCAAGGGCGTGGCCGGGGTGAAGTTCGAGGCGTCGGCCCGGTTGCAGTTCCACGACACCTGGCTGCGGCGGTAATCCCATGGGCCGCTACGTGATCGGACGGGTACTTCAGGCGGTGGGCGTGCTGTGGGCGGCATTCACGCTGTCGTTCGTGGTGCTCTATCTGCTGCCGGGAGATCCGGTGGACATGGCCGCCAACGCCGCCACCGGCACCCCGGTGGACGCGGCGGCCGTCGCCGAAATGCGGGCCAGATACGGCCTGGACCAGCCGCTCTGGACGCAGTACTGGACCGCTCTCACCCACGCGGTGCGCGGCGATCTCGGTCATTCGATCTTCAGCGGCCAGACCGTCACCGGCGCACTGGCCGAGGCGCTGCCCCCGACGCTGGCGCTGGCCGGGCTCGGCCTGCTGCTGGCGCTGCTGGGCGGCATCGGGCTCGCCCTGGCCGCCGCCTACACCGGGCGGCCATGGCTACGTGGTCTGCTCACCGCACTACCGCCGATCGGGGCGTCCATGCCCGGGTTCTGGGTGGGATTGCTTCTGCTGCAGCTGTTCTCGTTCCGGCTGCGGCTGGTGCCGGCGATCGGCGGGACCGGATTCAGCGGCACCATTCTGCCCGCCGTCACCCTGGCCATTCCGGTGGGCGCGGTGATCGCCCAGGTGCTCTACAGCAGCCTGGTCGCCACCTGGCGGCAGCCGTTCGTGGCGGTCGCCTTCGCCAAGGGCGCGTCGCGCTGGTGGGTGCAGCTGCGTCACGTGCTGCGGCCCGCCGCGACCCCCGCGTTCACGGTGGCGGGCCTGTGGGTCGGCCAGGTGCTGGCGGGCTCGGTCGTCACCGAGACCGTGTTCTCCCGGCCGGGACTGGGCCGCCTCACCCAGGAATCGGTGCTGAACCAGGACATTCCGGTGGTGCAGGGCATCGTCGTGTTCGCCGCCCTGGTCTTCGTCACGGTCAACCTCCTCATCGATCTCGCCTATCCACTCTTGGATCCCCGTGTGGCGCACCGGGATACCCGCAAGGAGCGCGCCCATGTCTGACCTTCTGCCCGCTCACCTGATCCGGAACCTGCGCGTCCCCTCCGGCCCGCGCGCCCGGCTGCGAGTCATCACCCTGACCCACCCGCTCCTCGATCCCGGCATCGCCTACTGGCTCGGAGAAGAGGAGGCGTCCGATGCGTGAGGATCTGGTGCCGTGGCCGGCACCTGCCGCGTGGGTGCGCGGAAAACTCGGACTGTTCGCGGCGAGTGCCGTGGTGCTCTTGGTGCTGGCATGGGCGGTCGCCCCGGCGGTTTTCGCCGGGAGCGATCCCCTGCATGGCGTGCCGGCGCAGAAGCTGCGCGGGCCCAGCGCGGGGCACTGGTTCGGGACCGACAATCTCGGCCGGGACCTGTACGCACGCGTGGTGCACGGAACCGGTCTCTCGGTGAGCGCGACCGTGTTCGCGGTGCTGCTCGGGCTGGTCGCGGGCTCGCTACTGGGGTTGGTGGCGGGCACGGCGGGCGGCGCGGTGGACACCGCGATCATGCGGGTGGTCGACGTGTTGCTGTCCATACCGGATCTGCTGGTCGCGCTTGCCATGATCACCGTGCTGGGGCTGGGCACCCGCAATGTGGCCATCGCCGTGGGTGTTTCGCTCATCGCCCGGTTCGCGCGGGTGATGCGGGGCGAGGTGCTCCGGGTGCGGCGGGCCCCGTATGTGGAGGCGGCCTTCGCCTCCGGGGTGCGGTGGCACACGGTGCTGTTCCGTCATGTGCTGCGCAATGCCTACGGTCCGGTGGCGGCGCTGGCGGCGGTGGACTTCGGGGTCGCGGTGCTGTTCGTGGCCTCGCTGAGCTTCCTCGGCTACGGCGCGGTGCCGCCGACGCCGGAATGGGGATCGTTGGTGTCCGACGGCCGTGGGTTCCTGGCCACCGCCTGGTGGCTGACGACCATGCCCGGCCTCGTCATCGTCGTGCTGGTGCTGTCCACCCAGCGCATTGCCCGGGCACTGCAGAAGGACGGTGTCCGATGACCGATCTGCTGTTGAGTATCGAGGGGCTGCAGGTCGAATACCGGGGCAGTACCGGGACGACGGCTGCCGTGCGCGGCGTCTCGCTGGAGGTGCGGCGCGGTGAGACGGTCGCGCTGGTGGGCGAATCCGGTTCGGGCAAGTCGACTCTCGCGCACGCGGTGATCGGGCTGCTGAACGGCGGACGGATCACGGCGGGTGCGATCGGTTTCGCCGGGGAGCGCCTCGAGCACGCCTCGCAGCGGGCGCTGCAACGGATCCGGGGTGCGCGCATCGGCCTGATCCCGCAGGACCCGGGCACCTCGCTGAATCCGGTGCTGCGCATCGGCGATCAGGTGGGGGAGGTGCTGCGCATTCACGGCCGGGCGGATCGCCGCACCGCCCGGCTCGAGGCGGTGCGGATTCTGGAGCAGGCCGGACTGGATCGGCCGGAGGTGCGGGCCGGGCAATATCCCCAGGACCTGTCCGGCGGCCAGCGCCAGCGCGTACTGATCGGCATCGCCCTGGCCTGTGGCCCCGAACTGGTGATCGCCGACGAGCCGACCAGCGCTCTCGACGTCACCGTGCAGCGCCGCATCCTCGATCACCTCGCGCAGCGCACCGCGGAAGCCGGTACGGCGGTCCTGCTCATCACCCATGACCTGGCGGTGGCCGCCGAACGCGCGGACCGCATCGCGGTCATGCAGAACGGACTGATCGTCGAAACGGGCACGGCGGCAGAGGTACTGGGCAATCCACAGCACGAGTACACGAAGCGGTTGATCGCCGCCGCCCCCACCCTCGACCGGGATCAGCATCCGCGACCCGTCCGCGAGCCCGCGACGCCGCTGGTGTCGGCGACCGGGCTGCGCAAATCCTTCCGTGTCACCAGGGATTTCACGGTCACCGCGGTCGACGACGTCTCCTTGGAGATCAATCGCGGCGAAACCCTGGCCGTGGTCGGCGAATCCGGTTCGGGCAAGTCCACCACCGCCCGCATCATCGCCCGGCTGGCCGCACCGGACGCGGGCACCGTCACCTTCGACGGGCAGGACGTCACCGCGCTGAAAGGGGCCGGGCTGCGTGCGCTGCGCCGCCGCGTTCAGGTCGTCTATCAGAACCCGTACGTGTCGCTGAATCCCAAGCTGAGCCTCGGCACGATCGTGTCGGAACCCTTGCAGGCGTTCGGGATCGGCGATCACCGGTCCCGGCGCGCGACGGCCGCCGAACTCCTGGACCAGGTCGCGCTGCCGGGCACCTACCTGGATCGCCGCCCCGCCGAGCTCTCCGGCGGCCAGCGGCAGCGCGTCGCCATCGCCCGTGCGCTGGCCCTGCGTCCGGACCTGCTCGTCCTCGACGAACCGGTGTCGGCCCTGGACGTCTCGGTGCAGGCCCAGATCCTGGATCTGCTCGAACGGCTGCAGACCGACCTGGACCTGGCCTACCTGTTCATCTCCCATGACCTCGCTGTGGTCCGCCGCCTGGCCGACCGCGTGGCCGTCATGCGCCAGGGGTGTGTGGTCGAAACCGCCACCACGGCCGAGCTTTTCGGCAATCCGCAGACCGACTACACCCGCGAGCTGCTCGCGGCCGTCCCCCGGGCGACCCCGCCCGAGGTCCCCCTTCCGCTCGAAAGGACAGCCTGATGCCGCATCCCACTCCGCTGCTGCTGGGCCTGGAACTGTCCGGCACCGGCGTGCACCCGGCCTCCTGGCGGCGCGCAGACTCCCGCGCCGAGGACCTCTTCGATGCCCGCTACTGGGTGGGCGTGCTGCGGGCCGCCGAGGACGCGGGCCTCGATCTCGCATTCCTGCCCGACGGATTCACCCTGCAACCGGCGGGGGCGGTCGGCCGCCTGGACGCCGTGGCGGTGGCCGCGCGCGCCGCCGCGCAGACCCGGCGCATCGGCCTGATCCCGCAGGCGTCGGTCACCCACACCGAGCCTTTCCACCTGTCCAAAGCCATTGCCAGCCTGGACTTCGCCACGAAGGGCCGGGCGGGCTGGGAGGTCACGGTGTCGGCGGGGGAGGCGGCCCTGTTCGGCCGCAAGCCGGAGCAGGACGACCGCTCCCGCTGGCGGGAGGCGGACGAGGCCGTCGAGGTGGTGTCGCGGCTGTGGGACAGCTGGGAGGACGACGCCGAGATCCGCGATACGTCCACCGGCCGCTTCATCGACCGCGACAAACTGCACTACATCGACTTCGCCGGTGAGCACTTCTCGGTGAAGGGCCCATCCATCACCCCGCGTCCGCCGCAGGGGCAGCCGCCGGTGGTGGTTCGCGCGGCCGATCCGCACAGCACCCGGGTGGCCGTGCACCGCGCCGACCTGATCCGCATTGCCGCACCGGATCTCGCGACCGCCGCCGCCACCCGCGCCGAACTGCGCTCCGCGGTCGCCGCCGCCGGGCGCGATCCCAACCGGGTCCGGGTGCTGCTCGATATCGACATCCAGCTGGCGGACACCGTGGACGCGGCCGCCGCCGACGTCGCCCAGCTGGAGGACTGGATCGCCACCCCGGCCCCGCCGACGGTGTTCCACATCGGCACCACCGCCGAACTCCGCGACCTGCTGCGCGGCATCGAAAGCGACTGCGCGGCAGACGGTGTGGTGCTGCGCCCGCTGGCGCTGGCCGCCGCCCTGCCGCACCTGCCCGCTCTCACCCCGTCCCTGCGCGAGCGTCTGGGCCTGCCGCGTCCGGCCGGCCGCTACGCCGATGGCCCGCACGTCACCGCCCACGCCTGAGGAGCCAGCATGCCGGATCAGCGGATACGCAAGCAGATTCATCTGGCCGCCCACTTCCCGGGCGTCAACCACCACACCGTCTGGACCGACCCGGACTCGGGCAGCCAGATCGACTTCGACTCGTTCGTGCACCTGGCGCGCACCGCCGAGCGCGGGCTGTTCGACTTCTTCTTCCTGGCCGAGGGCCTGCGCCTGCGTGAACACCGCGACCGCATCCACGACCTGGACGTGGTCGGCCGCCCCGACACCTTCACGGTGCTCAATGCGCTGGCCGCGGTCACCGACCGGCTGGGCCTGGCCGGAACCATCAACACCACGTACAACGAACCCTTCGAGCTGGCAAAGCAATTCGGGACGTTGGACCACCTGTCCGGCGGGCGCGCCGCCTGGAACGCGGTGACCTCCTCGGATGCCTTCACCGGCGAGAACTTCCGGCGCGGCGGCTATCTGGAGCACGCCAAGCGCTACACCCGCGCGCACGAGGTGGTCGACGCCGCCCGCGCGCTGTGGGACAGCTGGCCCGCCGACGCCCTCGTGATCGACCGGGAGCGCGGGTTTTTCGCCCGGCCCGTGCCCGAGGTGCACTTCAGCAGCGATCAGTTCGAGATCGACGGCCGGTTCGTGCTGCCGCGCAGTCCGCAGGGCCATCCGGTGCAGATCCAGGCCGGCGACTCCGACGAGGGCCGCGAATTCGCCGCCGCCAAGGCCGATGTCATCTTCAGTGCGCACGGCGAGCTCGAGGACGGGCAGCGGTTCTACCGGGATGTGATGGACCGGCTCGCCAAGTACGGCCGCGGTCGCGACGATCTGAAGATCCTGCCCGCGGCCGGGTTCGTGCTCGGTGACACCGCGGCCGACGCGGCCGAACGCGCCGACCACATCCGCCGGCAGCAGGTGACGCCGCAGACCGCCATCGCCTTCCTCGAACAGGTCTGGGGCCGTGACCTTTCCGCCTACGACCCGGACGGCCCGCTGCCGGACATCGATCCGGCCGAGGATGTGAACATCACCCGGGGCAGGGTCCGGCACGCTCGCGATCCGCGCGCCATCGCCGAGGCGTGGCGGGCCAGGGCCGAGGCCGAGCAGCTCTCCATTCGCGAGCTCATCATCGCCACCACCGCCCGCCAGCAGTTCGTGGGCACGCCCCGGCAGGTGGCCGCCGAGATCGACCACTACGTCCAGTCCGATGCCGCCGACGGTTTCGTGCTGGTCCCGCATCTCACACCGACCGGTCTCGACGAGTTCGTCGAGAAGGTCGTCCCGGAACTGCAGTCCCTGGGCAGCTTCCGCACCGAGTACACCGGCGCGACCCTGCGTGACCACCTGGGTCTGCGCCACCCCCACCACGGCACCGAAGGAGCCCGCGCCTCATGACCGCCACCGCCACCGAATTCGACCAGCAGTGGGCCACGTTCCGCGCCGAACGAGCCGCCTGGGCTCGCCAACCGCTGGGCTGGCTCAGCCTGACCGGCCTGCACTGGCTCGGGGAGCACGATGAGACCGTCGACGGCCTGCCCGGCCGCTGGCGCGCCGACGGCGAGAACGTCCATGTGACAGTGGAATCCGAGGAGGCAGGGCAGCTGCTGCTGAACGGCGCGGCACTCGCCGGCTCGGCGGTGCTCACCCCGGGCGAGGGCGCCCCGGGGCTCGAGGTCCGCACCGGTGACCGCGTCATCGAGGTGATCCGCCGGACCGGGCAGTTCGCGCTGCGTGTCCACGATCCGGCGTCGCCGGCCCTGGCGGCCTTCACCGAGATCCCGGTCTACCGGCCGGATCCGGCCTGGGTCGTGACCGGCCGGTTCGAACCCTTCGAGGTGGCCCGGGTGGTCACCACGGGTGCGGTGGTCGAGGGCCTCGAACACCACCACACCGCCACCGGAACCGTGACCGTCGAACTGGACGGCGAGCAGCGGCAACTCGTCGTTTTCGGCAACCAGACGCGCGGCCTGCACGTGCTCTTCACCGACGCCACCAGCGGCGTCACCACCTACGGCGGCGTGCGGCGGCTGGGTCTGTCCCGGCCCGCCGCAGACGGCACCGTGGTCCTCGACTTCAACCGCGCGGTCAATCTGCCCTGCGCGTTCACCGACTACGCCACCTGCCCGGTCGCCCCGGCCGAGAACCGGCTCCCGCTGGCCGTCGAAGCGGGCGAACAGGATCCGCGGAAGGAGCACACCGCATGACCATTCCGCTATCCGTCCTGGACCTGGCCCCGATCAGCGCGGGCTCCACACCGCAGCAAGCGGTGCGCAACAGTATCGACCTGGCCCAGCAGGCCGAACGGCTCGGCTACCACCGGTTCTGGGTCGCCGAGCATCACTTCGTGAAGGTGGCCGGCGCCGCGCCGACCACCCTGATCGGATTGATCGCCGCCGCAACCGAATCCATTCGCGTCGGGTCGGCGGCCGTGCAGCTCGGGCACCACACTTCGATCTCGGTGGTGGAGGCCTTCGGCACCATCGACGCCCTCTACCCGGGCCGCCTGGATCTGGGGCTGGGGCGCTCCGGTCACCGTGCGGACCAGGTGCGGTCGGCGGGTGTACCGCCGGTGCCCGCGCCGGATCGCCCCACCGAGGTTCGTGACGGCGTGGTCATCCCGCCCCCGTTCTTCCCCGGCCAGCTGCTCGACTTCTCCAGGGTGCGAGCGGGTTTGGGTGCGCTGCACCTGCCGGGCGCGCAACCGCTGCCCTACACCGAGCAGATCGCGGAGATTCTCGCGCTGCTCGACGGCACCTATGTCACGCCCGACGGCGTCGAGCTGCACGCCGTCCCCGGCGAGGGAGCCGACGTGCAGCCCTGGCTGTTCGGTAGCAGCGGTGGTGAAAGTGCTCAGCTGGCAGGGCGATTGGGCCTGCCGTTCGCGGCGAATTATCACGTCTCGCCGGGCACCGTCGTGGAGACCGTCGAGGCCTACCGCGCGGCCTTCCGCCCGTCCGCCCGCTTCCCGCGCCCGTACCTGGTGGTCTCCGCCGATGTGGTGGTCGCCGCGGACGACGCCACCGCCCAGCACCTGGCCGCCACCTACGGCCACTGGGTCTACAGCATTCGCAGCGGTGCGGGCGCAGCGGAATACCTCGATCCCGACACCGCGCCGCCGCTGTCCGACCAGCAGCGCCGCCTGGTCGACGACCGGGTCACCACCCAGTTCGTCGGCTCCCCGGTCACCGTCGCCGAACGCCTGCGTGCCCTGCAGCGGCTCACAGCAGCGGACGAAATCCTGGTCACCAGCGTGACTTTCGACCATGAGAACCGGGTGAACTCCCACCGCCTGCTGGCTCGCGAGTGGGGACTGTCCCCGCAGGTGCGCGCCGCCTGAGACCACCGCCGCCCGCCCGGAAGGGGACTCCGGGGCGGGCGGCGGGGAAACCCGCAGTGCGCGCAAGGGCCTCGCGTGCTTGCGGGACCGGGGGCCGGGCCGGACCGTGGACCGTCCGGCCCGACCCCCTTCGGCCACAAGGAAATCCCCGCCGGACGCACCGGCGGGGATTTCGTAGTATCCGGCTAGCGGGCCCGGGTGGCCCGGCGCATGGCCGACAGCGGATCGGCGTAGAACACGCTCACCGACGTCACCGCCGCCGCGAATTCCTGCACCCGTCCGCCGAATCGGCTGATCCGCAGATCCGCCGCGGGCAGGGTGGTCGACTCCGTGAAGGCCTTGGCGACCCGCTCCATGCCGGGCCGCCAGCCGGTGAACGCCTGACCGCCCAGCACCACCCGGTCCGGATTGAACATGTCGCGCACCAGAGCCGCGGTGCGGCCCAGGATTTCGGCCCGCTCGACGAGCAGGTCACGGGCGGCGGTGTTGCCCGAGTCCGCGGCCCGGTACAGATCGGTGATCGCCGGGCGGCGCGGGGCCTCCGGCTTGGGCAGCACGCCCTTGCGCACCGCGCGCTCCAGCAGGGCGCGCTCACCGATGGCGGCCTCCAAGCAGCCGCGCCGGCCGCAGGTGCAATCCACCTCCGAGCCGGTCGGCAGGTGCGCGATCGAGCCGGGGCCGTTGGCGGGCGTGTGCACCCGATCGTGCAATGTCACTGCCACACCGGCGGTTTCGCGGGCGTAGACGAACAGGCTGCTGCCCGGTCGCGCCTCCTCACCCGGCTCGCGCGGGGTGAGCAGCAGCTCCGCCGCCGCCATCGCCTCGACGTGCGCGGACACCGAGACCGGCAGATCCAGCACGCTGCTGAAGACCGCCGCCACCGGCGCGGCCTGCCAGCCCAGGCGGGGATGGTCCACCACGCCCGCGGCGGGATCCACCCGCCCGGCCAGCGCCACGCCGGTCCACAGCGGCCGCCGCCGCGGCAGCCGGTCCAGGAACGCCTTGGCGCTGCGGGCCACTATGGTCAGCGCCGCGTCCTGACCCGTTTGGGGCGTGGCGATTTCGAGTCCGCCCAGAATGCGGCCGGACAGATCCGCGGCCACGATGCGGGTGACGGTGAAGCCGATGTGCACACCCAGCGTCACGTAGGTGTCGGTGTCGACCTCGAACGGCACCCGCGGGCGGCCCACCGCGCCGGACGCGGTCAGATCGCCGCGCTCGCGCAGCAGTCCGGCCGAAAGCAGCGCGGACACTTGGCGATTCACGGTGGCGATGCTCAGACCCGTGGCCTGCGCGGCGATATCGCGGAAGATGGGTCCGCGGGTGGCGGCGCGCAGCACGGCGGCCGCCGGATTGTCGGTGATGCGCAGCTCCGGTGGCACCGCCGGGCGGGCCGGAGCCAGCCGTGCGGTCGCGGTGGAGACGGCGGTATGGGGACGTTCGAGCGTGGGGCTGGACACTTTTCGCAATCCTTGCTGCGGTCCCGCCTGCCGACAGGGGGACGAATGCCTACATGGAGGAATCAGCGGTGCAGCGAGGAACCCGGATCCGGGTGGGCGGTGATGCTTGAACGATCCGGGTCAGAACTCGGCTGCGCGACGGCAGGGACAACACAGTTCCCGTTGCCGCGGCAGCCGAACGCCCAGCGCGATGGTCACGTAGGTGACCCGCGGCGCGGAGAGAGGGCGACTGGCAGACATAGGATCAAAGTATCATTCCGATCACGACGAACGGAAGGCGCGCGCGTCCGTCCCGGCAGCCCCGGGCCTGTCGGCCCGCCTCGGCTGCAAACCCTCCGAACAACCTGCCGCACGGCCGAATCTTTTGTACCGGTTGATATTTCACGCCACCGATGCGGTCGTGCAGAGCTGGCGGAAAATGTGGTGCACGCCACTTCGCCGTCCCGTATCTCGAGAAAGCGGGCCTGCCCCGACCCCACTCCGGGCCCGGGTCCGGTGCACGCATTCCGCTCAGCGTGATTCCAAGTCCTCCACCTGCGGTCGCGGTGGCGCAATAGCTCGAATCACCGGCATTTCGGCAGGCCGCGCGCACGGCCGGGCGGCGTAGAAACGCACCGCCCGCGCAGCCCTCCGGTGAGTGCCCCGGTGTCCTCGCGCATCGCCTCTACAGTTCTGAAACCACAGGTCAGAGGCGTTGAGAGGAGTCGAGGTGTCGCCGGAACCGGTACCGCTGCGCGCACCCCTGCGCCGGGCCGATCGTGCCCGTCAGGTGGCGGATGTGCTGCGTCAGCAGATTCACGCGGGCGCGTTCGAGGGAGCGCTGTCCCCGGAGCACGAGCTGGCCGCCGAATTCGCGTTGTCGCGGAACACGATTCGCGACGCCCTCGCCCTGCTCAAGGACGAGGGCCTGATCGAACGCGCCCCGAAGATCGGCACCCATGTCGCCCAGCGCAAGTACGACCACGGGCTCGACGCCCTGCTCGGTCTGAAGGAGACGCTGCGCGGGCACGGCGAGGTCCGCAATGAGGTGCGTGCGGCCCGGCGGCTCCTGCCGCCGCCCGCGGTCGCCCGCAAGCTGCGGCTCGAACCCGGCGAACAGGCTGTGTATATCGAGCGCCTGCGATACCTCGGCGACCTGCCGCTGAGCCTGGACCTCACCTATCTGGCCCCCGACATCGGCGACGAGGTCGTCACCCGCGATCTCGAGAGCAATGACGTCTTCGCCCTCATCGAGCAGATCAGCGGCGGCCCACTCGGATCCGCCGATCTCGCGCTCGAGGCCATCACCGCCGACGCCCACTCGGCCATGACCCTGCAGATGCCGGAGGGCGGCGCGCTGCTGCTGCTCGAGCGGCTCACCAAACTCGAGGACGGCCGCCCGGTCGACCTGGAATACATCCGCATGCGCGGAGACCGGATCGCCATGCGCGGCAGCCTGATCCGGCCACCGGAGCGCTCACCGGGTGCCGAAGCGGGCACCGACTGGAGGTTGATCTAGATGGCTGTGGTCGAGCACCGGGCCGACGTGCCCGTGACCATCGACGAATCGCTGTGCATCCAGGGCTGCACGCTGTGCGTGGAGATCTGCCCGCTGGACTCGCTGGCGATCAACCCGGACAACGGCAAGGCGTACATGCACGTCGACGAGTGCTGGTACTGCGGCCCCTGCGCGGCCCGCTGTCCCACCGGCGCCGTCACCGTCAATATGCCCTACCTGCTGCGTTGAGGAACCCATGAAGTACCGCCCCGCTCTGGCCGCCCTGGCCGCCGCCCTCGCCCTGACCGCGTCCGGCTGCTCGCTCGAGAGCACCGGCGACGGTGACACCGTCAAGGTCGTCATCGGCTACCAGTCCAAGACCATCAATACCGTCACCGCCGGAACCCTGTTGAAGGCCAAGGGCTTTCTGGAACAGCGCCTGAACGCCCTGAGCGCTGCGGGCGGCAAGAAGTACGCGGTGGAATGGCAGGACTACGACACCGGCGCGCCCATCACCGCGCAGATGGTGGCGGAGAAGATCGACATCGGCTCGATGGGCGACTATCCGCTGCTCATCAATGGCTCCCGCACCCAGGCGAGCGAGCGATCGAAGACCGAGCTGGTCTCGATCACCGGCTACAACCCCAAGGGCGCGCTCAACATGGTGGTGGTCGCGCCCGAATCCAAGGCGCAATCCCTGAACGACCTGGCCGGACAGAAGATCTCGGCCAGCGTGGGCTCCGCCGGGCACGGCACCCTGGTGCAGGCGTTGACCCGCGCGGGCATCGACTCGAAGTCCGGAGTCGAGGTGCTCAATCAGCAGCCCCAGATCGGTTCCTCCGCACTGGAATCCGGGCAGGTGGCGGCGCTGTCGCAGTTCGTGGCCTGGCCCGGGCTGCTGGTCTTCCAGAACAAGGCCAGGCTGCTCTACGACGGCGCGGAACTGAACGTCCCGACCTTCCACGGCGTGGTCGCCCGCCGCGACTACGCCGCGCAGCATCCCGAGGTGCTCGATGCCTTCCTGCAGGCCCAGCTGGAGGCCACCGATTTCATCCACCAGCACCCCCTGGAAGCGGCGCAGGTGGTCGCCGACAACGCCGGGCTGGCCCCGGAGGTCGTGTACCTGTACAACGGGCCGGGCGGAACCTCCTTCGACACCACGCTGAAGCCCTCGCTCATCGCCGCGTTCAAAGGTGATGTGCCGTACCTGAAGTCGATCGGCGACTTCGCCGACCTCGACATCGACAGGTTCGTCGATCCGGCCGCGCTGAAGCAGGCGTTCGCGGAGCGGGGCCTGAACTACGACGCGGAGCTGGCGCGCACCACCAACCCGGCGCCCGTCGCCGGCACCGATCCGGTGGCCAACCGGGCTGCCGACAATCCGGCGCTGGCCGGCGAGATCTGGCTCACCGGCCAGGACGTCACCCAGCCCGCCGCCGACCCCACGAGCCTGCTCCGCGCGATCAAACAGGCGCGGGCACAGGGGAAGACGGTCCGCGCCGCCTACGTGCCGGACGCCGAACTCGGCACCCGCTGGTTCGCCGACAAGGCGCTGTGGGTCCGCGACGGCGACACCTACCTGCCCTTCACGACCGCGTCGGCCGTGCAGCGTTACCTGGGCGGGCACCCGTCGGGTGTGACGGTGACCTACGACCAGGCCATCAGCGAGGTCCGGCCGTGAGCGCCCGGCCGCGGAACGACGTGATCCCGGGTCGGCGGCGAACGGCCGAAGCTGGCCGAAGCACCCGGTGGCGCAACGGAGTTGGACGATGACCGCGTCCACGGCGGTTGCGGCCCGTCCGGCGTCGCCGGCCGCCGCACCCGCACGGGCGGTGGGCGCGGCCGGCTCCGGGGCCGGCCGGACGGTATGGCGGTCGCGCCTGGTGCGCGCGCTGTCCGTGCTGGCCGCGGTGGGTGTCTGGCAGTTTCTGACCGCCTCCCACCTCCGACTCTGGGTGCGGTTCGACACCCTGCCGACGGTGACGCAGATCCTGCGGGCGTTTCAGCATCAACTGGGGACCGGCACCTACTATCTCGATCTGGGGCAGTCGCTCATCCGGATCCTCACCGGATTCGGGTTGGCGGCCGTGGCCGGGGTGGCATCCGGTGTCGCGCTGGGGCGTTCGCGGTGGATCGCCGACACGCTGGGGCCGCTCACCGAGCTGGCCCGGCCGATTCCGGCCATCGCGATCGTGCCGGTCGCCATTCTGATGTTCCCCGACGACGAGGCGGGAATCGTGTTCATCACCTTCCTGGCCGCGTACTTCCCCATCATGGTCGCCACCCGGCACGCGGTGCGCGCGCTGCCGGTCATCTGGGAGGAATCGGTGCGGACGCAGGGCGGGACGCGCTGGGACGTGCTGTGGCGAGTCGTGCTGCCGGGCAGCCTGCCCGGCGTCTTCGGCGGACTGTCGACCGGCATCGGTGTGGCCTGGATCTGCGTGGTCTCGGCCGAGATGATCTCGGGCCGGCTGGGTGTCGGCTACCGCACCTGGCAGGCGTACACCATCGTCGACTACCCGGGCGTCTTCGTCGGCATCATCACCATCGGCGTACTCGGCTACACCACCTCCGCCGCCGTGGAACTGCTCGGGCGGCGCGTCACGCACTGGCTGCCCCGAGGTGAGGAGTCCGTGAAATGAGCACCGCCGGAATCGATCTGACCCTGGACCGGGTCGGGCTGTCGTACACGGGCGCGCCGGTGATCAGCGACCTGTCGCTGACGGTGCGACCGGGCGAGATCCTGATCCTCACCGGACCCTCCGGCTGCGGGAAGTCCACGGTGCTGCGCGCCCTGGCGGGCCTGCTGCGGCCGGACACCGGCCGGGTGCTGGCCGATGGGCTCGAGGTGACCGGCACCGATCGCGACCGCGCCGTCGTCTTCCAGGACAATGCCCTGCTGCCCTGGAAGTCCGTGCGCGCCAATATCGAACTGGCCCTGAAACTCCGGGGCGGACCCCGGGCCGGACGACGCGCGCTGGCCGACCGCTGGATCGCCGAGATCGGGCTCACCGGCTTCGCCGACTTCCTGCCCAAATCGCTGTCCGGCGGCATGCGCCAGCGCGTACAGCTGGCCCGCGGACTTGCGGGCGCGCCCCGCGCGGTCATGATGGACGAGCCCTTCGGCGCGCTGGACGCCCAGACCCGGAACACCATGCAGCGCCTGCTGATCGACACCTGGCGCGAGCATCCCGCCACCCTCGTCTTCGTCACCCACGACGTGGACGAGGCGCTGCTGCTGGGCGACTGCATCGCGGTGCTCGGCCGCGCCGGCGAACCCCTGCGCGCGCTGCTGGAGGTCCCGCGCCCGCGCGAAACCGGGGTCGACCGCAGCGCGCTACGCACCGACATCATTGCCGCCCTGGATCATTCGGGCGACCTCACGGAGGCAACCAAGTAATGGACATCCCCGATCTCGCCGACACCACCCGCCTCGACTGCGACGTGCTGGTGATCGGCGGCGGCACCGCCGGCACCATGGCCGCGCTCACCGCCGCCGAAGCCGGCGCGAACGTACTGCTGCTGGAGAAGGCGCACGTCCGCCACTCCGGCGCGCTGGCCATGGGCATGGACGGCGTCAACAATGCGGTCATCCCCGGCAGGGCCGAACCCGAGGACTACGTCGCCGAGATCACCCGCGCCAATGACGGCATCGTCAACCAGCGCACCATCTATCAGACCGCCACCCGCGGCTTCGCCATGGTGCAGCGGCTGGAGCGCTACGGCGTGAAGTTCGAGAAGGACGCCTACGGCGAATACGCCGTGCGCCGGGTGCACCGGTCCGGGTCGTACGTGCTGCCCATGCCTGAGGGCAAGGACGTCAAGAAGGCGCTGTACCGCGTGCTGCGGCAGCGGAAGATGCGCGAGCGCATCAGAATCGAGAACCGGCTGATGCCCGTGCGGGTGCTCACCGAGAACGGGCGTGCCGTCGGCGCGGCCGCCTTGAACACGCGCACCGGTGAATTCGTCGCGGTCGGCGCGAAGGCCGTCATTCTGGCCACCGGCCCGTGCGGCCGCCTCGGGCTGCCCGCCTCCGGGTACCTCTACGGCACCTACGAGAATCCGACCAATGCCGGTGACGGCTACGCCATGGCCTACCACGCGGGCGCGGAGCTCTCGGGCATCGAATGCTTCCAGATCAACCCGCTCATCAAGGATTACAACGGCCCGGCCTGCGCATATGTGGCCAATCCGTTCGGCGGGTATCAGGTGAACGCGCTCGGCGAGCGCTTCGTGGACTCCGACTACTGGTCCGGTCAGATGATGTCCGAGGTGAAGCGGGAGATCGAATCCGCCCGCGGCCCCATCTATCTCAAGGTCTCACACCTGCCCGAGGAGACCCTGGACGCCCTCGAGGGCATCCTGCACACCACCGAACGCCCCACCCGAGGCACCTTCCACGCCAATCGCGGCCACGACTACCGCACCCACGACATCGAGATGCACATCTCCGAAATCGGTTTGTGCAGCGGGCATTCCGCCTCCGGCGTCTGGGTCGACGAACACGCCCGCACCACCGTGCCCGGCCTCTACGCCGCCGGTGACCTGGCCTGCGTCCCGCACAACTACATGATCGGCGCGTTCGTCTACGGCGACCTGGCCGGCGCGCACGCCGCATCCACCCTGAGCGAGGTCACCGCTCCCGGCGAGCTGCCCGCCGACCAGGTCGCCGCCGCCCACGAACTCGTCTACCGCCCGCTGCGCAACCCCGACGGGCCGCCACAGCAGCAGGTCGAATACAAACTGCGTCGGTTCGTGAACGACTATGTGGCCCCGCCCAAGACGGCCACGAAGCTCTCGCTCGCCATCGAGACCTTCGACCGCATGCGCGACGACCTCACCGCCATGGGCGCGCGCACCCCGCACGAGCTCATGCGCTGCGCCGAGGTCACCTTCATTCGCGATTGCGCCGATATGGCCGCGCGCTCCTCGCTGACCCGCACCGAATCCCGCTGGGGCCTCTACCACGAGCGCGCCGACCTGCCGGAACGCGACGACGTCGAATGGCGGTACCACCTCAACCTGCGCAAGACCGCCGACGGCCGGATGGAATTCCTGAAGCGGCCGGTCGCACCGTATTTCGTTCCGGTGCCAGGGCTGGACGATCTGCCCGGCACCGACGACACCGTCGTCCCGGTGGACCAGCCCGCGCTCATCGGCACCCCGCCCAACCTCGGGGCACAGGTGCGCTCCCATGCACCGGCCGCGGGTGTCGTGACGAAAGACGTTGTGGCACCGCGGATCGCGCTACTGCTGAGCCTGGATGCACCCGGTACCCAGGAGTTGCTGCCCTTCCTCTCCGATGCGGATCCCCGGGTCCGCGCCACCGCCCTGGCGGTCCTCACCGAGCACACGCCCGACGGCTTCGCCGAGCAACTGATCGCGGCGCTCGCGGACGAGGACGCGGAAGTGCGGTCGGCCGCCGTGTCCGGCCTGGGCGAACTTGCCGAAATCCTGCCCGCCGCAACCGGTCTCGCGCGGCACGCCGATTCCCCCGACCCGATCGTGCGCGCCGCGGTGGTGGACCTGCTGCGCGCCCTGCGGTCCGGCTCGGCGGAGCTCTTCGCCAAGGCCGCCGTCGACGCCGACCACCGCGTCCGTATCCAGGCCGTGCACGCCCAGGTCTCCCTCGACGACTGGACCGCCCTGACCGCCGCCGCTTACGACGACAATCGTGAGGTCAGGATTGCCGCCGCGCGCGGTCTGGCCACCATCGGACTCGGCGGCGCCGACACCGTCCGCGCCCTCAGCGCGGACCGCGACCCACTGGTCCGCGCGGCCGCGTTCACCGCGCTGTCGCGACTGGGCGCCGACTCCGACGCCGCGGCACTGACCGCCGCACTGGGTGATTCGGCATGGCAGATCCGGGAGGGGGCGGCGCGCGGCCTGGCCGCCGTCGGACCGGATCGAGCGGTCGAACCACTGAGCCGGGCCCTCGCCGATATCCATCCCGACATCCGCAAGGCCGCGGTGCTGACCCTCAGCACCTGGCCGGAATCCGCCGCCGCCCTGGCCGCCCTCGAATCCGCCCGCGCGGACAGCGATGCCGATGTGCGCGCCTACGCCCGGCGTGCGCTGGCGGTGCACGCCGGCGGCTAGGCCGTCATGCGGGTCAGCGCTGGTCGGCGGTTCGGAACAACCCTTCGACGGCCGTGATGAAATACGGGAAATGCGCGCCGAAACGCTGCAGCGCGCGATCGCCCTCGAAGCCGCCGAACCAGTACAGGCCCGGGCTCCCGTCCGCCGTCGGATCCAGGTCACGGAAGGTGCGCACCCACTGGTCCCCGCGGCGCGCGGCTACCAGGAACGGCAGCGCACGGGAGAACACCAGCTCCTGATCGGCGGCCGGAATGCGCTGCGGCGCAATCGCGTCCAGCCCGCGCTGCATGGCCTGGACCCGACCGGTCAGCTCCCGGCCCAGCGCCGTGCGGGCGGGCAGATAGCGCGGCAGCAGCAGCGCCGCCACCCCGCCGAGCGCGATGGCCGCGCCGACCAGGGCGTGCCGCTGCGGGCCGAAGGCCAGCGCCACGGTCGCGATGACCCCGAGCAGGATCAGCCCGACGCCGAGCCAGAACTCGAAACCCCGGCGGGTCCGGTCGATGAAGACCCCGGCTGCCACGGCATCACCGATCAGCGCCGCCCGCACCGCGCTCGCATCCACCCGGCCCTTGCGCTCGGACAGCAGCACCGACTCGACGCCCTCCGGAATCAGCGCCGCGTACACCGCGCGCTCGTAGGCGGTCAGCTGCCCGTCGGGCGGATTCACCCGGGAGAAACGCCAATCCGAATCGCCGACAGCGCTCACCCACAGATAGTTGCGCACCGCCAAATCCACCACGGTCGACGCCATATCCGGTACATCGGCGTGGCCGTCGAGCAGCAGCCCGGCCGTGCTCGGCAGCATCCCGTCGGGCGAGGTGAACTGCACGTGGTCGCCCGCGCGCACCAGCGGATCGAGCACCTCGGTGCCCGTCGGCGCCGACCGCCGCGACCACACCACATACCCGGCCGCCGCCGCCAGCGCCGCCAGCAGCACACCGAACGCGGCGAACACCGGACCGGTCAGCGAGAAGGCGCCGGGTGCATTGTCGTCGCGCACATCGGCATTCGCCTTGACCGTGCTCGGCGGCAGCTGCAAGGTCACATCCAGGATGTCGCCCTTGTGCAGATCCGTCTTCTCCAGATGCGCGAAGCCGTCCGGCTCCACGCGAATATCCGCGCAGTCCTGGGGATTTCCGGGCGGGCCCACCGTGCACCTGGTGATGCCCATGCGGAAGCTCGGACTCGACACCGTCGCATTGATCGACGCCACATCGGTATTCAGCACGCCGGTCCACTGGAAGACCTGCGCGCCCGAAGCGTCACTGACGGTGTTGTGCACCGTGTACTTGAAGGTGGCCGAACCCGGCCGGGCCTCGATGGTGAACCGGTCGTCGGCGACCTTGGCATCGCCATCCCCGTCGGCGGACACGTCGGTCACCTGGAAATTGCGCTGCACGCCAGCGCCCACCTGCACCCGCAGCGGCAGCACCTGCCGAAACTCGCCGCCCTCGGGCACTTTCACGGTTTCGGTGACCCGCAGCAGACCGTCGTCGCCCAGATTCACCTCGGCGGTGATATCCACACCGGCCGGCTGCGCCACCGCAGCCGGCGCCGCCACACCCGCCACCGCGAGCAGCAGCGCGACCAGGGCGGCCCCCCGAAAAATCTGCATGACTGGCTACTCTAGCCAGCTTGCTATCCTTCCTCAGCGGCAAGTCGCAGGTCTATGGAGCCGGCAGGTTATCTCTGAGGAACGAGGGGGTGCGGGGGAGATGACTCGCCCACCGTCCGAACACGGACCGACACCCCCGGGCCGGCGTCCCGTGCCACCGCGCGGAACCCCGCCGCCGGGCGGGTCGCAGCAGCCGCCCGGATACCAACGGCCGCCGGGATATTCGCCGCAGCCGGGCCGGCCCACTCCGCCGCCGCCCGGGTATCAATCCCCGCGCCCGGGATATCCGCCCCCGCCCGCTGCGGGTGCGTCCCGGCCGGGATATCCACCGCACCAAGGCTTTCCGCCGCCCGGCTACGGCCAGCCGCCCGCTTACGGCCAGCCGCCGGGCTACCCGGCCCGGCCCGCCTACCGCGCGCCCATGCCGCCGCCCACCGCCGCCCCGCCGACCGGCGCGATCCCGATGACCCGGCCCGCGCCGCCGCGCCGCGGCCGGATCGGTGTGCTGGTGGTGATCCTGGTCCTGCTGGTGACCGGCGTGCTGCTGCGCACCGCCATCACCACCGGCCTGAATTCCATCAATGCCGGCTCGACCGTCAAGACCAGCTACTCGGGGGATGCCGGTGAGAACCACGGCGTCGCGGCCACGGCCGACAACCCGCTGCTCACCAATGCCGATTACACGCTGCTGCCGGCCAAGTGCGCCTACACGCCGTGGGGCACCCAGGTCGAGGTGGCGCGCAAGTTCTTCGAAACCGCGGCGGACTGCCTGCACTCCACGTGGAAACCGTTGTTCGACAAGATCAATCTGCCGTTCGAGGCGCCCAAGCTGAACGTGTCCGCCGACACCACCGGAATCACCACCCTGTGCACCGGGAACAGCACCAATTTCGCGGCCTTCTACTGCTCGGCGGACATGACCATCTACATGCCGATCAGCCAGCTGCAAACCGATCTCTTCGGCAACAACTGGGTCGTCTACCTGTCCGTCTTCGCCCATGAATACGGCCATCACGTCCAGGCCCAGGCCGGCATTCTCGGCAAGGTGCATCAGCAGCGCCGCGACGCCGGTTCCCGCAGCGACACCGGCCTGGAACTGTCCCGCCGCACCGAATTGCAGGCCCAGTGCTTCGACGGCATGTACCTGTCGTCCTCCGGCAATGGCGGCTCGCTGACCAGCGCCCAGATCGGCGTGGCCCGCAATGACGCCTATCACCGCGGCGACGGAGCCGGCGACATGCGCGACCACGGCACCGCCCAGAACATGGGCGGCTGGTTCGAGATCGGGTACGACAAGGACCGCACCCTCCAGTGCAATACCTTCAGCGTTCCCGCGAGCAAGGTGAACTGAACCGCACCGCACAAGCATTCGAGCCCCGCTGCGAGACGCAGCGGGGCTCGAAATATCTCATAGCTCAGTGCCCGTGCGGCTTGGCGATCCGGCTCGGCGCGTGCCCGTGCACGCCCTCGGCGTAGGCGGTCTCCGCGTGCAGCGCGAAGTCGATGCCGCCGATCTCGTCCTCCTTGGTGATCCGGAAGCCGATCAGCTTGTCCAGCACCTTGCCCAGCAGGAAGGTCACCCCGAAGGCGAAGGCCGCCACCGTCAGCACGCCCACGGTCTGCTTACCCAGCTGACCCAGTCCGCCGCCGTAGAACAGGCCCTTCGGCCCACCGGTCATGACCGCCGAGGCCAGGAAGCCGATGAGCAGCGTGCCCACGATGCCGCCCACGAAGTGCACGCCCACCACGTCCAGCGAATCGTCGTAGTTGCCCTTGAACTTCCAGCTCACCGCGAACGAACACACCACGCCCGCAACCAGACCCACGATCACCGCGCCGATGGTGTTCACCTCACCGCAGGACGGCGTGATCGCGACCAGACCGGCCACCGCGCCCGAGGCCGCGCCGAAGGTGGTCGGCCTGCCGTCGCGCCGCGCCTCGACCACCAGCCAGCCCAGCATGCCCAGACAGCCCGCCACCAGCGTGTTCAGGAACACCGCGGCGGCAATGCCATTGGCCGCCAGGGCCGAACCCGCATTGAAGCCGAACCAGCCGAACCACAGCAGGCCCGCGCCCAGCAGGACGAACGGCAGATTGTGCGGTCGCATGGCATCGGTCTTGAAGCCCACCCGCGGTCCCAGCACCAGCGCCATGGCCAGTGCCGAAGCGCCCGAGGCGATCTCGACCACCAGGCCGCCCGCGTAATCGAGCGCGCCCAGCTTGGCCAGCCAGCCGTCCGGCGTCCACACCCAGTGCGCGATCGGCGCATACACGATCAGCGCCCAGGCCGGCACGAAGATCATCCACGCCGAGAACTTGGCGCGGTCGGCGATCGCGCCGCTGATCAGCGCCACGGTCAGGATCGCGAAGGTCAGCTGGAAGGTGACGAACAACAGCTCCGGCACCGCCGCCCCGCTCTTGTTGTCCACCACGTGCAGCGTGTTCGGATCGATTCCGGCCAGCCCGAAATGCCCGAGATCGCCGATGATCCCGCCGCCCGCGTCATCCCCGAAGGCCAGGCTGTACCCGAACAGCAGCCACGCCACCGCGACCAGCGGAATCGAGATGAAGCTCATCATCAGCATGTTGAGCACACCGCTGGACCGCACCATGCCGCCGTAGAAGATCGCCAGTCCGGGTGTCATCAGCAGCACCAGCGCCGTGGCGGCCAGCAGCCAGGCCGTCGCCGCCGGGTCGAGATGAGGTGTCATGCGGTAACTCCTTCCACGCGGTGATCGCGTTGCGTGGAAGTTACCGAATCCTCACGTTAAGGCGCTGTTACAAAAATGAGGCTTCGGATACCTGCCGTTAACAGCCCTAGCTGCGACGATCCTTGACCTTTTTGGTCAGCGCGCGCAATCCGCGCGGGCCGGGGACCGGATTGCCGTCGTCGAGCGCCATCCATTCGGCGGTCACCAGCCACTGCTGCTGGACCCGGGCGTCGGCTGTGTCGTTGAACACGCGGCGCCCCCGATCATCGCGCAATTCGTAGGCGAGCACCGACCAGCGCGGCGGGCGGCCCTGCTCGGCCACCTGGTCCCGCAGATACGCCGCCACCAGCGTGCCGATGGTGTTCACCGGGCGCAGCGACACCCGGTTACCGTACCGGGCGGCATGGAAGCGCCTTCCGGCACACAGGGATCGGGGCGCGGCGTTGTAGGCGATCCAGCCCGCACGCTGGGCGCGCTCGATCAGCCACAGATGCTTGATGGCGGTCGGCGGGATATCGCCCACCCGCTCGCGGATCAGGGCGATCGCCGGTTCGGAGAGCAGGATGTCGCGCCGGGTCGGGCCGGTGCCGTGCGTGATCCAATAGTTGTCGGTGAGTTTCGCCAGCACCCGTCCGAAATCGTCGATGCTGCGCTGCGCTCGCCGGCCCAGCCGCTCGATGCGGTCGGCCTCGGCCCGCATGTCGTTCTGCACGATGAGGGTGTGGATCGCCGCCAGGGTCGGCACCTGGCCGCGCTGCAGCAGTTCCAGGATCGCGCCCGCGGTGGCCGGATCGGCGGCGGCGGACACGGGTAGGGAGTCGCGCCGGATGTCGTAATCGTGCGGGCTGATCGCCCGGCTGAGCAGTCCGACCGCGGCGGAATCGCCGGCGAATTCGGTACTGGAGAGCCAGGCTGCGGCGATGTCGTCACACGACTGCACGAGGCATGTCCTCCGGGGGATTTGGTTGTGCTCCGGCCGGGATGAGGGACCGGCCGGGGCGACCAACCTGATGAAGGTTTGGCTACCGAAGTTGCCGTCGTCCACGGTAGCCAAGCGATTGCGATCTTGCCCCATCGATTGACTGGATCGTTATGTCGGATCTCTGGAGCTGAAACAGAACGTAAGTCTGTATCTGGTGACGTAGCAGGTCCGGGGTCCTGGACAAATGGCCGCTATGGACACGCTAAGAATTTGCTGTGGGAATTGTCGAGATATCCGTTCGGGACGGTCGGTTCTGACCGGGCCTCGGGAATGAGTGTGATTTACGCCATAGTTCGAGTGGACGGCCGGACACAAGCGGCGTACCCGACGACCGGCCCGGCGGCGCGGCACCGCCTGTCGGTGCGCCCCGGTAACCTCTCCCCGTGGCTCTGTACCGGAAGTACCGACCGGCAACGTTCGCTGAAGTGGTGGGTCAGGAGCACGTCACCGATCCCCTGAGTATCGCGCTCGACACCGGGCGGATCAGTCATGCCTATCTCTTCTCGGGACCGCGCGGTTGTGGCAAGACCTCCTCCGCGCGAATCCTCGCGCGCTCGCTGAACTGCGTACAGGGCCCGACCTCCAAGCCGTGCGGCGTCTGCTCGTCCTGCGTGGCGCTCGGCCCGGGCGGATCCGGCAATCTCGACGTCATCGAGCTCGACGCCGCCAGCCACGGCGGTGTGGACGACACCCGCGAACTGCGCGACCGCGCTTTCTACGCCCCGGCCGAATCCCGGTACCGCGTCTTCATCGTCGACGAGGCGCACATGGTCACCACCGCGGGCTTCAACGCGCTGCTCAAGATCGTGGAGGAGCCGCCCGCCCACCTGATCTTCGTCTTCGCCACCACCGAGCCGGACAAGGTGCTGCCCACCATCCGCTCGCGTACCCACCACTACCCCTTCCGGCTGCTCCCGCCCGCCACCATGCGCGGACTGCTCGGCAAGATCTGCGACCAGGAGGGGGTGCAGGTCGAAGAGTCGGTGTACCCCTTGGTGATTCGCGCCGGCGGCGGCTCCCCGCGCGACAGCCTCAGCGTGCTGGACCAGCTGCTGGCGGGCGCGGGCCCCGACGGCGTCACCTATCCGCGCGCGGTCTCGCTGCTCGGCGTCACCGATGTCGCCCTGATCGACGACGCCATCGAGGCACTTGCCGTCTCCGATGGCGCGGCCCTGTTCGGCACCATCGACCGCGTGGTGGAGGCGGGCCACGACCCACGCCGCTTCGCCACCGATCTGCTCGAGCGGCTGCGCGACCTGATCCTGCTCCGCGCCGTCCCCGACGCCACCGACCGCAACCTGGTCACCGGCCCCGGCGACGTCATCGACCGCATGCGCTCCCAGGCCGAGCGGCTAGGCGCCGCCACCCTGGCCCGGCACGCCGAACTCCTGCACGAGGGCCTCGGCGACATGCGCGGCGCCACCAACCCCCGCCTGCTGCTCGAAGTCATCAGCGCCCGCATGCTCCTCCCGGCCGCCTCCGACGCTGAAACCGCCACCCTCCAGCGCCTCGAGCTGCTCGAGCGTCGAATGGCAAGCGGCGCAATCCCGGCCGCCCCACAGCAGGCGCAGGCCGCCCCGGCTGCCCAGGACGCGGCCTCGTCCGCCGCTCCCGCCGTACCCCCGGCCGGCGGCGACAACCGCCGGCGCGGAGCCGCGGCCCTGGCCGCGCTGCGCGCCGAAAAGTCCGGCACGCCGGCAGCTCCCGTCGCCGAGACGGCATCCGCGCCGGCGCAGGCCGCTGATCCCGCACCGCAGGCCGTCACCGGCGGCACCGCGGTCCGGCCGCCTGAGCTGAGCCCGGTGGGCAGCGCCGCACCGCAGGTTGCGGCGACCCCGGTAGCGGAAAGCCCTGCGCCGCAGCCGGTTTCGGCCGCCCCTGACCCCGTGCCCGCGCCGGTGGCGGTCGAATCCGTTGCGCCGGTTGCCGATCCGATCGCGGCCGCGCCGGTCGCTGAGCCGGTGGCCGAGGCCGAGCCGGTCGTGACTCCCGCGCCGGAGCCGGTCCCCGCGCCCGAGCCGGTCGCGGCACCGGCCGAGGTCGCTGCTCCGGCGGCCGCCGCGCCCGTGGGTGACGCCGTGCTGCAGGAGATCGAGGCGGCGTGGGCGGATATCCGGGCCAAGGTGCGGGACTTCGGTGCCGCGGTGCAGGCCCTGCTGACCGGGGCCAGTGTGGCGCGGGTCGAAGGGGAGACGATCGTCTTCGCGCATCTGCACGCGCCGCTGGCGCAGCGGTTGTCGCAGCCGCAGAACCTGGACGCGGTGCGGTCGGCGGTCCGGGCCGTGCTGGGGCGCGACCACGATGTGCGGTGGGAGGTCGGGGGACCGGCCGCCGGTGGCGGATCGGCGGCCAAGGCGGCGGCGGGGCGGGCCCCGGCGGGCGGGCAGCCCGCGCCCAAGAAGGCCGCACCGAAGTTCTCGCGCCCGAGTCAGGCCAAGGCGGCCGCGGCCGCACCGGTCGCCGAGCCCGCGGCGGCCGCTGGGTGGGGGAGCACCACACCCGCGGCGCCCGCCGCTCCGGCGCCCGCGGATCCGGGTCCGGCGGGCGGGGATCCGTTCGATGCGAACAGTGCCCGGTTCGCGCCGCCGGAGGACGATATTCCGCTGCCTGACGGGCCGGATCTTCCGGACGATCCGGGGCCGGGGGACTACTCACCGGTAGGTTATGACGGCGTCCCACCTGCTACTACGCCGGAGGAGGAGCGGGAGATGCTGGAGGAGTCGGCGAAGCCGGTGCCTCCGGAGGAGCGCCGCGACCCGGATGAGGTGGCGCTAGCACTGCTGCGGTCGGAGTTGGGGGCCACACCTCTCGAGGGTTGACAGTTCCCCTGCGGGGCAACTTAAGTTAACCGGAGTTCGCATAGTTCGGTACTATGATCGGGTGGCCGTGAGTATCGGTTTCGCGAGGTTCTAAGGTATGGCCCGGGCGTACGGGCTACCGGAGCGTCAACGAGCCTGCTCGGGACGCTGTTTGTACAGCGTCTAGGCGATCGGTCGTGGGGCCGGTCGGCGAGGTTATAGCCATGGCACTGCCCGCACAACGCGGTGACGGCGCACCCAAGAGAGGAAAACTCCGATATGACCACAGAGGCCTACATTTACGAGGCCATCCGCACCCCGCGCGGCAAGAACCGGAAGGGCTCGCTGCACTCGGTCAAGCCGATCGACCTGACCACCGGTCTGGTCGAGGAGCTGCGGAACCGGTTCCCGAACCTGGACGAGGACCGCATCTCGGACATCATCCTGGGCGTCGTCTCCCCGGTCGGTGATCAGGGCGCCGACATCGCCCGCACCACCGTGCTCACCGCGAACCTGCCCGACACCGTCGGCGGCGTGCAGATCAACCGCTTCTGCGCCTCCGGCCTCGAGGCCGTCAACATGGCCGCCCAGAAGGTCCGCTCGGGCTTCGACGACCTGGTGCTGGCCGGTGGCGTGGAGTCCATGTCCCGCGTGCCGATGGGCTCCGACGGTGGCGCCATGTTCATGGACCCGTGGACCAGCTACAACGCTTACATTGTGCCGCAGGGCATTTCGGCCGACCTGATCGCCACCATCGAGGGCTTCTCCCGCGACGACGTGGACGCCTACGCGGTCCGCTCGCAGAACCTGGCCGAGCAGGCTTGGAAGAACGGCTACTTCTCGCGCTCCGTCGTCCCGGTCAAGGACATCAACGGCCTGACCGTCCTGGACAACGACGAGCACATGCGTCCCGGCACCACCGCCGCCGACCTGGGCAAGCTGAACCCGGCCTTCGCCGGCATCGGTGACATGGGCGGCTTCGACGCCGTCGCGATGCAGCGCTACACCTACGTCGAGAAGATCGACCACGTCCACACCGGTGGTAACTCCTCCGGCATCGTCGACGGCGCCGCGCTGGTGCTGGTCGGCTCCGAGGAGGCCGGCGCCGCTTCGGGTCTGACCCCGCGCGCCCGCATCGTTGCCACCGCCACCTCCGGCGCCGACGCCACCATCATGCTGACCGGTCCGACCCCGGCCGCGCACAAGGCGCTGGCCAAGGCGGGCCTGACGGTCGATGACATCGACCTGTTCGAGATCAACGAGGCCTTCGCCTCCGTCGTCCTGAAGTTCCAGAAGGACCTGAACATCCCGGACGAGAAGCTGAACGTCAACGGTGGCGCGATCGCCATGGGCCACCCGCTGGGCGCCACCGGCGCCATGATCACCGGCACCATGGTCGACGAGCTGCACCGCCGCAACGCGCGCTACGCGCTGGTCACCCTCTGCATCGGCGGCGGCATGGGTGTCGCCACCATCATCGAGCGCGTCTGACGCCCACCGACTTTCATCTTCAGGAGAATCGAAAACAATGACCGAGAACATGATCGGCTGGGAAAAGGACGCCGACGGCATCGTCGTGCTGACCATGGACGACCCGAACCAGGGCGCCAATACCATGAACCAGCTCTACAAGGACTCCATGCGGGCCACGGTGGACCGCCTGGTCGCCGAGAAGGACGACATCACCGGTGTCGTCATCACCTCCGCGAAGAAGACCTTCTTCGCCGGCGGTGACCTCAAGAACATGATGCAGACCACCCCGGCGGACGCCGCGGCCATCATGGAGGAACTGACCTTCATCAAGGACGACCTGCGTCGTCTGGAAACCCTTGGCAAGCCGGTGGTTTCGGCCATCAACGGCGCTGCCCTGGGCGGCGGCCTGGAGATCACCCTGGCCACCCACCACCGCATCGCGGCCGACATCAAGGCCGTGCAGCTGGGCCTGCCCGAGGTCTCCCTGGGCCTGCTTCCGGCCGGTGGCGGCGTCACCCGCATCACCCGCATGCTCGGCATCGCGAACGGCCTGATGGGCGTGCTGCTGCAGGGCCAGAAGTTCAACGCGCAGAAGGCCAAGGCCACCGGCCTCATTCACGAGACCGTCGCCTCCGTCGAGGAGCTGGTCCCGGCCGCCAAGGCGTGGATCAAGGCCAACCCCGAGGCGGGCGTGCAGCCGTGGGACGTCAAGGGCTACAAGATCCCGGGCGGCACCCCCTCCACCCCGTCGCTGGCCGCCAACCTGCCGGCCTTCCCGGCCAACCTGCGCAAGCAGCTCAAGGGCCAGAACATGCCCGCCCCCAAGGCGATCATGTCCGCCGCCATCGAGGGCGCGCAGGTCGACTTCGACTCCGCCTCGCTGATCGAGTCGCGCTACTTCGTGTCCCTGCTGACCGGTCCGGTCGCCAAGAACATGATCCAGGCGTTCTTCTTCGACCTGCAGCACATCAACAACGGCGGTTCGCGTCCGAAGGACGTGCCGAAGCGTGAGATCAAGAAGGTCGGCGTGATCGGCGCGGGCATGATGGGCGCGGGCATCGCGTACGTCACCGCCAAGGCCGGCATCGACGTCGTCCTCAAGGACGTCACCATCGAGGCCGCCAACAAGGGCAAGGACTACTCGGTCAAGCTCGAGGAGAAGGCGCTCTCGCGTGGCAAGACCACCGAGGAGAAGTCGAAGACCCTGCTCGACCGCATCAAGCCGACCGCCGACGCGGCCGACTTCGCGGGCGTGGACTTCGTCATCGAGGCCGTGTTCGAGAACCCGGAGCTCAAGGCGAAGGTCTTCGGCGAGATCGAGGACATCGTGGACGCCGACGCGCTGCTCGGCTCCAACACCTCGACCCTGCCGATCACCCTGCTGGCCAATGGCGTGAAGCGGGCCGAGGACTTCATCGGCATCCACTTCTTCTCGCCGGTCGACAAGATGCCGCTGGTCGAGATCATCAAGGGCGAGAAGACCTCCGACGAGGCGCTGGCCCGGGTGTACGACTACACCCTCGCCATCCGCAAGACCCCGATCGTGGTGAACGACTCGCGCGGCTTCTACACCTCGCGCGTGATCGGCAAGTTCATCAACGAGGCCATCATGATGCTCGGTGAGGGCATCGACCCGCAGACCATCGAGCAGGCCGGTCTGCAGGCGGGCTACCCGGCGGCGCCGCTGAAGCTGTCGGACGAGCTGAACTTCACCACCATGCAGAAGATCTACAAGGAGACCGCCGAGGCGATCATCGCCGCCGGTGGCGAGATCGACGCCGCCTCGGGCGCGACCGCGCAGATCCTCGACAAGCTGGTGGGCGAGTTCGACCGCAAGGGCAAGGCTGGCGGCGCGGGCTTCTACGACTACGTCGACGGCAAGGCGACCGGTCTGTGGTCGGAGCTGCGCTCCACCTTCAAGACCTCCACGGCGCTGCCCGAGGGTGTCACCCTGCAGGACCTCGAGGACCGCATGCTGTTCGCCGAGGCCATCGAGACCCAGAAGTGCTTCGACGAGAACGTGCTGACCTCGACCGCCGACGCCAACATCGGCTCGATCTTCGGCATCGGCTTCCCGGCCTGGACCGGTGGCACCCACCAGTTCATCGTGGGCTACCCGGGTGGACAGGAAGCCTTCGTGGCCCGTGCCGACGAGCTGGCCGCCAAGTTCGGCAGCCGCTTCGAGGTTCCGGCTTCGCTGCGCAAGTAACAACGGCGCTCCAGCGCTGAAACACCCGGCCCGGGTCGCGAATACGCGGCCCGGGCCGGGTGTTTTACAAGTGTGTGAAGAGGACCGGACGGGACGCCCGGAGCTGAGTGAAAGGTCCACACGCCCGTGCGGTCCGCGCTACGTTGGAAGATGCGCGGGAGAACACCGGAGGCAGGTCCAGATGAATCCACAGGCGCGCCCGGGCGGCTCGCGGAGTGAGCAGGCCCCTCCCGAAGACTCCACGCAGTCCTACCTTCCCATGACCCTCGACGACGAGCTCGAGGCGATGGGCCTGTTCGACGCGGAGGAGATCGGCCGGGGTGGTTTCGGGGTGGTGTACCGCTGTGCCCAGCGCGCCCTGGACCGGGTGGTGGCGGTCAAGGTGCTCTCCACCGAGATCGACGACGAGAGCCGGGAGCGGTTCCTGCGTGAGGAACACGCCATGGGCCGGCTGTCGGGGCATCCGAACATCGTCGACATCCTGCAGGTGGATGTGACGCCCAGCGGGCGGCCCTTCATCGTGATGCCCTATGCCACCCGTGGTTCCCTGGAACAGGTGGTGCGGGACAGCGGTCCGCTGTCCTGGACGGATTCGGTGCGGGTCGGGGTGAAGCTGGCGGGGGCCATCGAGACCGCGCACCGGGCCGAAGTGCTGCACCGGGACGTGAAACCGGCGAATGTGCTGCTGAGCCGCTACGGGGAACCGCAGCTCACCGACTTCGGAATCGCCCGTATCCCAGGAGGTTTCCGCACCTCGACGAGTCTGATCACCGGTTCGCCCGCGTTCACCGCGCCCGAGGTGCTCAAGGGTGACGAGCCGACCGTGCGCTCGGATGTGTACGGGCTGGGCTCCACCCTCTTCGCGCTGCTGACCGGTCACGCCGCCTTCGAACGGCAGGCCGGGGAGAAGATCGTGGCGCAGTTCCTGCGCATCACCAGCCAGCCGGTGCCGGATCTGCGGGAGCTCGAGATTCCGCCCGACGTGGCGGCGGCCATCGAGGCGGCCATGTCGCCGGATCCGCGTGATCGGCCTGGCAGCGCCGTGGAATTCGGGGAGCTGCTGCGGACCGTGCAAGGCGAGCACGGGCAGGTCCCGGACGAGATGGCGCTGCTCGAGGGTGAACAGCCCGGGGTGGACGGCACGGATTCCGCTGCCACCCGGACATATTCGCGCCGGCGCACGCACACCGTGGTCACGGCCCCGCGTACCCACTCGCTGACGCTGCGGCCGCAGGGCAATCCCAGCGCCGTGTTCGCGGCCTCCGGCACCACCGAGTTCGGGGCCGTCGGCAATACGCTGCCGCCCACGGCCGCAACGAAATTCCTGCCCCCGACCCCGGCGCGCGAGCCGATACCACGCCCCCGGCTGCTGGAACCGCTGCGCGCGGGTGGTCGCCGCCGGCTGGCGGTGATCCACGCCCCGGCCGGATTCGGCAAGCGCACCCTCGCCGCGCAGTGGTGCGCCGAGCTCACCGATCGCGGGGTGGCGGTGGCCTGGATCAGCATCGACCGCGACGACGACAACGAGGTATGGCTGCTGGCCCACATCATCGCCGCCATCCGCAAGGTGCGGCCGGAGATCGGCGCGGGGCTCGAGCAGCTGCTGGAGGAGCGGCCCGCCGAGGCGGTGCCGTACGCGGTGTCGGCGCTGATCGACGAGGTGCACGCGAGCGGGAGCCCGGTGGTCGTGGTGGTGGACGACTGGCATCGGATCACCGACGCGGGAGCGCAGCGGGTGATGGAGTCGTTGCTCGACAACTGTTCGCACGACCTGCGTTTCGTCATCACCAGCCGGGAGCGGGCCGGGCTGCCGCTGAGCCGTCTGCAGGTGGCCGACGAACTGGTGGAGATCGGATCCGGTCAGCTGCGGCTGACCGAGGCGGAGACCCGGCAGATCCTGGTCGAGCGCCTGGGGCTGGAACTGAGCGAGCGGCAGGTGGAGCAGATCCACACCGCCACCGACGGCTGGCCCGCCGCGATCCAGCTGGCCGGACTGTCGCTGCGGTCGGCCGATCGCGACGTGGACCGGCTGATCACCGGACTCTCCGGCGACAACAAGGCGATTCGCGAGTACCTCGCCGAGAACGTGCTCGACACCATCGAGCCGCGCATGCTCGAATTCCTCAGTGCCATAGCGGTTCCCGAACGCGTGAACGCCTCCCTGGCCGAGGCGCTGTCCGGCGCGAAGGACGCTGCCGATCTGCTGGATCAGGCCGAGCGGCGGGAACTGTTCGTGCACCGGCTCGCCGACGATCCGAATTGGTACCAGATGCAGCCGATGGTGGCCGAGCACCTGCGCGCCCGCTTGGACCGGGCCCAGCCCGGGCAGCTGAAGAAGCTGCACGGCAAGGCCTCCCGCTGGTTCGCCGAGCACAATCTGATCAAGCAGTCGGTGGATCACGCGCTGGCCGCCACCGATCTGAAGTACGCGCTGGACCTGGTCGAGAAGGGCGGCATGGACCTGATCGACAGCTCCCGGCTGGCGACCCTGTTCGGTACGGTGTCGAAACTGCCGGTGCAGCAGGTGACTTCGCGTTCCAAGCTGCTGATGGCGCTGGCCCGGGCCAATGTGAACCTGCAGCAGTCCGGTGCGGCCCGGACCGCGCTGGGGCGGTTGTCGAACATGCTGGCGCGCAGTGGCACCGACGACGCCGAGGCGGTGAACCAGCGCTGTCAGGCGGCGGTGCTGGCCGCGGCCGATCAGGTGGCCCGCGACCGCACCGAAGGCGTGCTGGACAAGATCACCGAATGCCTGAAGCTGGCCGACGACCTCCCGGCGTGGACGGTGTCGACGGCCGCGAATCTGGCCTCCTTCGTGCGCCTGTGCGACTTCGACTTCGAGGGCGTCCGGGACATGCAGGAGTGGGCCGCGCCCTATCACGTGCGGTCGGCCGATCCGCTGGGCGAGGTGTTCGGACGCTGCGCGCAGGGCGACGCCGCTTACGAGCAGCTCGATATCGACACCGCCACCCGGTGTTTCGAGCAGGCGTGGCAGATCGCCCGCGACCGCGCGGGTTCCCGCTCGAACTCGGCGCGGGTGGCGGCCGCGCTGCTGGGCGAGGTGGCCTACCGGCGCGGTGATCTCGACAGCGCCGAGCGGCTGCTGGATCAGAGCCACGAACTGACCGCCCGGGTCGGCCCGGTGGACTTCCTGGTCACCATCTTCGTGAGCGGGGCCCGGGTGAAGGCGGTCCGTGGTGACCTGGAGACCGCCGCGGCGCGCCTGGACGAGGGAGCGCGCATCGCGGCCGACCGCCGGCTCACCCGCCTGGCCGCCCAGGTCCGGGCGGAGCGCCTGCGGCTGGGCCTGCCCGTCGATGCGCTGACCGCGGGCCTGGTCACCGATCCGATGGCCCGCGCGCTGCGGCACGCCACCGGCGCGGCGGCGCTGGCCGCCGAGGCGGAGGAGATCGCCACCATCCGTGCCCTGCTGGCCCGCCACTACCGCGGCGAGGACCGCGCCACCGACGACCTGGCCCCGCTCGGCACCGACGACACCGCGGTCAAGCGCGCCCGCGCCCTGTATTCGCGCATCCGCGAACAACACCGGCCGCGCGCCGAACTCGACGCGGCGCTGCTGCTGGCCGAATGCCTGTCGGTCTCCGGCTGGCTCGGGGAGTCCATCGCGGTGCTCACCCCGGTGGTGGTCCGCTGCGCCGGGCTGGGCTGGTCCCGGCCGCTGCTCGATGCCGGGCCGGGCGTGGTGAACATCCTGCGCACCATGCGCCACGAGATGCCGCTGGACGCCGATGCCGAGGCGGCGGAGCTGCCCCGCCGATTTCTCGATTCGCTGCTCTGAACAGCGGATTCGCCGATGCAACCGGCGAATTCGGGCGAGCTCGCCCAGCATCCAGGCTTCATGCAGCCTATTCACAGGGTTTCTCGAGGAATGGTGTCGAGAATCGCCGACGTGCCTGTGACGACGATGCTGCAGTCCCCGCCCGCCGTGCCTCCGGCACCGCAGTTGCCCGCACAGACCCAGACCGGGTTCGGGGGCGGCTTCCACCACGGGGTTTCACTGCTGCACGGCTGGCTGCCCCAGGTGATCACCTTCGTCGCAATCTTCCTGCTGGTGGTGGCGTTCGCGCGATTCACCCGCCGGTGGTGGCTGCTCTGGGTGCCGGTTTGCGTGGTGTTCGCGATCGGGGTGGTGTGGGCCTCCTGGATGTACACCAACGACGAGGGGCTGGCGTCGGATCCGGCGCCGGTGCTGCTGTGGGTCGCGATCGGCCTGGCGGGGGCGGCGCTCGCCGCCGCCGTGGTCGGCATCCGAACCGGTGGCTGGTGGCAGCGGATCGTGGCCGTGCTGGCGGTGCCGGCGGCTGTGCTGAACGTGGGTGTCGTGCTGAATCAGTGGGTGGGGTACTACCCGACCGCGAACGCGGCGTGGGCTGCCGTGACGGCGGAACCGCTGCCGCATCAGACCAGCCTGGATTCGCTGGCGTCGCTGCGGAACACGAATGTGGGAACCGGGCGGATCGTGCCGGTGGACATTCCGGAATCGGGTAGCCACTTCAATCACCGCACCGAATACGTCTACCTGCCACCGGCCTGGTTCCAGGGCGACAAGCCGCCCACCCTGCCGGTGGTCATGATGATCGGCGGCGAGTTCAACACGCCGGCGGACTGGGTGCGCAGCGGTCAGATCATGACCAGCGTGGACGATTTCGCGAAGTCCAACAACGGCCGGACGCCGATCCTGGTGTTCGTCGATTCCGGCGGCAGTTTCAACAACGACACCGAATGCGTGAACGGCCCGCGCGGCGACGCGGCCGACCACCTCACCAATGATGTTCCCGCCTATGTGGCATCGACCTTCGGCGCGTCCGCGGATCCCGCGAAGTGGGGGATCGTCGGATGGTCCATGGGCGGGACCTGCGCGGTGGATCTGGCGACCATGCATCCGGAACTGTTCGGCACCTTCGTGGATATCGCGGGCGATCTCGGTCCGGCCGCGGGCAACAAGGAGCAGACCGTCAAGCGGCTCTTCGGCGGCAGCGAGCAGGCCTGGGCGGCCTTCGATCCCACGACCGTGATGCAGAAGCACGGCCCGTATGCCGATACGGTCGGCCTGTTCGACGATCTGACGCCGCCCGCGTGGCAGAAGAAGATGGCCTCCGACCCCAAGGCGAAGGCCTACATGCAGCAGCAGTCGATCGACGAGAGCAAGGTCGGCATGGGCGGCAAGGACGGCGTCTACGACACCGGCGAGGTCGGCGCGGCCGAGGCGCTCTGTGCCCAGGGGCAGCAGGTCAATATCAACTGCACGGTGCACACCACCGAGGGCGGGCACACCTGGCAGTTCGCGGCGGCGGCCTTCACCTCGTCATTCCCGTGGATGACCGCGCGCCTGGGAATTCCGGTGGCGGGCCTGTCCTCGTAGCAGCGAAAGCAGGCGTGCGGCGAAAGCCGCACGCCTGCTTCGTCTTACGAGGGTTCCTACGCGTTCCACCAGGGGCGTAGCGGCACGGTCCAGGCCTGGTCCGCGCCGAGCCTGACGCCCAGGATCTGGTGCAGCTGCACCACATTGCGCTCGAAGCCGAGCTGACAGCCGGCCATGTAGAGCCCCCACACCTTGGCGGTGCCCTCGCCGACCTCCTCGACGGCGGCGTCCCAGTTCTTCACCAGGTTGTCGCACCATTCGGCGAGGGTGAGGGCGTAGTGCCGGCGCAGGTTCTCCTCGTGCAGCACCTCGAGGCCCACGTTCTGGACCTCGGAGATGATGCGGCCGGAGCCGGCCAGTTCGCCGTCGGGGAAGACGTAGCGGTCGATGAAGTCGCCCGCCTTGGTGATGCGGGTGTTGTCCGGCCGGGTGATGGAGTGGTTGAGGAACAGGCCGCCCACCCTCAGCTTCGACTTGATGAATTCGAAGTAGGCGGGGTAGTTGTGCACGCCGATGTGCTCGGTGAGCCCGATGGAGGAGACCGCGTCGAACTCGCCCTCGCGCACGTCGCGATAGTCGCTGTGGCGCACCTCGGCGAGGTCGGACAGGCCCTCCTCGGCGATCTTGGCCTGCGCCCACTCGGCCTGCTCGGCCGACAGGGTGGCGCCGATGACCCGCACGCCGCGCTTGGCGGCGTAGCGCACCATGCCGCCCCAGCCGCAGCCGATGTCGAGCAGCCGGTCGCCGGGCTTCAGGTTCAGCTTTTCGAAGACCAAGCGGTACTTGTTCTCCTGGGCCTGCTCCAGCGTCCAGGCCGGGTCCTCGTAGGCCGCGCAGGTGTAGGTCATGGACGGGCCCAGCACGTACTCGTAGAACGTGTTGGAGACGTCGTAGTGGTGGTGGATGGCCTCGGCGTCACGAGTCTTGCTGTGCCGCAGGCCTTCCAGCGCGATGCGCCGCCAGCGAGGCATGGCCTCCTGCGGCGGCGGGGGCACCGGCTTGAGTAGTTCCCAGCCCAGCGAGCGGGCGATGACCACCAGCTGCAGGGCGGTGGGGCGGCGGAACTTCATACCCGCCATGGCCTTCAGCAGCTCGTAGGGGTCGCCGGGTTCGACGCCGTGGGCGATCAGGTCGCCGGAGATGTAGGCGCGGGCCATGCCCAGGTCGCCGGGCGCGGTGGCGATGAAGTTGACGCCGCGCGGGGTGGTGATCTCCAGGCCGAACTCCGAGTCCTCCGGTCCGGCGCTACTGCCGTCGTAACAGGTCAGGCGGATCGGCACCGGGCCGTCGAGGAGGGTCTCGAAGATCTCGGCAATGCTGAGTTTGGTTCCCAGCTCGGCGAATACGTCGGAACGGTCCTTGTACGTGGTCATTTGCGTTGCACCGCCTTCGAATACAGATCCAGCAGACGAGAATCCGGGTCGTAGCGCTTCTTGAGGGTGGAGTACGTGTCGCCGCCGTAGTACAGGCCGGCGAATTCATCCTGGCCGTAGTAGGAGTCCGAATACAGGGATTTGTGACCATCCAGTTCGGATACCTTGCGCTCGATGGCACGGTTGGCCGCGCCGTCGGGCTGTCCCGGCACGGTCGGCACGGCCGACCAGAAACCGACATTGACATAGGTGCGGCCGGGCTCCAGCGGATAGAGCGGCCAGGGACGTTCGGCCGCGTCCTGCGCTTCCGCGGGGTTGTCGCGCAAGCGCAAGGGGCACAACCAGATCGGCTCGATGGGGATCTCGCGCAGGAACCATTCCATGAAATCCGCGGTGTGCTCGATGGGCACCTCGATGTCCTGCACCACCCGTTCGCGCGGCGGATTCCCGTGCCGCGCCTCGATCTTGTCGCCGATCGCGTACCGGTGGTCCAGCGCGATCAGCTTCCAGTAGAAGCTGGAGCGCCGGTACTGCTGGGGCCAGAAGCGCCGGATCCGCGGGTTCTGCGCCCCGAATGCCCGTGAGCACCAGAACCAGTCGGTGTCCCAGCGCCACAGGTAGTCGTGGATGGTCAGCCGATCGCGCTTGGGCCGCGCCGAATCGTGCTGGATGGATCGGTAGTAGATGTCCATGCCGGTGTAGTCGCTGACCGGGCCGGGCTCGTCGGTCTGGCGGCCCAGGACGAGGTAGCTCTCGTCGGCGGTGAAGACCACGCCGTCGAGGTAGTCGACCGGTTCGCCGTCGTGGGAGCGGTCGGCGATGATCTGTGTCATCGTCGCCTCCAGCTCCCGCAGATCGTGGAACCGTATGTGCCGCAATGCCACGTAGGGCAGCACCGGTTCGAGTTCTATCTTCAGCCGGGTCGAGTACCCGAGCGTGCCGTAGGAATTCGGGAATCCGCGGAACAGATCCGCGTGTTCGCCGTCCCGGGTGGCGGTGATGATCTCACCGGCGCCGGTCAGCACATCGATCTCGAGCACGGATTCGTGCGGGAGACCATTGCGGAACGAGGTGGACTCGATGCCCAGTCCGGTGACCGCGCCGCCCAGGGTGATGGTCTTCAGCTGCGGCACCACGAACGGAGCCAGCCCGTAGCGCAGGGTGGTGGCGACCAGGTCCTCGTAGGTGGTCATGCCGGCCACGTCGGCCGTGCGGGCCGCCGGGTCCACCGCGATGACCTGCGTCAAACCGGAGACATCGAGGCCGGGTGCGGTGCTGCGCGCCCGGGCCCGGAAGAGGTTGGACGTCTTCTTGGCCAGCCGTACGTTCGCATCCGGCGGGATGGCGCGGTACGAGGCCAGGAGGCGATCGACTCCGGCCCGATGCGCGGCGAAACCTGATTCCTGTGCGGCCGATGCGCGGCCGGCCTTCCCCAACAGACTCACTGCCACCTTCGGAAACCTAGCGTGCACCGACCGGTACGGCCAGCAGGGGAGCACCGGCGGGGCGGGTTTTCACACACAGTTTGCATGCGTGTCGGCGGGTGCGACCTGCCGTGTAGCGAGGGTATTCCCGTCCCCGGCGTGATGATTGTTACTTCAGCTAACAATTGGGTTACGGTGCGGCCGAGCCCTTTACAGCGGGTCGTCGAGCTCCATCTGCCGGATCTGCGGCAGATACGGATCCAGTTCGCCCGCCTCGAAACGGCACAATCCGATCACGTGCCAGAACTGGCCCGCCGTCAGGCCCTCGGTCTTGTAGCGGCCGTCCGGTGTGAAGGCCACCCAGCCCTCGGGCAGCCCGAGCAGGGTGCCGCGCGGCTGCGGAGCCGCGGCCGGATCCGTCAGCGACCACAGCATGATCGAACCGTCGTTCCCGGCGCTGGCCAGCAGCCGGCCCGACGGGGCGAAAGCCAAGGACCGCACCCGGTTCCGATGGCCGTAGAGGGTGTGCAGGTGCCGTCCCGAGGTGATGTCCCACAGGTTGATGACCAGATCGTCGCCCGCCGTGGCCAGCGTGCCCGACACCGGATCCGCCGCCACGCACCACAGCCGCCCGCGGTGCAGGTCCAGCCGGTGCAGCGGGGGACCGCCAGTCAGACTCCAGATCCGCACCGTGCTGTCCGACGGCGTGCTCGCCGCCGGTCTCGCGGGTCCACAGGGTGACGGTGTCGTCGTCATTGGCGGTGGCGATGTAGCGAGCGGTCGGGTCGTAGGCGATGGCCCACACCGGGGCGGAATCGACGGTGATGTCGCGTTCCGCGGTGGCGGCGTCGATATCGAACACCCGCAGCCGCCCGGCATTGCCCACCGTCACCAGCTGGGCGGGGTGGGCCGGGCTGAAGACGCCGGACTCCAGGGTGATCAGCCCGCCCGCGCTGCCCTGCACGCGCTGGGCCAGCCGCCCGGTCGCGGCGTCCCAGAGCCGCACGCTGCCGTCGTTGCCGCAGGACGTTCGGGCCGGGAGCGGGATCGTGGCGGACGACGCCCAGCCGGAACCAGCCCTGCGCCTTCGGGGCGCGCAGGTGCTCGGCGAACCAGTCCTGCTGTTCGGTGCCCACCGAGCCGTAGTCGTCCTCGGGGCGGTGCGTGGCGGCCATGGTGGAGTTCAGACCGGCCACCGCGAGCCGCAATTCGGGCACCGGGAACAGGGTCCAGGGCTGGCCGACATCGAAGACCAGATTGTCGAGTCCGCGGTACAGGGTGTTGAACATCCGCTCGAACAACCGCAGTTTCGCGTAGTAGGGCGGCCGGGGGAGGCGGTCGTTGGCCTCGCAGTCGAGGAAGTGGGCCCGGCAGAGGAGTCTGGAGATGTCGTGATTGCCCGGGACTACGACCAACCGGTCGGGTTCCAGCTTGAGCAGGACCCGCAGTCCCGTGAGAAACGAGACGGCCTTGCGGAATTCGGCCGGATGGGCGGACTCGGTGAGGTCACCGCTCACCACGATCAGATCTGGTGCGGGGGTCTGCCGGTCGATGAGCTCGGTGACCGCGCCATAGATATGCGACTGCAAGCCTTCGGGATCGGCGGGGACATCGGCGGACGACAGGGTGCGGCCGAACCGAGCGTCACCCTGCCAGTATCCCGCCATCGAAAGCGTCCCGAGGCCAATCGAATTGCCCTCTTTCGCAATTCTCGGCCGTGCGACAGTTCTCAGCCGCTGCGACCCTCCCCCCAACCCTGCGATCATTGGCCAATGCCCGAACAGCTGGGTCCCATCCCATGAACGCCTTACTACTTACCGTGGCGATGGGCATTTCTGCCCCGACGGCCAAAGCACTCGCGGAGATCTTCGTTGTCAAGATCGCGCTGAACGGGGTGCGGGCCGAACAAAGGGCTGCCGTCCTCGGGGCTGCCGCTGAGATCGTGGGTAGCCGCCGACAAGGCTCCAGGCGGACGCGTGGATAAGCTGGTCGAAGGCGATGCTGTGCCCACGGCATGGCGGCCCAGTGTGCTGGATTCGGTCCGGATCGGGCTGCTGATTGTTGGATTGCTCTGTGTGGCAACGGGACTGCTGCCCAGGCATGAGGCGGCGGAGAACATGCGGCGGATCGCGCCGTTGTTGTTGTTTCTGGGCAGTGTGATCGTGCTGGCGAATCTGGCTCGGCGGGCCAAGGTGTTCGATGTGATCGCGCATCGGCTGGCGATCATTGCCGGTGGGAATTATGTCGGGTTGTTCCTGCTGTGCGTGCTGTTCGCGTCAACCACGACGACGGTGCTGAATCTGGATACGACGGCGGTGCTGCTGACGCCGGTGATGATCGCGCTGGCGGGGCCGGCGCGGATTCCGCCGCTGCCGCTGGCCATGACGACGCTGTGGCTGGCGAATACGGCAAGCCTGTTGCTGCCGGTGTCGAATCTGACCAATCTGCTGGCGGCGGATCGGGTGGCGCTGGACGCGACCGGTTTCGCGGCCAGAATGTGGCTGCCGCAATTGCTTTCGATCGCGGTGACCATGCTGTGCCTGTGGTGGTGGTACTGGCGGCGGTCGCAGCGCGGGGCCGACCGGTATGTGGTGCCGGAGCCGATCCGCCCGGCGGATCTGCGGGAACGGGTGCTGCTGTACGCGTCCGGGGGCGCGTGTGTGCTGTTCGTGCTGGCCATTCCGTTCGTGGGGGATCGGATCGGGATCGCGGCCACGGTGGCCGCGGCCATCGCGGTACTGGCCTTCGCCATCTGTGACCGGTCGGCGCTGCGCCTGTCGCTGTTCCCCTGGCAGCTGCTGGTTTTCGTGTCCGGGCTGTTCCTGGTGGTGCCCACGCTGTCCGCGTACGGGCTGTCGACGGTGATGGGTCATCTGATCGGGCAGGACTCCAGCGGTCCCAGCGTGTTCCGGGCCGCCGGTGCGGGCGCGGCGCTGTCCAATGTCGTCAACAACCTGCCCGCCTACACCGCGGGCGAGGCCGTGATCTCCCCGGGTGAGCGGAACCAGTTGCTGGCCTTGCTGATCGGCACCAATGCGGGCCCGGTGATCACCCCGTGGGCCTCCCTGGCCACGCTGCTGTGCCTGGAGTTCTGCCGCACCCACGCGGTACGGGTCCCCATGCGCCGGTTCCTGCTGACCGGCCTGGTGCTCGCGGTGGCCGCGACCGCCGCCGCCACCACGGGGCTGCTGCTCACCGGCTAGAACGTATTCACCGGGCGCAGTGCGTATTCCACGATCTCGATGACGTCGTCGTCGGTATACACGGCGGGCAGGGGTAGGCCGAGGTCTTCCAGCAGTCTGCGCACCTGCCCGATCGTCGGCTCGCTCGGCGGCCGCAGATCGGCGTCGCGACTGAGCTGCACCGGCTGCGCCTGGTTGAACCTCACCGCCAATTCCCGGGTGAAATCCGAATACTGGGACTTGCCGCGCTCGAACAGCAGCGCCGGGGTTTTCGAGCCGCGCTGATTCATGATCACCACGTTGTCCGACATGTCCCAGCGGTAGGTCGACAGCGTCGACGACAGCCCGAGTTCGACGGTCAGGAACTCCGACTGCTGCCGATACCGGGCGCAGGCCAGCGCCGTGGCGTAGGACTGCTTGCGAATGCGGTCGGCCGTCCACGGTCGCCCGCTGGCATCGCCCTGCGGCTGGAGCGAATTGCGGTACTGCGCGTCCGCCCGGCACAACTGCTCATTGCCATCACCGCGTCCTCCCCCGCATTAGTGCAACCAGGATAGGTGGCCGACCCGACACCGCGCAGCGAACCGGCGCACCCGGATGCGGCGTAACATGACCGAGCGGTAACAGGGCAGAGTGCCGGTCGGCCCGCGCAATCACTAAGGAGCACATGGTGGGACAGGTCAGCGCCTCCAGTTCGATCGTCGTCGCGGCGGATCCGAAGCGCACCCTCGACGCGATCGCCGATTACGAGACAGTGCGGCCCAAGATCCTCTCCGCGCACTACCGCGACTACAAGGTGGTCGAGGGCGGCCAGGGCGCCGGTACCGTCGCCGAGTGGACGCTGCAGGCCACCGAGAAGCGCTCCCGCAATGTGCGCGCGGCCATCTCGGTCTCCGATTCCATGGTGACGGAACGGGATTCGAACTCCTCCATGGTCACCGCCTGGACCGTGACCCCCTCGGGCACCGGCTCGCTGGTCACCGTGCGCACCACCTGGAAGGGTGCGGGCGGCATCGGCGGCATCTTCGAGGGCATCTTCGCGCCGCTCGGCCTGAAGAAGATCCAGGCCGAGGTGCTCGAGAACCTGAAGCGCGAGCTCGCCTAGCGAGCGGGGGTCAGCCCTCGCCGCCGATATCGAAGAAGTTGCCCTCCGGGTCCGCCAGCGTCGCCCACTTCACGCCGTATTCGTCGAAGTCCGCGAGATGTTTGGCCCCGAGGGCAACCGCGCGCTCGACCTCGGTGGTCAGGGCGCTGCCCGCACTCAGGTCGACGTGCACGACGTTCTTGCCCGGGTTCTTGTCCGGCACCTGGACGAACATGAACGTCGGGGTGGCGGCGGCGTTGTCGATGGTCGCGAAATGCTCGTTCGCGCCCTCGTCGACCGGGCGGTCCAGCAGCTGCGCGTAGAAGCCCGCGAGCGCGGCGGCGTCGTGGCAGTCGAAGACGATATTGCCGAGGGACAGTGCCATGGATTCTCTCCTTCTTCAGAGCCGGCCGATGGGCCAGCAGACTTCGGTGCGGTAGTCGGCGGGCTCGGCGTCACCGGGCCCGACCAGGTAGATCTCGCGCACGGGTTCGGCGAGCGCGGTGTCGTGTTCGGCCACATGGCTGCCCAGCGCGCCATAGGTGCGGTCGAATTCGGTGAACGGGCCCGCGTGGACGGCGATGGCGAACCGGCGGGCGGGCAGGTCGAGGACGGTCCCGGCGTCGAGGCGGTCCCGGTGCCGCTCGTCGATGGGCACGAAGGTGACGACTTCGCCCCGGTCGTATTCGAAGAACTCCGGCGCGTAGGTGGCGCCGCCCGGTCCGGCGGGTGCGAGGTTCGCCCCGGCCAGTTGCGCGTACATGGTTCCGTAGCTGTGCTCACACCACGCATCGCAGTCCTCGCGCGCCACCTCCGCCGTCATGGCCAGCGCCGGATAGCTTGTGACGGAACGGTATTCGACGCTGATCCCGGTCGACGGCAGCAGCAGCGCCCGGAGCGAGGCCACCACGTCGCGGGTACGCACCAGCTCGGCCTCCATCCGCTCGAGATGCGCCCGGATGGCCGCGTCCCGCGCCGCCTGATCCGGGGCGGCCATCACCGCCTTGATCTCCGGCAACGGCATGTTCAGCTCGCGCAGCCGCTTGATCAGGTGCGCCTGATCCACCTGCTCGGTCGAATAGAACCGATAGCCGGAGCCCGGGTCGATCACGACCGGGGCCAGCAGGTCGATCTCGTGGTAGTACCGCAGCGTCTTGATGGTCAGGTAGGTGAGCCGGGAGAACTCGCCGATCGGAACCGTTACCGTCATGCCCTTAGCGAACACCCTCCAGCGAGGGGAGAGTCAAGCAGCGCGGCGCGCGTCGCCGACTAGGCTGGGGAGCGATCACCATCCCCCAGGAAGGACGCGCCGTGCAGCCCGGTGAAGGTTTCGATTTCCAGCAGTTGATGGCCCAGGCCCAGCAGATGCAGCAGGCCGTCATGGCCGCGCAGCAGGAGATCGCGGAGTCGGAGGTCGAGGGCGAGTCGGGCGGTGGCCTGGTGCGCGCCCGGATCCGCGCCACCGGCGAGGTGCTGGCGTTGACCATCGACCCGAAGGTGGTCGATCCCGAGGATGTGGACACGCTGCAGGATCTGATCATCGGCGCGCTCAACGACGCCATGGAGACCGCGCAGAACCTGGCCGCCGAGCGGCTGGGCCCGCTGGCCGGCGGTCTCGGCGGCGGCGCGCTGCCCGGACTCTGATCGGGGCTGGGTAGGTGTACGAGGGTCCGGTTCAGGATCTCATCGACGAGTTGGGCAAGCTGCCCGGCGTCGGCCCGAAGAGCGCGCAGCGCATCGCGTTTCATCTCCTCTCGGTGGAGCCGCCGGAGATCGACCGGCTGCAGGCGGCCCTGCAGAAGGTGCGGGACGGCGTGCGGTTCTGCGCCGTCTGCGGCACCGTCTCCGACGGTGAACTGTGCCGTATCTGCGCCGATCCGCGCCGCGACCGCACCATGATCTGCGTGGTCGAGGAGCCCAAGGATGTGCAGGCCATCGAACGCACCCGCGAATTCCGCGGGCGCTATCACGTGCTCGGCGGCGCGCTCGACCCGCTGTCGGGTATCGGACCGGACCAGTTGCGCATCCGGGAATTGCTGACCCGCATCGGAAATCAGGACGACGGCGTGGATGTCACCGAGGTGATCATTGCCACCGATCCGAATACCGAGGGCGAGGCGACGGCCACCTACCTGGTCCGCATGCTGCGCGATTTCCCGGGACTGAGCGTGACGCGCCTGGCCTCGGGCTTGCCCATGGGCGGCGATCTGGAATTCGCCGACGAATTGACCCTGGGCCGCGCCCTTTCCGGGCGGCGCGCCCTGTAAGTGGTGTACCGGGATCGGGTTATGTCCAGGTCGGCGGCGCGGGGAGCGCCGCCGGCTGCGGGCAGGGAATGTGTTGAACGTTCCTGGGGATATCGGCTCCGGCCCCGCTGGCGTGCAATGCCACGGCGATAGCGAAAGTAGCCGCCAAACCGGCCACGACTGCCAAGCCCTTACGCAAGGTCCCCTTCTTCAAGGACGGGCGTAGCTTCGACGGGCGTAGCTTCATGTTTCGCTCCTCGCCTCGGTGAGTAATGCGTACAAGCTCGGAAACACCGCGTGCAATTAGCGAAATGCTAGCTTTCCTGCGCGTGCGCAGCCTTCATTCCGGGGGGTTGGAAGTGGAAATTGAAATCTGTCCGTTATTCGACGGTCAGAACGTGAGACGCTGCCAATCCAGTGCGGCGAATCCCGAACGATCTCCGGTGGCCCAGCCCCAGATGAGATCGGCCACAATTCGCGGGTCGTTCGCGGTGGCGGCGAAATGCTTGTCGGCGGACCCGTCCCGGTATTCCAGGTCGTAATGCCCGTCCTGATGCCGATAGGTCTGGATGTAGATCTGATCTCCGGTTTCCGCGATCAGATACGGACCGGGCTGTCCCAGCTCCGGAATCCACAGCTCCACCAGTTGCCGTGTCAGGTACGGGAATTCGCCCGCCCCGCCGTGCGTGACGGCGGCCCTGACCGATTCGGCCGGATCCACCAGCCAGGCCAGCTGCGGGTCCCACAGCGCGTAGTCGTGCGGGGTGCCCAGCTCGAACAGCAGCCCGCGCACATGGCCGATGGCGTCGTAGGGCGTGGAGACGAACAGGGCGTCGCCGAGCACGCCATCGCCGGCGGGCGAGCCCAGGAAGCTGTCCGCCTCGGGCAGCTCGCCATTGCGCTCGTCCAGCTCGGCCGCGATCTCGGTGACGGCGTCACCGGCCGGTCTGCCGTCCTGCGCGGTCAGATACGTGTCCACCTCGGCGGGGGACACGGCGGCTCCGGAGGGCAGCAGAACGAGGTCGTAGCTCACCCGGCCAGGCTAACTGTCGGAAAAACTCCAGCGTGCTCCGGCCTTCGCGTGGTGAACTGGACGGATGGGGATCAAGGTTTCCCTCGAACATCGCACCACCTATTCCTTCGACCATCCCGTGCGCGTCCATCCGCACGTGGTCCGCCTGCGACCCGCCCCGCACACCCGCACCGCCATCGAGGCGTACTCGATGCGGGTGAGCCCCGGGAACCATTGGGTGAACTGGCAGCAGGACGCGTTCGGAAATTACCTGGCGCGCTTGATCTTCCACGAGCCCACGCCGGAACTGTCCATCGTGGTCGGGCTGATCGCCGATATGGACGCCATCAATCCCTTCGATTTCTTCGTCGAGGAGCACGCCGAGCATTTCCCGTTCGGTTACTCGCCGCAGTTGTCCGCGGACCTCGAGCCCTATCTGCGGCCGGTGGACGAGGGCGAATCCGGTTCCGGCCCCGGCGCTTCGGTACGGGACTGGGTGCGCCGCCACACGCCGGCGGATCGGCCGCGCACCATCGACTTCCTGATCGCGGTGAATCAGGCGCTGCGCCACGATGTCGCCTACACCGTCCGGATGGAGCCGGGCGTGCAGTCGCCGGATCACACGCTGCGCGCCGCCCTCGGCTCGTGCCGGGATTCGGCGTGGCTGCTGGTGTCCATCCTGCGGGAGTTCGGGCTGGCCGCCCGCTTCGTCTCCGGGTATCTCATCCAATTGGCCCAGGACGTACCGTCTCTGGACGGACCCTCCGGGCCGCCCGCCGATTTCACCGACCTGCACGCCTGGACCGAGGTGTACCTGCCCGGCGCGGGCTGGGTGGGCTTGGACCCCACCTCCGGCCTGTTCGCCGGGGAGGGCCACATTCCGCTGGCCGCCACCCCGCATCCGGTCTCGTCGGCGCCGATCACCGGATCCACCGACCCGGTCTCCGCCAGTCTCGACTTCTCCAATACCGTGCGCCGGATCCACGAGGATCCGCGAGTCACCCTGCCCTACACCGATTCCCAGTGGGAGCGCATCCGCGCCGCGGGCGCGGTCGTGGACGCCCGCACCGAGGCTGCCCGGATCGGCCTGACCATCGGCGGTGAACCCACCTTCGTCTCCCTCGACGATCAGACCGGTCCGGAATGGACCACCGCGGCCGACGGCCCGCGCAAGCGCGAACGCGCCGCCGACCTGGCCGAGCGCCTGCGCCGCATCTACGCCCCGACCGGCCTGGTGCAGTACCGCCAGGGCAAGTGGTATCCGGGAGAACCCCTGCCGCGCTGGGAAATCGCCATGACCTGGCGCGACGATGACGAACCGCTCTGGCGGCACCCCGACCTGCTCGCGCATCCCTGGCTCCCGCCGGCCGGGACCGTGGCGGAACCGTCGTGCCGCCCGGACGCCCGGGCCGCGCAAGCGGTGATCGCCCACATCGCACGGGGCTTGGGCCTGCCGGACGGTCAGGTGCGGCCCGCCTACGAGGATTCGCTGCTCCGGATGGCCGCCAAGGCCGCTGTGCCACAGGGTGATCCGGTCGGTGCCGACGAGGATCTGGACAGCGGCGGGGATTCGCCGTCGGCGCGCAGCGCGCTGCTGGCTCGGCTGGATGCCGCCGTCGGCGAGCCCGCCGCCTACGTGCTGTCGCTGTACCGCCGGGACGACGAGGCCGGGTGGGCGAGCGCCGACTGGAAGCTGCGGCGCGGTCGAATCGTCTTGACGGAGGGCGATTCCCCGGCCGGACTGCGGTTGCCGCTACGGTCCGTCAGCTGGAACGCGCCACCGCCGCGACCCGAGGCGGACCCGTTCGCGCCGCGCCCGCCGCTGGCCGCGGATGAGCCGCCCGCGGTGGTGGAGTCCGCCGAGCGCGCGCCGATCACCGCGCTGGTCGCCGAGGTCCGCAACGGCCGGCTGTTCGTATTCCTGCCTCCCGTCGAGGAATTCGGTGCGTTCTGCGATCTGGTGCGCCGGGTCGAGGAGGCCGTCGCCGCGGTCGGGCAGCCGGTGGTGCTGGAAGGTTATCCGGCCCCGGTGGACGGCCGGTTGCGTACCTTGTCCCTGGCACCCGACCCGGGCGTAATCGAGGTGAACGTCCAGCCCACCACCGGTTTCGCCGAGCAGTCGCGGCTGCTGGAGACGCTCTACGAGCAGGCCCGGCTGGCGCGGTTGAGCACCGAATCCTTCGATGTGGACGGCACCGACCGCGGCACCGGCGGCGGCAATCACATCACGCTCGGCGGCCGCACCCCGGCGCACTCGCCCCTGCTGCGCCGCCCGGACCTGCTGGTGTCGCTGCTCACCTACTGGCAGCGGCATCCGGCGCTGTCCTATCTGTTCTCGGGCCGCTTCATCGGCCCGACCTCCCAGGCGCCCCGCGTCGACGAGGGCCGTGAGGCCGCGCTCTACGAACTGGAGATCGCCTTCGCCGAGATCGCCCGCCTGAGCCGGGCCGCCGCGGCCGCCGACCCCGACGAGCCGGCCGCGCCGCCCTGGGCGGTCGATCGCGCGCTGCGCCACCTGCTCACCGACCTCACCGGCAATACCCACCGCGCCGAATTCTGCATCGACAAGCTCTACAGCCCGGATTCGGCGCGCGGCCGCCTCGGACTGGTGGAACTGCGCGGCTTCGAGATGCCGCCGCATTTCCGCATGGCCATGGTGCAGTCGCTGCTGGTGCGGGCGCTGGTGCTGCGGTTCTGGGAGCACCCCTACACCGCGCCGCTGCTCCGGCACGGCGCCAACCTGCACGGGCGCTACCTGCTGCCGCATTTCCTGCAGGCCGATATCGCCGAGGTGGCGGCCGATCTGCGCGCGTACGGCATCGAATTCGACACCAGCTGGCTGGATCCGTTCTCGGAGTTCCGTTTTCCCCGCTTCGGCACGGTGGTACTCGGGGATATGGAAGTGGAACTGCGCGGGGCGATCGAGCCGTGGAACACCCTCGGGGAACAGACCACCGCCTCCGGGACCGCGCGATATGTGGACTCCTCGGTCGAGCGCCTGCAGGTCCGGGTGACCGGGGCGGACCGGGACCGGTATGCGGTGACCTGCAACGGTTTCCCGCTGCCCCTCGTCCCGGCCGGGCGGGCGGATGTGCAGGTCGCGGGCGTGCGGTATCGGGCGTGGCAACCGCCGGAGTCCCTGCATCCGACGATCACGGTGGACGCGCCGCTCGTCTTCGACGTGGTCGAGCTGCAGACCGGTCTGTCCCGCGGCGGCTGCACGTATCACGTCAGCCATCCGGGCGGCATGTTCTATGCCGGGCCGCCGGTGAATTCGGTGGTGGCGCAATCCCGGCGCAATCGGCGATTCGAATCCGCCGGGCACACCCCGGGCCCGGTCGATATCGCCGATCTGCGTGCCAAAATGGCCATACAGGCAACAGACGTCGGTGCGCCCGGAATACTCGATCTGCGCCGGGCGCGGACCGTGTGGGGCGTCGTCGGCGATCGATAGGCATACCCGGGGAAGTGGTAGCGGTGACAGTGCTCGACGCAGTGCCACCCGGCGAGGAGTTCGCGAATTACCGTGCCGCCGCGGCCGATACCGGCGCCCGCGACGCCTGCGGCCTGGCCACCGGCGGCTTCTACGACGAACTCGTCGATCACGACGGCCGCCTGCGCGGCCTGTGGGCCGACCTGTCCGCCGACTTCCTGGACCAGGGCCGGGCCGGACTGCACCGCATCGACGGCCGGGTCCGGCGGCTGATCGAGGACGACGGCATCACCTACACCGAAGTGACCGGCTCCGAGCAGCCCGCGACGCCCGCGCCGTGGCGGCTGGACCCGATTCCGCTGCTGCTCTCCGACACCGAGTGGGCGGCGCTGGAATCCGGTGTGGTGCAACGCTCCCGGCTGCTCGACGCGGTGCTCACCGACGTGTACGGCGCGCGCCGCACCCTCACCGAGGGGCTGCTGCCACCGCAGGTGGTCTTCGCGCACCGCGGCTATGTCCGTGCCGCGCACGGTATTTCACTGCCGGGGCGGCATCAGCTGTTCCTGCACGCCTGCGATGTCAGCCGCTGGAGCGACGGCGGCTTCCGGGTGCTCGCCGACTGGGCACAGGCCCCCTCCGGCGCGGGCTACGCGCTGGCCGACCGCCGCGTGGTGTCCGCCGCCATTCCCGAGGCCTTCGAGCTGGCCAGCCCGCGGCCGCTCACCCCGTTCGTGCGGGCCATGCGGCTCATGCTCATCGAGGCCGCGCCGCAGGGCGCCGACGAGGACCCGGTGGTCGTGGTGCTGAGCCCGGGCGTGCACTCCGAAACCGCCTTCGATCAGGCGTATCTGGCCTCCGTACTGGGCTTCCCGCTGGTGGAGAGCGCCGACCTGGTGGTGCGCGACGGCCGGCTGTGGATGCGCTCGCTGGGCACGCTCGAACGGGTCGACGTGGTACTGCGCCGCGTGGACGCCGAGTTCTCCGATCCCCTGGACCTGCGGCCGGATTCGCGTCTGGGCGTGGTGGGCCTGGTGGAGGTGCTGCGGCGCGGCGCGGTCACGGTGGTCAACACCCTGGGCAGCGGACTGCTGGAGAATCCGGCGCTGGCCGCGTTCCTGCCGCGCCTGTCACGGCGGCTGCTGGACGAGGAACTCACCCTGCCGGGCATCGAATCCTACTGGGGTGGAGACGATTCCGAACGCTCCCACCTGACGGCCAACCTGCACCGCCTGATCCTGCGCTCCACAGTGGACGGCACCACGATCTTCGGCCCCATCCTCACCGCCGTGCAGCGCGCGCAGTGGCGGGCCCGCATCGAGACCGAGGGCTGGAAGTGGGTCGGTCAGGAACCGGCCCGCTTCTCGGTCGCCCCCGCGGTCGACGGCTCCGGCGGACTCGCCGCCGCCCCCGTCGCCGTCCGCCTGTTCTCCCTGGCCGGACGCGTCGGATACCGCATCATGCCGGGCGGATTGGGGCAGCTGCATCAGCACGGCGGACCCGAGGGCATGGTGGGGGAGGCCGCCGCCAAGGACGTCTGGGTGCGCGCCGCGCCCGCCGCCGTCCCGGCCGTGCCCGCGGCCACCGCCGAGGTACCCGAGGAGCGCGAGCGCCGGGTCGTCGCGGTTGCCCCGATGGACGTGGTCAGCTCGCCGCGCGTGCTCAACGACCTGTTCTGGCTGGGCCGCTACGGCGAGCGCGCCGAGGTCACCGTGCGCCTGCTCAGCGCCATCCACGAACGCCACCAGGACTACCGCTACCGGCCCTGGCTGGAGGGCGCGGAGGCGATGCCCATCCTGATGGCCGCCCTCGCCCGCATGACCGGCACGACCCCGGCCGAGCCGAAGCCGCCCACGGTGCCGAAACCGACTGCCGTGCAACCAGATTTGTCGGAGCGTCGGCGCAGGCGCCGCCAGCCGGAGGCGCAGTCCGCTACGCGGACCCGATCCGGATCCCAGCCGCCGCGGAGTCGCGAGTACTCCGACGAGCCGACCGTCCCGATCGCGCTGCCCGGCGCGTCCCGCCGCGACCACGACTACCTGGTCTCCCTCACCGTCGACCGCGAGGTTCCCGGCTCGGTCGCATTCTCCGTGGAGCGCTACGCGAAAGCCGCACGCGCCGTGCGTGATCAGCTCTCACCCGACACCTGGATGGTGCTCGGCTCCATCGATCGCGCGCTGTCGGAGTACCGGGCCGTCCGCGGCGACCGTGGCGCGGCCCTGTCGGCAGTGCACTCCCGCGCCCTGTCCGCCCTGCTGTCGCTGACCGGCATCGACGCGGAATCGACCGTGCGGGACACGGGGTGGCACGTCATGGACATCGGGCGCCGCATCGAGCGCGCGCTGGCGCTGTCGGCCCTGCTGACCTCCGCCCTCACCGACGCCTACCCGCCGGAGGTCGGCCGGGTGGTGACCGACGTTGTCCTGCAGGCCACCGTCTCCGCGGTGAGCTACCGCCGCCGCCACGGTGATTCGGTCCGCATCGCCGCCGTCGCCGGAGTGCTGCTGTTCGACGGGCACAACCCGCGCTCGCTGGCCTACCAGCTGGAACGCCTCGAGGCCGACTTCCCGGCGCTGCCCGGGGCCTCCGGATCCTCACGCCCGCAACGACTCCTGGCCGATGCCCAGCGCATGCTGCGCCGCGTCGACCCGGCCGAGCTGGAGACCGTCGCCGACGGCCGCCGCACCGAATTGGCCGAGCTGCTCGACGGCGTCCACCTGCGGCTGCGCAAACTCTCCGAATCCTTCGAGGCGAGCCGGCTGTCGGTGCCGCGCGAGATCCAGCCGCTGTGGGGCTCCGCCCGGGTGGTGGGCTGATGCGCCGCTACCGGGTGCTGCACCGCACCGTCTACCTGTACTCGGACGTGGTCAGCAGCTCCTACGGCCGCGCCTACCTGACACCGCGCGAGTTTCCGGGACAGCGGTTGCTGTCCCACGACATTCGCGTCGATCCCCTCCCGTCGGACCGATCGGTCGGCACCGACGTGTACGACAACACCACCCTCTACTTCCACGTCACCGCCGAACACCGCCGCCTGGAGGTGACCGGCGAATCCCTCGTCGAAGTCGGCGCGCCCGCCGCGCCGGCCGCACAGCCGGCCTGGGAGCAGGCCCGCCCGACCGCCGAGAACGGCCCGCTCGCCGTGGAATTCACTCTCGACCTGACCCCGCCCGAGATCATCCCCGAGGTCGCCGCCTACGCCGCCGAATCCTTCCCGCCCGGCCGTCCGCTGCTGGACGCGGTGCGGGAACTGACCACGCGCATCCACACCGACTTCGCCTATGAATCCGGTTCCACCACCGTCAGCACCAGCGTCGCCGACGTCTTCGCCGCCCGCCACGGCGTCTGCCAGGACTTCGCCCGCCTCGGTATCGCCTGCCTGCGCTCCCAGGGCCTGGCCGCCCGCTATGTCTCGGGCTACCTGTCCACCGATCCGCCCCCCGGCAAGGAGCGCATGGTCGGCGCGGACGCCACCCACGCCTGGGCCGCGGTCTGGCTCCCGGGCACCGCCGGGCACTGGATCGGCTTCGACCCCACCAACGACCAGTTCGCCGACGACCGCTACGTCACCGTCGCCTGGGGTCGCGACTACGCCGACGTGCCGCCCCTGCGCGGCATCATCTATACCGATGCCAAGGAATCGACCATCACCGTGTCGGTCGATGTGGCACCGATCGCCGCCGGTGAGTGACACGCCCGGGCTGTGGCGCCCGCCTCCCCTGCTTCCGGGCATCTATTGCGCCCCTGTAAACTCGTCGCCATCATGCAGCGGGCACTTCTCCTCGGCCGCCGCGACGGGGTCTGATTCGGACCGGCTCCCGTCGCGGGGATCTGCCGTGCCGGTCTACCCCATACCTGGGATCCAGCCACACCCTCGGAGATAAATCGCCATGTCAGCCGCTGACGCTTTCGTATCCGGTACCCGGTCCATCACCGCGCCGTCCAAGCCCGCGCCCGCCGACCAGCCGGCCTGGAACACACAGAAGAACTCCTCCATGCCGGTCTTCCGGTATCGGCCCTTCGCCGAGGAGGTCGAGCCGGTCACCCTGCCCGACCGCACCTGGCCGGACAAGATCATCGACCGCGCGCCCGGCTGGTGTGCCGTGGACCTGCGTGACGGCAACCAGGCGCTGATCGACCCGATGAGCCCCGCCCGCAAGCGTCGCATGTTCGACCTGCTGGTGCGCATGGGCTACAAGGAGATCGAGGTCGGCTTCCCGTCCGCCTCGCAGACCGACTTCGACTTCGTCCGCGAGATCATCGAGGACGGCGCGATTCCGGCCGACGTCAGCATCCAGGTGCTGACCCAGTCCCGGCCCGAGCTGATCGAGCGCACCTTCGAGGCCTGCGCCGGCGCCGCCAATGTGATCGTGCACTTCTACAACTCGACCTCGATCCTGCAGCGCCGCGTGGTCTTCCGTGCCGACCGCGACGCCGTCAAGAAGATCGCCACCGACGCCGCCGAGCTGTGCCTGAAGGTCGAGAAGCGCTACCCGGACACCAACTGGCGCTACGAGTACAGCCCGGAGTCCTACACCGGCACCGAGCTGGACTACGCCCGCGAGGTGTGCGACGCGGTCTCCGAGATCATCGCGCCGACCCCGCAGAAGCCGCTGATCATCAACCTGCCCGCGACCGTGGAGATGGCGACGCCCAACGTCTACGCCGACTCCATCGAGTGGATGCACCGCAACCTGGCCCGCCGCGACTCCATCGTGCTGTCGCTGCACCCGCACAACGACCGCGGCACCGCCGTGGCCGCCGCCGAACTGGGCTACCAGGCCGGCGCCGACCGCATCGAGGGCTGCCTGTTCGGCAATGGCGAGCGCACCGGCAATGTCTGCCTGGTGACGCTGGGCATGAACATGTTCTCCCGCGGCATCGACCCGCAGATCGACTTCTCCAACATCGACGAGATCCGCCGCACGGTCGAGTACTGCAACCAGCTGCCCGTCGCCGAGCGCCACCCGTACGGCGGCGACCTGGTCTACACGGCCTTCTCCGGCTCGCACCAGGACGCCATCAACAAGGGCCTGGACGCCATGAAGGCCGCCGCCGACGCGCAGGGCGCCGACGTGGACGACATCGTGTGGGAGGTCCCGTACCTGCCCATCGACCCGAAGGACGTCGGCCGCACCTACGAGGCCGTGATCCGGGTGAACTCGCAGTCCGGCAAGGGCGGCGTGGCCTACATCATGAAGACCGACCACGGGCTGGTGCTGCCGCGCCGGCTGCAGATCGAGTTCTCGCAGGCCGTGCAGAAGATCACCGACGGCGAGGGCGGCGAGGTCACACCGAAGGAGATGTGGGACGTCTTCTCCGAGGAGTACCTGACCCCGATCCTGCCGCTGGAGCGCATGCGCCAGAAGGTCACCGCCGCCGAGACCGACGGCGGCGTCGACCACATCGAGGCCGTTGTCAAGGTGGACGGCGTCGAGCACGCCGTTTCCGGTGAGGGCAACGGCCCGCTGGCCGCGTTCGTCGACGCGCTGGCCACCATCGACTACGACGTGCGCGTGCTGGACTACAGCGAGCACGCCATGTCCTCCGGCGACGACGCCCAGGCCGCCGCCTACGTCGAATGCGCCATCGGCGATCAGGTCACCTGGGGTGTCGGCATCGCCACCTCCATCACCACCGCCTCGCTGCGTGCGGTCGTCTCCGCGGTCAACCGCGCTGCCCGTAGGGCCTGAGGGATTGCTCCCGACCCTCGCGAACGTCACGACTGAATTCGCGAGGATCGGGGTAACTCACCGGGTACGTCCAGAATCGGTTCGGCACCCGACGCAGGCACGCATGCAGGAGTGATAACGGCACTCAGCCGGGCGCCGAAGCTGCGGGGAGGCGGCTCTGCCTCGCCGCATCTGGACCGGTCGATAATGCTAGCGTTGGGACGCATTAGCGCCGAGCTCTCTGTTCGAGCCGTCGAGCAGATGGGGGACACGTGACCACGAAAGATCAGAATTCGACCTCGAAGCCTGTGCAGGGCAAGGGGGTTACCGACGACGCCGTCGAGGTAGCCGATGTCGAGGCCGAGCAGGACGCGGTGAAGGCCGACGAACCGGCCGAGAACAACGGCGCGGCGAGCGATTCCGAGGAGCAGGTGGCCGGATTCTTCCCGCCGGTGCCGGATTCGATCGACCAGGCACTGCCGCACCCGGGTGAGGGGCCCAACCCCTTCGCACCACCCAACGGTCCCTTCCCGGGGCCCTACGGTGGGCCGGACGGCCACAATCCGTTCGCGCCGGGCGGTCCCGGGCCGTACGGCCAGCCGGGCTTCCCACCCGCTGGCGCGTTCCCGCCGCCGGATGCCGGGCAGTTCGCGCCGCCGCCGAATCCCGGTGTGCCGGGCGGTTTTCCGCCGCCGCGTGCACCGCTGGGCGAGGTGCGCGATCAGACGCCCTACGGCGAGATCCGGCAGGAGATCGGCAGCGACGGCATGGTGCGCCGGGTGTTCCCCGAGCCGCCGGGCGTGCCCGGTGACAGTGAGAAGCCCGGGGAGCCAGGGCATTTCGGTGGTCCGGGCCAGCCGGGGCAGTTCGCGCCGTCCAATGATCAACCGGGCGGGCCGATCTACAGCTGGTCGCCGCCCCCGGCCGCGCCGCCGCAGCAGCAGACCCAGCTATCCCAGCCGCAGCCCCAGGTGGGTTTCCAGCCCGGCTGGAATCCGCAGCCGCAGCAGGGTTTTCCGCAGCAACAGGGTGGTTTCGGGCAGCAGTTCGGGCAGCAGCCGATGCCTCCGGGGCATTCGGTCAATGATCTGAACCTGTTGAAGCGGGCCAAGCGGGCGCCGCGCAGCGGGTGGCGGCGGGCCGTGCACAAGGCGTCCGGCGGTGCCATCAACCCGGGCGAGTCGGCCGCGGACGTGGTGTACCGGCAGCTGGTGGACCGGGTGAACCAGCCGGTCCGCGGGGACTACCGGATCGCGATCCTGTCGCTCAAGGGCGGCGTCGGAAAGACCACCACCACGGTCGGTCTGGGCTCCACCTTCGCCTCGCTGCGCGGTGACCGGGTGATCGCCATCGACGCCAACCCGGACCTCGGAACGCTGGCGCACCGCGTGCCCCGGCAGACCCGCTCCACGGTGCGAAACCTGTTGGAGGACGGGCACATCTCGCGGTATTCGGATGTGCGCGCCCACACCTCGCAGGCGCCGAGCCGACTGGAAGTGCTTGCCAGTGAACAGGATCCGGCGGTGTCGGAGGCGTTCTCCGAGGCGGACTACCGCAAGGCCATCGGCATCCTGCAGCAGTTCTACAACATCATCCTCACCGACTGCGGCACCGGCCTGATGCACTCGGCCATGTCCGGCGTGCTGGATATGGCCAGCTCGCTGGTGCTGGTGACCTCCCCGGCCATCGACGGCGCGCGCAGTGCCTCGGCCACCCTGGACTGGCTCGACCACCACGGCTACCACAAGCTGGTGGAGCGAACCGTGGTGGTGGTCAACGCCTCTCGCAAGGGTTCCTCCACGGTGGACCTGGACCAGCTGCGCAAGCTGTTCCTGGACCGCACCCGCGCGGTGCAGGTCGTGCCGTTCGACGACCACCTGGCCGAGGGCGCGGAGATCGACCTCGAACTGGTCGGCAAGCCGACGCGGCGGGCCCTGCTGGAACTGGCCGCCATGGTGGCCGACGATTTCGGCTATCAGGCTGCGCAGCAAGGGTTCCCGCCGCAGGGCGGCTTCCAGCAGCCCCCGCCGGGCGGATTCGCGCCGCAGCAGGGCGGCGGTTACCCGCCGCAGGGTGACGGCGGCTATCCGCCGCACGGCGACGGTTTCCGGCCGCAGGGCTGATCCGGTATCGAACGACGAAATGCCCCGCAGTTCAACCGAACCGCGGGGCATTTCCGATGAGTCGGCCTCGGAAAGGGGAGCGGGTCAGCCCCGGACCAGGGGAGCCAGGGCGCGACCGGCGAGTTCGACCGCGCCGGCCTCGTGGCCGTTGGTGACCATGTTCACGATGATTCCGTCGATGCCCTGGTCGAGCACCCGGGACTGGATCTGCTCGGCGACCTGGTCCGGGGTGCCGACGAACTGGCGGTCCGCCGGGGTGTTGCGCAGGGCCTCGTTCGGCAGCGCGCCCAGGTCGGTGATGCCGATGCGGGCCAGCATCTCGGCCTGGGTCTTGCGGGCGCGGTCGCCGTCCTCGTCCACGATGACGAACGCCAGGAAGCTGGTCTCCAGGGTCTTCGGGTCGCGGCCCGCCTCGTCCAGGCGCGCGTGCAGGGCCTCGAGCTTGCGCGGGATCTCCGAGGCATTGCAGATGATGTTGAGGTGGTCGGCGAAGCGGGCGGCCAGGCCGAAGGTCTTCTTCTCGCCGCCGCCACCGAGCATGATCGGCAGGTCGTCGCGCACGCGCGGCTCGTTCATGGCGTTGTTCGTGCGGTACCACTTGCCGTCGAAGGTGGAGTGCTGCCCGCGCAGCATCGGCGTGATGATCTCGAGGGCCTCCTCGAGCTTCTCGAACCGCTCGGTGAAGGTGCCGAAGTCGAAGCCGTAGGCCTGGTGCTCGAGCTCGAACCAGCCCGCGCCGATGCCCAGCACGGCCCGGCCGCGGCTCACCACGTCCAGGGTGGTGACGGTCTTGGCGGTGAGCGCCGGATTACGGTAGGTGTTGCCGGTCACCAAGGCGGACAACTGGATTCGCTCGGTCGAGGCGGCCAGGCCGGACAGCGCGCTGTACGCCTCCAGCATGGGCTCCTCGGGCGCGCCGAGCAGCGGCAACTGGTAGAAGTGGTCCATGACGAAGGCCGCGTCGAAGCCGGCCGCCTCGGCCTCCCGTGCCTGCGCCACCACCGCCGGGAACAGGTCCCGCGGCGCGACCCCGTAGCTGAAGTTCGGCATCTGATACCCGAGTCGAATGCTCATGCCGCAAAGGTAGGACCTGGAGTGCGCTCCAAGTCAACCGCTGACTTCCGATTCCCGGTCGCGCGGTGTAGCCGGGCTATTCGGTCCCGGTGGCGCGGCGGGCCGCGGCCTGGAACGCGGCGATGACCATGGCGACGGCCGGGCGCTTGTCGGCATGCGGGCGGGTGGCCAGGTCGTAGACGCGGGCGGCGCGGACGCCGGCCAGGCGGAGCATGACCAGGTCGGGGTGACGGACCGCGTGGCGGGGCATGAGGGCGACGCCGTAGCCGGTGGCCACCAGCGCCTCGATGACGCTGAACTCGTTGAGCCGCTGCGCGATTCGAGGCTGCACGCCGGTGACGGTCGCGATCGAGCGCAGCACGTCGTCGACCGGGAAGCCGGTGCGGACGCTGATCCAGGTCTCGTCGGACAGCTCCGCCGGAACCACGGCGCCCTGCCGGGCCAGCCGGTGATCGGGCGCGACCACCACGTCGATCGGCTCGCGCATGAGCACCCGCGAGGACACCCGCGGCCCGCTGAGCGAGGGCGCCCGCTCGTCGCGGTGGGTGAGGACCACGTCGTAATCGGCCAGCAAACGCGGCACCTCGCTGGGCGGCACGTCCTCGTCGCGCGCCACCATCTCCACTCCGCTGTCCACCAGCTCGGCCAGCACATGCGGCAGCAGCAGTGCCGCCCCCGACGGGAACAAGGCGACCCGCACCCGCCCGCGCGGCGACCCCCGATACTCGGCCATCTCGCTGACCGCCCGTTCCATGGCCTCGAGCACCTCATCGGCCCGCACCACCAGCGCCCGCCCCGCATCGGTCAGCCGCACCCGCCGCCCATCCGGCTCCAGCAGCGCCACCCCCGCCTCCCGCGCCAGCACCTTCAACTGCTGCGACACCGCCGACGGCGTCATCGACAACGCCTCCGCCACCGCGGCAACCGTCCCGCGATCGGCCAATTCCCTTAGTACCCGCAGTCTTTCGAGTGACATGAGTGGCCCATCGGACCGCGCCGCGCCGGACCCCTCGAGCTGCGCGGGGCCGGGGTGGGCGGCGGTCGCCGGGGCTTCCGGTGCGGCGGCTGGGGTGTCTCGGGGAACGCGGCGCGGGGGTGGGACGGAGCGGGGTGGGTCGGGCTGGGGCATGGTTAAGTAGTACTACATTGTTGGTGCAGAATTATTCGATTGTTCTTATCTATTAGCGTCAGCAAGATTTTCGGCATGACCAATCGCGATCGACTGCTCGGGCTCACCGTCGTGGTGCTGTGGGGGTTGAACTTCCTGGCCATTCACGTGGGGCTGGAGCATTTCCCGCCGTTCTTCTTCGCGGGGCTGCGGTTCGCCGTGATCGCGATTCCGGTGCTGCTGTTCGTGCCGCGGCCCAGGGTGCCGTGGAAGTGGTTGCTGCTGTACGGGATCGGGTTCGGGATTCTGCAGTTCGCGTTTCTGTTCACCGCCATGCGGGCGGGGATGCCGACGGGCCTGTCCTCGCTGGTGCTGCAGTCGTCCGCGCCGTTCACGGTGCTGCTGGGCGCGGTGTTCCTGCGGGAGCGGCTGCGCGGCATTCAGCTGGCGGGGATCGCGGTGGCCATGGCGGGTATGGCGGTGATCGGGTGGGACCGTTCGCACCACGCGGCGCTGCTGCCGCTGGTGCTGACCCTGCTGGGCGGACTGGGCTGGGCCTTCGGCAATATCGGCTCCCGGCTGGCCGCGGCCTCGTCCGAGCAGGTGAACCCGCTGCACCTGACGCTGTGGATGGCCGTGGTGCCGCCGATCCCCATGTTCGTGCTGTCCGCGCTCACCGAGGGCCCGGCCACCGGCTGGAACGACCTGATCGACTCCTGCTCGGCGACCGGCTGGCCCGCCTACGCGGCCCTGGCCTACATCGTCGCGCTGGGGACGATCGCGGGATCGGGGCTGTGGACCTATCTGATGAGCCGCTATCCGGCGGGCACGGTGGCGCCGCTGTCGCTGGCCGTGCCGGTGGTGGGAATCGCCGCCTCCTGGGCGTTCCTGCACGAGACTCCGTCCGCGTTGTCCCTGTTCGGGGCCGTCATCGTGATCGTCGGCGCCTTCACGGCCACCTCGGCGGGCCGCCGCGTCCGGGTGCCGGAGGCAGCGCTCGACACGCCCGGACACATCCGACCCGCCGAGCCGACACGCCGGTCGGAACTGGACCCGAATCTCGTCGAGGCCTAGCTGAGCAGTCCGATTTGCTGTAGTTCGCCCATCTTTCGGGTCTTCGGGATGAAATTTTCCACCCCAACCGACCATCTGTCTGCGACAGCTCCATAGGATGCGGACCAGGCGTGGGAGGTAACGGGTATGGCAGGACAACGTTTGTCCGTCACGCGGCGATCAGTGTTGCGTGGAGCGGTCGCAGCCGGGGCAATGGCGGGAGCGGTGGCGTCGGGGGCCGCCCGGCCCACCGCCGCGCGGGCCGAGGCCGGACGGCTGGTCGCGGTGCTGGGCGGTGGGGTCGCGGGTCTGACCGCGGCGCACGAACTGGCCGAACGCGGCTTCGAGGTGACCGTCTACGAGCGGCGGGCCCTGGGCGGCAAGGCGCGCAGCATCGCGGTTCCGGGCAGTGGCAAGGACGGGCGGCCGGAGCTGTGGGGCGAGCACGGATTCCGGTTCTTTCCCGGCTTCTACCGCCACCTGCCCGACACCATGCGGCGAATCCCGTTCGCGCGCAACGCCAATGGTGTGTGGGACAACCTGATCGCCGCCCCCGAGGCGCGGTTCTCGCGCAAGGACGCGGACGACACCATCATTCCGATGGGCAAGTTCGGCAAGCCCTGGTCGAGTCCGGACGACTTCCGCGAGACCGTCGGGTCGGCCATTACGACCTCCACGAAAATGGGCACCAGCGATGCCCTCTATTTCGCGAGTCGCCTGCTTGTCTTCAACACCAGCTGCGACGCCCGCCGCTACGGGCAGTGGGACAACATGGCCTGGCGGGATTTCGTGGGCGCGGGCAGGCGCTCCAACGAATTCCGTATGCTGCTCTCGCGCACGCTCACCACGCTGCTGGTGGCAGCGCGGGAGGACAAGGCCAGCACCCTCACCATCGGCACCATGGGCGAGCAGTTCCTGGGCAATCCGCTCGAGGTCGGCAATGACGGCGCGCTGGACCGGCTGTTGAACGGGGCCACCAACGAGGCATGGATCGATCCCTGGGTGAACCGCCTCCGGGATCTCGGCGTCACCTTCGTCAACGCCGAGGTCCGGGGTCTGGATCTGGAGGGCGCGCGCATTTCCGGTGCGCGCGTGGTGGATTCGTCGGGTGCGGCCCAGACGGTCACCGCCGACCATTTCGTGAGCGCACTGCCCGTGGAGGTGGCACGCACCCTGTGGACGCCCGAAATCCTGTCGCTGCGACCGGAATTGGCGGGCATGAGCCAGCTGACGGTGGACTGGATGACCGGCATCCAGTTCTTCCTCCGCCGCCCCACCGATATCGCGCGCGGGCACACCGCCTACGTCGACTCCCCGTGGTCGCTGACCTCCATCGCGCAGGCTCAGTTCTGGAACCGCACCCCGGTCACCGGCATGGGCGACGGCACCGTGCAGGACTGCCTGTCGGTCGACATCTCCGACTGGAACACCCCCGGCATGCTCTACGGCAAAACGGCCAAGGAGTGCACCCATGACGAGATCGCGCGCGAGGTGTGGGCGCAGCTGAAGGCACACCTCAACGATCGCGCCGACCTGCTGCGCGATGAGGATCTGCACTCCTGGTTCCTCGACACCGGCATTGCGTGGGACGCCGCGCAGCAGCGCAACACCAATGCCGATCCGCTGCTGATCAATACGGCGGGCTCCTGGGCGCTGCGCCCGGAATCGCATTCCGACTCGCTCCAGAACCTGTATCTGGCAGGCGATTACGTGCGCACCAATGTGGACCTGGCCACCATGGAGGGCGCGTGCGAGGCGGCCCGCGGCGCGGTGAACAAGCTGCTGGAGGTGGCGGGTTCGGATGCCCCGCGCTGCAAGCTGTTCACGCTCTACCGCACGGAGGTGCTGGAGCCGTTCCGGCAGCTGGACATTCAGCGGTACGCGGCGGGACAGCCGAACATGTTCGACGCCTAGGGTGCTTCCGCACACCGGCGAAAAAGGCTGGTGTGAGGCCCGCACCGCGCGTTGAATCGGGAGCATGAGCGAGATCACGGACCCGGTCGAACTGCGTGAACTGCTGGGGGAGGTCGCGCCGCGGCCGCGGAACAAGGACCGGCACTCCCTGCATCACTGGGATCGGGAATGGATCGCCCGCTCACCGTTCGTGGTGCTGGCCACCAGCGATGCCGACGGCAACTGCGACGCCTCGCCGAAGGGCGATCCGGCGGGATTCGTGCAGGTGCTCGACGACAAGACGATCGCCATTCCCGAGCGGCCCGGCAATCGCCGCGCGGACGGCTACCTCAATATCCTGAGCAATCCGCATGTCGGCGTGCTGTTCCTGATTCCGGGCCGCGGCGACACCCTGCGGATCAACGGCCGCGCCCGGCTGGTCCGTGACGCACCCTATTTCGACGACATGGTGGTCAAGGGTCATCGCCCGATCCTGGCCATCGAGGTCGCCATCGAGCAGATCTTCTTCCACTGCTCCAAGGCGTTCATGCGCAGCGCGCTGTGGCAGCCGGAACAGTGGCCCGCGGACACCATGCCCAGCGTCGCGCGCCTGGTGAAGGATGTGCAGCCGGCCACCCCCGAGACCTTCGAGCAGCTCGAGGCGTACTACACGGGCGAGGGCTATCGAAAGATGCTCTACAACGGCTGAGTGCGGCGCGTATCACGCCGTGGGCCCCGATGCCGCCTGCACGTCCCGCCCGCCATCCCCATAAACTCGCGTCGTGGCAGACATCTCGATGCGCGGACAGCTGGCGCTGCGGGCGGCGACGGCGGCGTCGTGGGCCTCGCGGCGGGCCGGGCGCGGCAACGGCTCGATGATCGGCGGGCTGATCGCGCTGAAGATCGATCCCTCCCTCATGACCCAGCTGGGCCGCGGCAAGCGCACCGTGCTGGTGACCGGCACCAATGGCAAGTCCACCACCACCCGCATGACCGCCGCGGCGCTGCAGACCCTCGGCGGCGCGGATCGCCGAGGACTCGACAGTGTCGCCACCCAGGCCGACGGCGCGAACATGGACGCCGGGATCGTGGCCGCGCTCACCGCGCACCGCAGCGCGCCGCTGGCCGCCATCGAGGTGGACGAACTGCATCTGCCGCATGTCGCCGACGCGCTGAACCCGTCGGTGGTGGTGCTGCTGAACCTCTCCCGGGACCAGCTGGACCGGGTCGGCGAGATCAATATGATCGAGCGCCGCCTGCGCGAGGGCATGGCGCGGCATCCCGCGGCCGTGCTCATCGCCAACTGCGACGACGTACTGGTCACCTCCATCGCCTACGACCACCCGAACGTGGTGTGGGTGTCGGCCGGCAGCGGCTGGTCGGTGGACGCCACCAGCTGTCCGCGCAGCGGCGAGCCCATCGTGTGGGAGGGCGAGCACTGGTACAGCACGGGCGCGGACTTCCAGCGGCCCGTGCCGCAGTGGCGGGTCGGCGAGCACACGCTGTCCGGGCCGGACGGCCTGGAAATCCCGCTCGCCCTTGCCCTTCCGGGGCGCGCCAATCGCGGCAACGCCGCGCAGGCGGTGGCCGCCGCGGTGGCGCTGGGCGCGGATCCGGACGCGGCCGCGGCCGCCGCGGGCACCGTGCGCGAGATCGCGGGCCGCTATCGGACGGTCGAGGTCGACGGCCGCCGCACCCGCATGCTGCTGGCCAAGAATCCGGCCGGCTGGCAGGAGGCGCTGTCCATGATCGATCCGGCCGCAACGGGTCTGGTGATCGCGGTCAACGGCCAGGTGCCCGACGGCGAGGACCTGTCCTGGCTGTGGGACGTCCGCTTCGAGCACTTCGAGGGCACCCAGGTGGTGGCCGCCGGCGAGCGCGCCACCGATCTCGCGGTCCGGCTCACCTACGCCGGCGTCGAGCACATCACCGTCGCGGATCCGCTGGACGCCATTGCCTCCTGCCCGCCGGGACGGGTCGAGGTGCTGGCCAACTACACCGCGTTCCGCGACCTGAACCGCGACCTGGAGACGGGGACCCGCGCATGAGTGAATCGACCGTCCGCATCGGCCTGGTCCTGCCCGACGTCATGGGCACCTACGGCGACGGCGGCAATGCCGTGGTGCTGCGCCAGCGCCTGCGCATGCGCGGCTACGACGCCGAGATCATCGAAATCCCGCTCACCGAGCCGGTTCCCAACTCGCTGGACGTCTACACCCTGGGCGGCGCGGAGGACTCGGCCCAGCGCCTGGCCACCCGCCACCTGCAGCGCCACCCGGGCCTGCAGGAGGCCGCCGAACGCGGCGCTCCGGTGCTGGCCATCTGCGCCGCCATCCAGGTGCTCGGCCACTGGTACGAGACCTCCTCCGGGGAACGTGTGGACGGCGTCGGCCTTTTCGATGTCACCACCTCCCCGCAGGAGAAGCGCGCCATCGGCGAGGTGGCGACCGAGCCCCTCGTTCCGGGCCTCTCACAGCCCCTCACCGGCTTCGAGAACCACCGTGGCGGAACCAAACTCGGCGGCGACGCCAAACCGCTGGGGCGCGTCACCAAGGGCGTCGGCAACGGGGTGGGCGACGGCCTCGAGGGCGTCATCCAGGGTTCGGTGCTCGGCACCTACATGCACGGCCCGGCCCTGGCCCGTAACCCCGAGCTCGCCGACTATCTGCTGACCCGGGCCCTGGGCGTGGATTCGCTTCCGGCCCTGGATCTCCCGGAGGTCGACCAGCTCCGCCGCGAGCGCCTCCGGGCCTGACAGCGGCCTGCCTCCGCCCGGTCCCGCAATGCCGGTGAAGTGTGGAAACACATAGCCGGCCCACATATCTCGGTGGTGATCTCTCACCAACCTGTTGAGGCGTTGCCGACCGGCCGGTAATCTCGCGCGCGGCCATGCGTGATGAGGGAGGTGGCCGCTTGCGTAGGCGCGCCGTGTTGAAGGCTGCCGTTTCGGCGGCTCTGCTGGCAGGTGTCGGGATGGGTACCGCCGGTCGCGGCGCCGGACCGGCGTCGGCCAATCCGTTGTGGAACGCGCTGTACCAGGCGTGGGTACCGGAAATCTTTGCGCCGCTGCCGGATCCGCCGGAACACAGCGAGGCCATCGTCATCGGCTCCGGCTTCGGGGCCGCGGTGACCGCGCTGCGGCTGGCCGAGGCGGGCGTGCAGAACACCGTGCTCGAGCGCGGCTCGCGCTGGCCCAACGACCCGTGGCGGGAGATCTTCACCGGCGACGACCTGCCCGACGGGCGCGGCTTCTGGCATCGCACCAGCTTCACCGGCATCACCAAGGTGCCCATGCCGTGCTCGGATTTCGGTGGCGTGCTGGACGTCACGGAGTATCCGGGCATCGACGTGTGGCGCGCGGCGGCGGTGGGCGGCGGGTCCATCGTGTTCAGCGGCGCCATGGTCGCGCCGCCGCGGCACCTGTTCGACCAGGTCTTCGGGGGCGTGGTGAACTACGACGAACTCGATTCGGTCTACTACCCGCGGGTCCGCCAGATGCTGCGACTATCCACCATGCCGCAGGACGTGTACGACTCCACGCCCTTCACCCATTCGCGGGTATGGGATCAGCAGGTGCGGGCCGCGGGTTACGAACCGCAGGCCAATGATTCGATCTTCAACTGGGATGTGATCCGCGCCGAGCTGGCGGGCGCCAGCCGGGTCTCGGCCATCGCGTCGCGCAGCAATCTCGGCAATTCCAATGGCGCCAAGTTCGATCTGAACCAGAACTACCTGCGCTACGCCGAGGGCACCGGCCGCTCGGCCATCTACCCGGGCCACCGGGTGGACGCCATCGGCCAGGACGGCAGCGGCAGATATGTGGTCACGGTGACCAAGCTGGCCCCGACCGGTCAGGTGCTCGGCAGCCGCACCCTCACCTGCGACCGCCTGTTCCTCGGCGCGGGCTCGGTGGGCACCTCCGAACTGCTGGTGCGCGCCCGGGCCACCGGCACCCTGCCCAACCTCAACGAGCACGTGGGCGACGGCTGGGGCACCAATGGCGATGTGGTGCTGGCGCGCAGCGTCAGCTCGCTGTCCATGACCGGTGGTGGCGTGCCCAGTGCCAGCCGCATCTTCGACGACTCGAGCATGCCGCTGCACCTCGAAAGCTGGTATGTGCCGGGCATTCCGGTGGACACCGGCGCCATCGCCTCGCTCGGCATCACGCTGGATCCGACCCGGGCCCGCTTCGGCTACGACGCCGGCCGCAACGCGGTGGGACTGAGCTGGCCCAGAGCGGCCCAGGATCAGGTGGTCGCCGCCTGCCGCGCGGTCGATCAACGGGTGGCGCAGTCCGACCGCTCGCTGGTGAACTACACGCCGATCGGCTATGACGCGCAAGGCTTCTTCACCGCGCACCCCCTGGGCGGGGCGGTGCTGGGGCAGGCGACCGACGCCTACGGCCGGGTCATCGGGCATCCGGGCCTGTACGTCATGGACGGCGCGGGCATCCCGGGCAGCACCGCGACGGTGAACCCGTCGCTCACCATCACCGCTGTGGCGGAACGCAATATCGAGGCGATCATCCGGGCGGGGAAGTAGCCGGCCCGGCCGCCCGGCCCCTCGAAGCCCGCCGCGTGGTCATTTGCGCCGACTACGCTGGCGGGACCGTTCGATGAGGAAGGGGACGTCGTGATCGAGCTCGGCGCTGCGGATGAGGATGAAATCCCCCACAAGCCTCCCACCCTGTGGACCGATTTCGTCATGCTCGGGCTCGCGGTGGTCTCGGTCGCGCTCGTCACCTGGGTGACGTTCTTCCCGGTCTCCGATCACACCTACCGGACGATCCGCATCACGGACTACAGCGTCTGCGCGGTGTTCCTCGCCGAATTCCTGTGGCGCTGGCGGCGTGAGGGCTGGAGCTGGACCTTCCCCTTCATCTACTGGTACGAGGTCCTCGGCATGGTCCCGGTGACCAGTCCGTTCTTCCGCGGTTTCCGGCTGCTGCGCATCGTGGTGATCGCGGTGCGGGTGGGCCGGGTGGCCGACCGCGCGTTCGGCGACCGGATCACCGCGGCCGTGGTGAACCGGTCGATCGGCGCCATCGTCGAGGCCATCGAGCGCCCGATCACGGTGGCCGTGCTGGACGAGGTCGCCGAGGTTTTGCGGTGTGGCCGATACACCCGCAATATCGCGAATGCGCTGGAGGAGAACCGTTCCGAGATCGACCAGATGATCCTCGAGGTGATCCGCAGCGATCCCCAGCTGGGGAAGGTGCGCTATGTCCCGTTCCACGAGGAGATGATTCGCGGCATCGCCGACGCCAGTTTCCGCGTCGTGCTGCAGGTGCTCGCCGATCCGCGCACCGACGAGCTGGTGGCGGATGCCCTGCGCGAGAACATCAATCAGATCCGCGAGGCCGTGCACTCGGGGGAGCGGGTGCCGGAGGCCATCGACAATCGGCTCACCCCGAGTCCCTGAGCCGTCGCCCGCCGCGTGTTCGAGGGCCTCAGTCGAGCCCGTGGCGGATCAGATCGCGCGGCTGGGCATAGCGCACCACCTCGAACACGATGAGCGCCAGCAGGACCGCGCAGAGCATGCCGAGCGCGGCAAGTGCGGGCACCGCCGACGCCAGCGGGATCAGGGCCAGCAGCACCACCGCCGCCACCAGTCGCGGCACCAGCACCTTGCCGGTCGCGTAGTGCCGGAACCCGACCAGGGCGACCAGGTACGCGATCACACCCCCGTACAGTGCGAACAGCGGGATCCCGTGCAGCTCGTCGCTGAGCGAATGCCCTTGCGCCCCACCCACGTAGCTGAGCACCTTCTTCAAACCCAGTGCCATGGCCACGATTCCGGCGATCATCGGGAAGTGCCAGAAGGTGTAGCAGTTGCGCGCGATCTGGATGCGGCGCTCGCCGCCGGCGCGATGCATCGCGTGCTCCACGACCAGCGCGGCCACATCGAAGTACGCCCACCACAGCAGGCCCGCCACGCCCAGGCCGAGCATCGAGCCCACCGTGATGGACCAGGAGATCGGCAGCCCGGCCACGCCGACGCCGATGGACACGATGGATTCGCCCAGCGCGATGATGACGATCAGCCCGTACCGTTCGGCGAAGTGCGAGGGCGAGTAGAGCCGCCACTCGTTGCCCGCGAAGAACGTCCAGCCCATGTCCCAGACCAGCGCCGCCAGCCACAGACCCAGCTGCGCGGTCCCGGTGGTGAGCGCGCCGGCCACCAGCAGCACGCTGGCCACGCTGAGTGAGCCTGCGGCCCAGCGGATCACCTGCCGGCGTAGCTGGGCGTCGTGGCTGCTGGCCATCCAGAACACGGTCAGGTGGACCAGCCGGACGGTCAGGTACGCGATGACGAACACCAGTGGCCCGTACCAGCCGCCCGGCAGATCGTGGAATGACTCGGGAATGGTGAGCGCGATGATGAACGCCCCGCCCATGGCCACGAACATGGCCACCCGGGCGATGCCCTCATCGGCCTTGACCACATTGCCGAGCCAGGAGTAGCCGATCCAGCCCCACCACAGCATGGCCAGAATGAGCAGTGCGCGCAGCAGATTGACCGCGGTGGTCTCGTGCGCGGCGAAGTCGGTGACCATGGTGAAGGCGAAGACGATCACCAGGTCGAAGAACAGTTCCAGCTGCGTCACCGAGGCGTCCTCGGCGACGGGCATCATGCGGGTGCGTACGGGACCGGGCATGAGGGACATCCTGCCCAATGCGCGGCTCGAAAGGCAGTGCCGATCACGACTGTTCGCTGTTCGCGATCAGCTGCGAGTGTTCGCGGCCGGCCTAAGCGGTGCCGAAGCCGGGCTCGAAGTTGCGGCCGTAGTCCAGGCGCTGCGCGTAGCCCGGCTGGGCGTACCCGGGCTGGACCTGACCGGGCTGCTCGAAGGCGGTCGATTCACCGTAGGACGCTTCGTCCACCTCGCCGAGTCCTTGGACGCCGGTGACGGATTCGACGAATGCGATGAAGTTGCTGATCGTCGCGTCGCCCTCGCGGCGGGCGGTGCGCTTGAGCAGCATGCCGGGCGCGGGAATCGGCAGGTAGACCTCGGAGTGGTACCAGACCTCTGTGGCGCCGTCCTCGGTTTCGCCGAGGTCGAACCAGCCCTTGCCGCCGGCGCCGGCGCTGGATTCGGAAACCCGCCATTCGACGCGGTTCTCGGTGCAGGTGTATTCGACGACCTGCCGGTCGGGGCGGCCCATGAGATTGGCCGACACGTAGACGCGCTTGGGGCGGCCGCGCTTGTCGCGGGTGGCGACCCGGACGTCCTGATGGGAGGGGGACCAGTCGGGCATCTGCTCGACCATGAGCAACGCATCCATCACCTGTCCGGGATCGATGTCGATGACGAACCGGTGATCAGTCTTCGTTCTCATATCTACCCTTCCATTCGGGCACCGATTGTGACCAGGGTCGCTCGGAGAGTCAACTGTGCTACCCCTCGCTTCTGACCGACTGGTCGGTCTGGTAAGTCCCGATTTCCCTGCTCGGCAGGGCTATCCGGTCACGCCGGGGCGTGATCGGAAAATCTTGGGCTAACACGGCCGAAACGGGTTGTGACCGGGTGTCGTCAGCCCGGCTCCACCACCGAGTCCGGGCCCGGGAAAACCAGGCTCGTACGGCCGTCGGCAAACCGCACCACGTAGGGCGGTTCACCTTCCGCGCCGCGCACTTCGACGATTTCCGCGGTGTGGTCGGGGAGTCCGACATTGCGCCCATGGATGACCAGATGATCACCGACACTTGCATGCATACTTGGGATTATTCGCCCCTGGTGATGCTCGTCACAAGGTCGGAATGGCACGTTCCACCGCCATGCGCACCAGCCGGGCCGCCTCCTCGTCGGTGAAGATGTCGGGCAGTGTGAGTCTTTCGACGATCAGCCAGTTCAGGGCCAGGTAGAGCAGCGTCACCGAGTCGGCGTCGCCGGGCAGGCCGGAGTCCAGATGGTTGCGGACATTGAAATCGAGGTCCGCGCGCACCCGCTCGGCGAGGATCGCCTGCAGTTCCGGCCGACGGGTGGCCTCGAGCCGGAGTTCCAGCAGGGCGAGGTAGCCGGTGCGGAACCCGGTGATGCGGTTGACGGTCTCCGTCATCAGTTCCGCGATGGTCTCGCGGGTGCGCGGGCCGGTGAAGAGATGGTCCATCGTCTCCTTGCTGGGTTGTAGCCGCTCGTAGAAACGGTGCCCGGCCTGGATCAGGAGTTCGTCGCGATTGGCGAAGTAGTTCGAGGCGGTGCCCGCGGGCACCCGGGCCTCCTTGTCGACCGCGCGGAAGGTGAGTCCGCGCGCGCCGTCGCGGGCCAGGACCTCGATGGCCGCGTCGATCAGGGCATTGCGTCGTTCCGGATTCGTCCGAACCATTGACACCACTCCATGTGTAGTACTACGTTAGTAATCACTACGGACATAGTACTACGAACAAGGCGGTAAACAATGCGAAAGCTCGTCTACTACGTGGCGGTCTCCCTCGACGGCTACATCGCCGGTCCGCAGGGGGAATACGACTTCTATCCGACCGGCGACGACATGATGGCCTGGTTCAACGAGGCCATGCCGGAGACGGTCCCGACCCACCTTCGCGAACTGGTCGGCCTGCCGGTCGATACGCCGAACCGGCAGATCGACACGGTCCTCATGGGTCGCGGCAGTTACGAGCCCGGCCTGGCCGCCGGAACCGACAGTCCGTACAACCACCTGAAGCAGTACGTCTTCTCGACCACCCTTGCGCCGGTGGACAATCCGCAGGTGGAGATCGTCTCGGGCGATCCGGTCGAACTGGTCCGGCGCCTGAAAAAGGAAGAGGGCCTGGACATCTGGCTCTGCGGCGGCGCGAATCTGGCGGGACAGCTGATCGGCGAGATCGACCGTTTGATCCTCAAAAGCTATCCGGTCATCGCGGGTGCGGGCCTGCCCATGATCGTCGGCAACTTCAGCCCGTCTCGGTTCGAGGTCACCCAGCGCCGGGAATTCGGCAACGGCACGCAGGTCACCTGGCTCGATCGGGCCTGAGTTCCGTTCGTGCTCAATCGCTTTCGCGGATCCGGGCGGTGACGTCCATCGAGGTCTCGTGCAGCCGGTTGAAGATCTCGAGCAGTAGCTCCAACTGCTCGTCCGAATAATCGCGGGCGATCTTGGCGAATTCCGTTGCCAGGAACTCGTAGTGCGGTGCGATCTCGTCGATGCGGTCGTCCAGGGCGGTGATGATCACCCGGCGCCGATCCTTCGAATCGTGTTCGCGCCGCACGAATCCGCCCTTCAGCAGCCGGTCGATCATCCGGGTGATGGCCCCGGTGGTGAGGCCGGTGCGCTGGGCCAGTTCGCCCGCGGTGGCCGGGCCGCCGATGCGCAGCATATTGAGACAGCGCAGGTCGGTGACGTGCAGGCCGAGCTTGTCGGCCATGGCCCCGTGCAGCATCACGGCGTCGGTCGCGCTGCGCTGGGCGGCGAAGGTGAGGGCGGCGCCCAGTTCGTCGTGTTTCTCGCTCATCCCTTGACAGCTTAGTCTCACTCGGACAATATCTGAATGAGTCAACTACTTCTCAAATCAGTTGATGACTCGTTCAGATATCTTCGGGAGGGATGTCATGACTGTTCAGCAGATCACCGACGAAACCGCTGTTCGCGCGCTGTTCGACCGCTCGAATCAGGCATGGGCGGACGGGGATGCCGCCGCCTACGCCGAGGTCTTCACTACGGACGCCGACTACGTCACCTGGTTCGGCGCCCGGCTGCGGGGGCGCGAGGCGATCCGGGCCTCGCACGAACCCTTGTTCGTGAAGTACATGAAGGGCACCCGCCTCGACGGTGAGATCACCGGTCTGCGGTTCGTCACCCCGGATGTCGCGGTCGTGCACGGCCGTGGCGCCGTGGTGAAGGGCAAGCGCCGCCGGAACCGCTTCAACACCAAGGTGAACGTGTACGTCGCGGTGCGGCGGGACGGCGAGTGGGGCTTCGTCGCCTTCCACAACACCAAGTACAGCTGGCTGTTCAACACCCTTGTCGCCAAGCATGATCCGGGCGTGCGGATGTCGGCGCCGGAATAGCTGCCGGGTGACTGGAATCCGCGGACAGGAGGTGGGACGAAAAGTCGTGGACCTGGGCCGGTAGTCTTGTGGGTCGGTAGCAGCAGTTTGTCGATCTTGGAGGATTTCCGCCGTGGCTCTCGTCGTCCAGAAGTACGGAGGATCCTCGGTCGCCACCGCCGAGCGCATCCGGAGGGTCGCCGAGCGGATCGTCGAGACCAAGAAGCTCGGCCACGATGTGGTCGTCGTGTGTTCCGCCATGGGCGACACCACCGACGAACTGCTGGATCTGGCCCAGCAGGTCGCGCCGGCCGCTCCGGCCCGCGAGATGGACATGCTCCTCACCTCGGGTGAGCGCATCTCCAATGCATTGGTCGCCATGGCCATTCACTCGCTGGGCGCCGAGGCTCGTTCGTTCACCGGCTCGCAGGCCGGTGTCATCACCACCGGCACGCACGGCAATGCCAAGATCATCGACGTGGCCCCGGGCCGGGTGCAGCAGGCGCTCGGGCAGGGCACCATCGTGCTGGTCGCGGGCTTCCAGGGTGTGAGCCAGGACAGCAAGGACGTGACCACGCTGGGCCGCGGTGGCTCCGACACCACCGCCGTCGCGCTGGCCGCCGCGCTCAATGCCGATGTCTGCGAGATCTACACCGATGTGGACGGCGTCTTCTCCGCCGACCCGCGCATCGTCTCCGACGCCCAGAAGCTGGACACCGTCTCTTACGAGGAAATGCTGGAGATGGCCGCCTGCGGCTCGAAAGTTCTCATGCTGCGTTGCGTCGAGTACGCGCGCCGCTACAACGTGCCCGTTCACGTGCGGTCCTCGTACACCGACAAAACGGGCACCATGATTACCGGATCGATGGAGGACATCCCCTTGGAGCAAGCAATCCTCACGGGCGTCGCGCACGACCGCAGCGAGGCCAAGGTGACCGTGGTCGGCATTCCGGACGAGCCCGGCTACGCCGCCAAGGTGTTCCGCGCGGTCGCCGATGCCGAGATCAATATCGACATGGTGCTGCAGAACATCTCCAAGGTGGAGACGGGTAAGACCGACATCACCTTCACCCTGCCCAAGCTGGAGGGCCCGCGCGCCGTCGAGCTGCTCACCAGGCGGCAGGGTGACATCGGCTTCTCCCAGGTCGTGTACGACGACCACATCGGCAAGGTGTCGCTGGTCGGCGCGGGCATGAAGTCGCACCCGGGCGTGACCGCCACCTTCTGCGAGTCGCTGGCCGACGCGGGCATCAACATCGACCTCATCTCCACCTCGGAGATCCGGATCTCGGTGCTGGTCAAGGACACCGACCTGGACGAGGCCGTGAAGGTGCTGCACTCGTCGTTCGATCTGGGCGGCGACGAGGTCGCGGTCGTGCACGGCGGAACGGGACGGTAGCGGCATGGGTGTGCGTGTAGGCGTCGTCGGCGCGACCGGTCAGGTCGGCGCGGTCATGCGAAAGCTGCTGGAGGAGCGCAACTTCCCGGCCGACGAGGTGCGGTTCTTCGCGTCCGCGCGCTCGGCGGGCAAGACGCTGCCGTTCCGCGGCCGCGACATCGTGGTCGAGGACACCGAGACCGCCGACCCGAGCGGACTGGACATCGCGCTGTTCTCGGCCGGCGCCACCATGTCCCGGGTGCAGGCGCCGCGTTTCGCGGCCGCCGGTGTCACCGTCATCGACAACTCCTCGGCCTGGCGCAAGGACCCCGAGGTGCCGCTGGTCGTCTCCGAGGTGAACCCGGAGGCCACCCGCAACCTGGTCAAGGGCATCATCGCCAACCCGAACTGCACCACCATGGCCGCCATGCCGGTGCTCAAGGTGCTGCACGACGAGGCCGGGCTGCAGCGGCTGATCGTGTCCAGCTACCAGGCGGTGTCGGGCTCCGGCCTGGCCGGTGTCGAGGAGCTGGCCTCGCAGGTGCGCGCCGTCATCGGCGATGCCGAGAAGCTGGTGCACGACGGTTCGGCCGTGGCGTTCCCGGCGCCGAACAAGTACGTGGCCCCGATCGCCTTCGACGTGATCCCGCTGGCGGGTTCGCTGGTGGACGACGGCAGCGGCGAGACCGACGAGGATCAGAAGCTGCGCAACGAGTCCCGCAAGATCCTGGGTCTGCCGGATCTGCTGGTGAGCGGCACCTGTGTGCGCGTCCCGGTCTTCACCGGCCACTCGCTGTCGATCAATGCCGAATTCGCGCAGCCGCTTTCGGTGGAGCGCGCCGAGGAGCTGCTGGCGAAGGCGCCGGGTGTGAAGCTCACCGACGTACCGACCCCGCTGGCCGCCGCCGGTATCGACGAGTCGCTGGTGGGCCGCATCCGCCAGGATCCGGGTGTGCCGGACGGCCGCGGCCTGGCGCTGTTCATCTCCGGTGACAACCTGCGTAAGGGCGCCGCGCTCAACACGATTCAGATCGCGGAAGTTCTTTTGAACAACTGATCAGATCTATCCGTTACGGACCGTGCACAAGAAAGTGCACGGTCCGTTTTCGGATATTGTCCAGGCGTCAATGCGATAGGCTCCCTGGAGTCGGTCAATCCGCCCAAAGTTCGGCACAGGGGAGCGGCGGTAGTCGATCGGTCCGGAGCCCGTCGATCGTGACTTCTATGCGATGCGGGCGCAAATGCGCAGCGAGGCGTTCGGCAATTGCGCGTTCCGCGCGGTAATCCAAGATCATTCCTCCGGGAAACCGCAGGCGCACATGGACTTCGTCGGTTTTCGGTGCGGCGGTCATCTCGATGTTGCCCGATGCGAGGCTGGTTGACCTTTCATCGAGCGCGAGTTCCGGATACCCTCGCGTTCGAGGCGCGCGGTGATGCTTTGCACCGTCGCCCCGTCGGCAGTGGAGGAATACTTGGTGGCCGCAAGGGCGCACGCCGCGAACCACATTGCCGCGCCGCCGATTCCGGCTCCGAGTAGGAAGAAGAGAAGTTCGCCGGGCATGACCACCTCTTGTCGTCCGTTTGGTTCGACGGGTCCTCTTCAAACGTTAAACACAGAAAAATTGCGGTGCAATAAGAAAAATCCATGTTCCATACTGTGCGCCGTAAGCTCGGTCGGTCTGGAATCCTTGTCGGCAGATCCCCCTCTGGATGGAAAGGGCGGAAGGAGAAGGGCATGGTAGACATCGGCGAAACAAGCGGGCGGTGACGGCCGGGAAAGCCGATCAGGCAGAAGGAGTTTGACCCGGTGGCCGAAAGTACCCTTGGGGCACGGGTAGCGGAGTTGCGCCGGCGGCGGGGACTATCGCAGAAAGAGTTGGGAGCGGCGATTCGGCGCTCGGAAAGCTGGGTGTCGCAGGTCGAGCGAGACGTGCTGCCTGTTGAGCGACTGTCCGTTCTGCAAAGACTGGCGGATGTGCTCGGAGTGGCGGTACGCGATCTGCGTCCCGAAGCGGCCGAACCGATTGCCGCCGACCGCGGTGACGGGCATCGGCCCGGCTCGGCGGTGTTCGAGCAGCTGCGGCTGCTGCTCACCGGGCATCCCGCGCTGGAACAGCTCTTCGGAGACGAGGCCGATCGCAGTCTCGAGCTGAGCACTGCGGCCGCGAAACTGCCGGAGCTGCAACAGCGAGTGGACCTGGCCTGGCAGCTGGCGCACGAATCCCGGCTGGTCGAGGTGGGCAGCAGTCTGCTGGAACTGATTCCGGATCTCGAGCACGCCGCGCGGGCGGATGCCACGCGGCGGCCGGAGGTGCTGACCCTGCTCTCGCGCGCCTATCAGGTGGCCGCGACCGCGTTCACCCGCCAGGAAGAGGTCGACGCGGCGTGGGTCGCGGCCGATCGCGCACTGTCCGCGGCCGAGGAATCCGGTGACGCGCTGAGCGTGGTGGCCGGAACCTACCGCATGGCACAGGCTTTCCTGCGTCTGCAACGCCTGGAACAGGCCGAGCAGGCGGCGCGAGTGTCGGTGGCCGCGCTGGCCGCGCAGGTGGCGGCCGAGCAGCCACGGCCGGAAGTGCTGTCGCTGTACGGATCTCTGCAGCTGATGCTGGCGGTGATCGCGGCGACGGACGGGAATCGCACGGCCGCCCGCACCGGGCTGGCAGCGGCGCGCGCCGCCGCCGACCGGTTGGGCGAGGGCCGCAACGATTTCGACACCGAGTTCGGTCCGACCGGGGTCGCCGTGCACGCGGTGGCCGTGGCGGTCGAACTGGGCGACGCCGGCGAGGCGCTCGATACCGCGCGCACCGTCGACGCCTCGATCCTGTCTCCGGAGCGGCAGGCGCGCTTCCTGGTCGATGTGGCCCGCGCGCACGCGCAGCGGCGGCAGGCGAGCGAGGCATTGGAAGCGTTGCTCAATGCCGAGCGACTAACCCCCGAGCTGGTGCACACCGATCATCGCGCCCGCGAAGTGGTGCGGGATCTGCTGCAGTTCGCCGGTCGGCGACCGGCCGACGAACTACGGGAGCTGGCGAGCCGCGCCGCGGTCACCCCCTGAGCGAACCAGGGGTGGCGGCCGGTCAGCGAATCCCGTTGTGCGCGAGCCGGGTCCGACGCATGCCGCTCAGGCGATCCCGGAAAGTTGAAGCCGACGCCCAACAAGCGCCTCTCGGCGAGTGGTCGCTCGTAGCGACGAAGGGTGCGGCCCGGGGCTGTTCCGACGCCGGCAAGGGGGATCAACCCGGGGTCCGCCGGATCTATTCCGGGGCGGGGAGTGTGATCTGGGCAACGGTCCCGCGATGGTGTCCGGTGTCACCCCGAGCGTTCAGCCTGGCTGGCCTAGCAGGATGAGCTCCGGGCCCAGGCCGCGCCTGCGCGGCCGGACTGTATATACCTTTGTTTACTCACCGCTCTGCGGACTTTTCTTGACTAGTTCCAGAAAACTCGGCACGCTCGGAAACATGACCAAGGCGACCACCACCAATACCGGCGCCCCGGTGCCCAGCGACAACGAATCGCTCACCGCGGGCACACAGGGCCCGATCCTGCTGCACGATCACTACCTGATCGAGAAGCTTGCCCACTTCAACCGGGAGCGGGTGCCCGAGCGCGTGGTGCACGCCAAGGGTTCGGGCGCGTTCGGCGAACTGGTGGTTACCGGTGATGTCAGCCGCTACACCAAGGCCGCGCTGTTCCAGCCGGGCACCCGCACCGAGTCGCTGGTGCGTTTCTCCACCGTCGCCGGTGAGCAGGGCAGCCCCGACACCTGGCGCGACCCGCGCGGTTTCGCGGTGAAGTTCTACACCACCGAGGGCAACTACGACATCGTCGGCAACAACACCCCGGTGTTCTTCATCAAGGACCCGATCAAGTTCCCCGACTTCATCCACTCGCAGAAGCGCCTGCCCGGCTCCGGCCTGCGTGACGCGAACATGCAGTGGGACTTCTGGACCCTGCGCCCGGAGACCGCCCACCAGGTCACCTGGCTCATGGGCGACCGCGGCATTCCGGCCACCCTGCGCCACATGGACGGCTTCGGCTCGCACACCTACCAGTGGATCAACGAGGCCGGCGAGCGCTTCTGGGTGAAGTACCACTTCAAGACCGACCAGGGCATCAAGAACCTGACCCAGGCCGAGGCCGACGAGCTCGCCGGTAAGGACGCCGACTTCCACCGTCGCGACCTGTACCAGGCCATCGAGCGCGGCGACTTCCCGAGCTGGACCCTGAAGGTCCAGATCATGCCGGTCGCCGAGGCGGACAACTACCGCTTCAACCCGTTCGACCTGACCAAGGTCTGGTCGCAGCAGGACTACCCGCTCATCGAGGTCGGCCGCTGGACCCTGAACCGCAACCCCGCGAACTTCTTCGTGGACATCGAGCAGGCCGCCTTCGCGCCCTCGAATGTGGTTCCCGGCATTGCCTTCTCGCCCGACAAGATGTTGCTGGGCCGCGTCTTCGCCTACGCCGACGCGCACCGCTACCGCATCGGGGCGAACCACGAGCAGCTGCCGCCGAACCGGGCCAAGGCCGCACCGGTGAACTCCTACTCGCAGGACGGCGCCATGCGCTTCGCGCACAATGCCGCGAGCGTTCCGGTGTACGCGCCCAACTCCTTCGGCGGCCCGCACGCCGATCCGGCGCGCGCCATCGACGACGGCGCCTGGGCATTCGACCCGGCCATGGTCCGGGCCGGCTACCTCCAGCACCGCGAGGACAACGACTTCGCGCAGGCCGGCACCCTGGTCCGCGAGGTCATGAACGACGCCGAGCGGGATCGCCTGGTGGGCAATGTCGTCGGCCACATTCTGGGCGGCGTGCGCGAGCCGATCCTGAGCCGGGTCTTCGACTACTGGAAGAGTGTCGACGCCGAGCTCGGCAAGCGCATCGAGATCGGCGTCCGCGAGCAGCTCTGACCCGGCTCCCGGCGTAGCGGATAGCCGCGTTGTCCATAACGCGGCTATCTATGATGGTGGCTCGGTGGGCAAGCCCCGCGCGGCGACGAGGAGGTCCGATGCGAATCGGGGAGCTGAGCAAGGCCAGTGGCGTGTCCACCCCGACGATCAAGTACTACCTGCGGGAAGGCCTGCTGCCCAAAGGCGAAGCGACCGGCCACAATCAGGCGCGGTACGACGACGCGCACCTGCGCCGCCTGCGGCTGATCCGGGCGCTCATCGAGGTCGGCGGGCTCTCCATCGCCTCGGCGCGCGAGGTGATCGCGGCCCTGGACGATCCGGATCTCGGCACCCACAAGATCCTCGGCGTCGCCCAGCACACCGCCGCCCGCAGCATCGCCTTCTGCGACGAGGAATCTCGGACTGCCGCCCGCGCCGAGGTGGAGGCCATGCTCGATCGCCTGGGCTGGCGCGTCGGCCGCGACAATCCGGCGGTGTCGGCCGCCGCCGAGGTGGTCGGCGCACTGCGCCAGCTCGGCCACGGCGATATCGCGGACCGCCTCGACGACTACGCCCACGCCCTGGAGACGATCGCCGAACTGGATATGGCCGTGCTGACCTCGCGCGGCGATATCGACAGCATGGCCGAGACGGTCGTGGTCGGAAACGTGCTCGGTGACGAGCTCATCGCCGCGCTGCGGCATCTGGCGCAGACCGATCGCTCGGCCGAATTCTTCAGCGGCCGGCCAGCATCGAGTCGGTGAGCCGTTCGGCGAGCGCGTCGTCCAGGGGCGCGTGGCCGAGGATGAAGCGGTACCAGAACACCCCGTAGAACTGGTCGACGAGCAGATCGAGATCGGCGTCGGCGGGCAGTTCGCCGCGCTGCCGCCCGCGCTCGAGCACGGCCCGCACCGCTGCCCGGCGCTGCGCGGTGAAGGTCCGCAACAGCTCCGCGAGATGCGGGTCGTGCGCTGCCTCGCGCACCAGCGTGCGCAACGCGGGTGCGGTCGAACTGCTCTGTGCGCCACGGAAAGTCGCTTCCATGAGGGTGCGCAGGTCGGTGCGCAGCGAGCCGCTGTCCGGCGGCGGCACCTCGAGCGCCGACCGTTCGGTGAGCGCGTCCAGCAAGACCGCGCCCTTGGACGGCCACCACCGGTACACGGTCTGCTTCCCGACGCCGGCCGCCCGCGCGATGGCGTCGATGGTGACCGGTGCGCCGTCGGACTCGCCGAGCAGCCGCAGCGAGGCATCGAGGATGGCCTGCCGGGTGGCCTCGTTGCGCCGTCGCCCGGTGTGCGGTCGCGCCGGATTGGGCTGTGCCGCCGTGCTTTCCATGATCGCCCTCCTGTGACGCACCTCACCGATTTGTCGAGACTAAAAGTCTCGCCAACAGTGTTGTCGAGACTGTCAGTTCCGTAAGAATAGACGGACAGCGACAGAGAGGGTTTCCGACAATGACCACAACACCGCGCGTCGTCGTCATGGGTGGCAGCTCCGGCATCGGCGAGGCCACCGCCACCGCCTTCGCGGCCGACGGCGCCGAGGTCGTCATCACCGGCCGCGGCCGGGACAAGCTCGACGCGGCCGTCGCGCGTATCGGCGGCAAGACCACCGGCTACGCCCTGGACGCCACCGGCCAGGCCGATATCGACGCCTTCTTCGCCCAGGCCGGGACCATCGACCACCTGGTCATCTCGGTGAGCGGCTCGGCCGGCAGCGGTCCCTTCGCCGACCTCGATCTGGACCAGCTGGCCGCCGGCTTCGACGGCAAGTTCTGGCCGCAGGTGCGCATCCTGAAAGCCGCGCTCCCGCACCTGGATTCGCAGGGCTCGGTCACCCTGGTGACCGCGGGCTCGTCCCGCTCGGCCTTCCCCGGCACCGCGGGCCTGGCAGCCATCAACGGAGCGCTCGACGCCATGGTGCCGCCGCTCGCCGTCGAACTCGCCCCGCTGCGCATCAATGCCGTCTCCCCGGGCGTCATCGACACCCCGTGGTGGGACCGGGTTCCCGAGGCGCAGCGCACCGCCCTGTTCGACGGCCTGGTGGCGACCACCCCGGTCGGCCGCGTCGGCCGCCCCGAGGACATCGCCCGCGCCATCCACATGCTGGCCACCAACGGATTCATCACCGGCGTCGTGCTCGACGCCAATGGCGGCACCAGTCTCGCGACGGGTCGCTGACCAGCCAGTAGTTTGGTCGGCATGCTCGAAAGCTCTGCCGCCGCACCGGAAACCACCACACCGCGCCGGGCCACCTGGTTCGAATGCTTCGGGGATCTGGTGTTCGCGGCGGCGGTCGGCCAGATCACGCATCGGGTGGGCGCGCACCCCGATGCCGGATCGGTGGCCGCGGCGGCCGGACTGTTCGTGCCGCTGTAGTGGGCGTGGGTCCTGTACGCGGTGCACGCCAATCGGGCCGATCGGGATACCGCGGCCCACCGGCTGCTCACCAGTTTCGGGCTGACCGGCATCGTGGGCATGGCGGTGTTCGCGGGCGCGGTCGGCCAGAGCCGGGGCGTGGACGCGGGATTCGTCCTCGCGTACCTGGTGGCCCGGGCCGGTGTCGCCCTGCTGTACGCCTGGGATTCCCGGCGGAATCCGGCACTGCAGGCCGTATTCCGTTCGTTCACACTGGGTTCGGCGGTGAGCGCGGTGGGCTGGCTCGGCGGCCTCGCCTGCGACGCCGGCCCGCTGCGCTACGGCGCCTGGACGCTGGCCATGCTCATGGAGCTGGCCCTGCCGCTGGTGGTGACCCGGCGGCTGGCCGGTGTCGAGCAGGAGACCGACCATCTGCGAGAACGCTTCGGGCTCTTCACCATTGTGATCCTGGGCGAATCCGTGCTGGGCTTCACCAATGGCCTCGCGGCGGTACACACCGCCGGCTGGGCTGCGGTGACCGCGGCCGCCGCCTTCGCGCTCACCGTGGGCCTGTGGTGGTCCTATTTCAATGGCAGCGGGATGCGCCCGGGGTCGCACACCGAGCTGGCGCGCACCGGAAAACTGCTGCACCTCTACACCTTCGGGCACCTGCCGCTGCTGCTCGGTCTGGCCTTGGCCGGTGCGTCGATGGGCATCGCGGTGACCGGCGGCAGCGCGCATTCGAATGCCACCGCCGCGGACTGCGTCGTCGGCGGCGTGATCGTGTACCTGGTCTCGGTAGCGCTGACCCGGGCCGCCTTCACCGGAATTCGCGAGAGCGTCGTGGTGATCCGGTTGCTCACCGCCGTGCCGGTGGCGGGGCTGCTGCCGATCGCGACCCACATTCCGGTGGCGGGATTGCTCAGCGTGCTGGCCGGATTGGTGATCGGCTCGGTGGTGGTGGAGACTCCGGCCCAGCGCCGTCGGCTGGCGACGTTGGGCTGAATCACGGTCCGCCGCTGCTCATTTGGCGCGGTCGCGCCGAAACTCCAGTCCGTCCAGGATGAGTCCGAGCTCGGAGTCGAAGAAGTCGTTCCTGGACTGCGTGGGGTCGAGTTCCCGGTAGACGCCGTACCGTTTGGCGACGTGGGGGTAACCGCGTACCGCCTGTTCGGACACGGCCATCATCTTGGCGAACCACTCCTGTTCACTGAGCCCGCTGCGGGAGACGCTGGTGAGCATGGCGGTTTCGGTGCCGGCGGAGCCGAGGACGAAGGCCCAGAAGGCATTCGAGGCCCGGTCCGCCTCCCGGTCGTCGAAGCCCGCCGCTTCGAGGGTCGCGAGCATGGCGTTCGACAGGCGCATGAGATTGGGGCCGAGGTAGGCGAGTCCGGCTCCGGTGATGGCGGTGCTCATCCAGGGGTGGCGCAGGACGGTGTCGCGCACATCGCGACCCAGCGCGAGTAGATCGGCGCGCCAGTTCTCCGGTGCGATGGTGGCGGGCTCGTGGACCTCGCCGAACGCCTCGTCGATCACCAGTTCCAGGATCTCGTCCTTGTTCGTGACATGCGTGTAGAGCGAGGTGGCTCCGGCATTGAGGCGGGTGCCGAGCTTGCGCATGCTGAGCGCGTCGTAGCCCTCGGTATCGAGCAGCGCGAGGGCTTCGGACACGATCTGTTCCCGGCTCAGTGCGGGCTGATCTCGCCGCTGTCGCTGCGGGCGGGTCCACACCGACGAGAACTCCTGTGTCTTGGCCGCCATGGCTCTTCCTCCTTCGTCTGTGGAACAGCATAACCCCAGCTAGAACGCCGTTCGTTCGGCCGTACACCGTTCCTTCTTGCGAACAGTGTACGGAGACCGTACAGTGTTCGACAACGCCGCACAGTGTGCGGAAAAGCTTCTCGAAGGGGAACCGAAATGACTGCCGACAAAATGACCGAGGCGCTGACATCGCCTGCGGCCCAGCGCAACCCGAAGCGCTGGCTGATTCTCGTCGTGCTCTGCCTGGCCTCGCTGGTGCTCGTGATCGACAATATGGTCCTCACCGTCGCCCTGCCGGAGATCGCGATCGACCTGCACGCCGGCCCGCAGGCGCTGCAGTGGGTGATCGACTGCTACATCCTGGTCTTCGCGGGCCTGCTACTCACCACCGGCAGTCTCTCCGACCGCTTCGGCCGCCGGCTGGTGATGGTGCTCGGCCTGGTCCTCTTCGGCGCGGCCTCCCTGCTCGCCGCCTACGCCACCAGCGCGGGCATGCTGATCTCCGGCCGCGTGATCATGGGCATCGGTGGCGCGCTCATCATGCCGAGCACGCTGTCCATCCTGATCACCGTGTTCGACGAGGACGAGCGGCCCAAGGCGATCGCCGCGTGGACCGGCGTGTCCGTGCTGGGCATGGTCGGCGGCCCGGTGCTGGGCGGCGTGCTGCTCAACCACTTCTGGTGGGGTTCGGTGTTCCTGCTGAATGTGCCGATCGCGGCCGTGGCCATCTTCGCGGCCTTCGCCCTGATGCCGGAGTCCAAGGGCCCGGCCCGCCCGACCGATCTGCCGGGCATGGCGCTGTCGATCGTGGGCACCGTGTCGCTGGTGTGGAGCATCATCGAGTTCCCGACCAAGGGCATTGCGGGCACCTGGATTTCGATGCTCGCCGCGGCGGTCTTCCTGGTGGCCTTCGCGATTCGTGAGCTGAAGGCCGAACACCCGATGGTTCCGCTGCACCTGTTCCGCAACCGCGTCTTCACCGGTTCCAGCTTCTCGCTGGTGTTGGTCACCTTCGCCAATGCCGGTCTGAGCCTGCTGCTCACCCAGTACCTGCAATTCGTGCTCGGCTACTCGCCGATCAAGACCGCACTGGCCTTCACCCCGCTGGCGGTGGCCGCTCTACTCTTCAACGGCCTGGGTGCCGCGCTGGTACAGAAGCTGGGGGTGCGCCCGGTGACCCTGATCGGCATGGTGGTGCTGGCCGCCGGTTCCGGTGCGCTGGCGTCGCTGACCGCCGACTCCGGCTTCTGGGCCGCGGCCCTGGCCATGGCGGTGCTGGGTGCGGGTGCGGGTCTGGCGATGCCCGCCGCCATCGGCGCTCTGATGGGTGCCATCCCGCCGGAGCAGGCCGGTGTCGGTTCCGCGCTGAACGACACCATCCAGCAGACCGGTGGTGCGCTGGGTGTGGCAGTGCTCGGCGCGGTGCTGGCCGGAACCTACACCGACGGAATGCCTTCCGACGCCCCGGCGGCAGCTCGCGACAGCATCGCGGGTGCCTTCACCTCCGGCGACGGCGCCCTGGTGACCGCGGCCCGCGAGGCCTTCACCCACGCCATGTCGACCACCTTCCTCGCGAGTGGGGCGGCTGTCCTGGTCGCCACGGTGATCGCCTTCTTTCTGATGAAGGGCGCGAAGGCGGCCGAGGGAGAGGGTCTGCCCGCCGAGCCCGAGCTGGCCGAGGCCAAGTAGCCGATACGACAGCGAAATCCGCCACGGCGCCATGCCGGGGCGGATTTCGTCGTTCGACCGTCAGCCGAGCAATTGCTCGATGCGCGCGGTGCAGAACCCGGTGATGTTCATCTCCGGCGGCAGTTGCACCCGATGGGTCATGCGCAGCAACGGAATCGACAGCAGCGCGGCCGAGAAGATCTCCTGGTACTCGAGGTTGCGAACCCGGTATCCCGTGCGCTTCTCGTAATACGCGATGGTCTCCTCGCGTGACGGTGTGCCGGGCAACGGGATGTGGCCCTCGTATTCACTACAGGCCCAGTCCAGGAACAGCATCCACGCCAGGTCCGACTCCGGAGCGCCGAGATGCGAGATCTCCCAGTCCAGTACACCGCGTATCCGGAAATCGCTGTCGTACAGGATGTTCGACATGCGAGCGTCGCCCCAGCACAGGCTGACCTGTTCCGGTTCGTAGAGATTGTCCCGGAGATGTGCGACGGCCTGCCGGTAGGTCTCCGGTGGCTTCCCCTCACACGCCCAGTTCAGTGCGGCGTCGAGGTAGTTCACGCCCTGCTCGATGACACCCGTGCCGTGTTGCGGGAAGGCGAGGAAGTCCAATCGCAGTGCACGCCAGTCGAGCTGGTTGACCTCGGCGATGGTGTCGACGCACCCCCACCACATGCGGGCCCGCTGCTCCGGCGTGGCCTCGAAATAGTTCCCGGCCGTGTGATACGACGGATAGTCGCTCGGCGCCCGGCCTTCCAGCCGGTTCATCACGAAATATGCGCTGCCGAGCGGATTGTCGCCCCGCTCCAGCCAGGCCACGGCCGGCACCGGCAGCCCGGTGTCCGCCAGCCGGCGCATCACCAGCACCTGCCGCAGCAGGTCGTAGTCCGGGAACAGCGATATGTCCGGTGGTCGTCGCAGGACCAGGGGAGTCCGGCCGGAATCGTCCTCGACCTCGAAAAGATAGGTCTCGGTGGCGAATCCGCGCTCGGTGCGCGCGAGCTCGAGCACCCGCGCGTTCCCAGCGGGCGAAAGATGCTCGCGCACGGCTGGTTCCAGTGCCGTCGCCAGGTGCTCGGCGGGGATTCGGGTGGCGCTCACGGTCAGTACCCCTCGTACCCGTACCGCGCATTGCGGCCCATGAACACCATTTCGACCAGCCCGTATCCGACCTTGCCGGCGGTCTCGATGCGGCAGAAGGTCTCGCTGAGCATGCTGACCTGCCGCAGATCCGCGGTGTCGGTGAGGTCGGCGGTGAAGCCGTCGCTCCAGTCCGCGCCCTTCCACAGTCCGGAGGCGTAGCCGCGGTAGTGGTCGTATCCCGCGAGGCCGGGCCAGAAGCCGGAGACCGGCGTGATGGTGAATTCACGGTCGCGACCGTCGGCGCCGCGCGCGGTGAAGCTGCCGCCGCTGACGATGCGGAAGTCGTCGCGGAAGGTCAGCGCGTGGTCGGTGGTGACGATCGGGACCGGCTGCGCGGCGGAGCCGATCGGAGCCAGCACGGTACCCTCGAAGTGCCAGCGCTGCCCGTCGGCGGTCTCGCGCTGTGCGAAATGCACCAGCTCGTCCTCGAATTGGAAGATGCCCATGTAGTAGAGGACGCCGTCGGGGATGTCGCCCGGCTGCAGGCCTTCGCCCTCGCCGAGGCTGCCGCCGCCCCCGCCGTGGCGGGTGCCCCAGGAGTGGTCGCGCCCGAACCACCAGGTCTCCGGATCGATTTCGAAGCGGGTGCCGGCCACCTCGATCCACCCGGAGATGCGCCCGTTCTGGTAGTAGCGCCGGGCGTCCTCGCGCACCCGGCCGCGGCTGCGGAAGAAGGCGGGTTCCTGTTCGTAGGCCGGGAACTGCCCCTCGAAGTCGAGTTGCAGCCGCACCCCGTGCTCGTTGTCGCCGAGGGTGGCGCGCACCTTGCGCAGCGGTTCGACGATCTCGTACCGGTACGGGCCGACCTGCCAGTCGGCGAGGCCGTCGTAGCGGTCGCCGATCTCGCGCGAGAGCCGGACCACGTGGGCGGTCTTGTCGCCGATCGTGATCATGGCGTAGGCGTCGAGCACATTGCGGTTGGGGTAGCGCGCCATGCCGGTCATCACGCTGATCTCGCCGGTGGTGTCGAAGCCGTACAGGACGACGCGTTCGGTCCAGCGCAGATCGCTCTGCTGGACGTGGTCGAAGGTGGTGGGGAGCTGGTGGGCGAGCAGTTCGTCCTGGGGCGTCAGCATGGGTGCCTCCTGAATTAGAATACGGGCCATACCGTATTTCAAATTGGACGACGATGTAACCTGTTTCAGAATTTGCCACCGACCCGAGCGAGAGGGGAGCCCCGTGACCGCAGCCACCGGGACCACCCGCCCCGGCCCCGGCCGACCCCGTGACCCGCAACTGGATGCCCTGGTGCTCACCGCGACCCAGGAACTCCTGGTCCGCGACGGCTACCAGGCCACCACCATCGCGGCCGTGGCCCGGCGTGCCGGAGTAGTCACGACCTCGATCTACCGCCGCTGGCCCGGCAAGCGTGCCCTGGTGGAGGATGCGATCTTCGCCCTGGACACCGAGAATCACCCGGTTCCCAGCGGCGACCTGCGCGCCGACCTACTGGCCTGGACGCGCCTGTTCCTGAATGCCGCCGCGCACCCGGCGGCGCGCTCGGCCATCCCCGGCCTGCTCTCGGAATATCACGACGATCGGGAGAGCTACCGCCGCCTGCTCGACGGTGGCGAGCGGCCGACGATTCAGGCACTGCGCGAGCTGCTCATGGCCGCTGCCGAATCGGGTCAGGCGGCCGGCGCCTGCGATGTCGAGGCGATCTTCGAATTCCTGCGGGGTGCGACCCTGATGCGCGCGCTCACGCACGGCACCGAGGATGCCGACCACTTCAGCCGCCGCATCGCGGACGCGCTGCATGCGGTCGCGCAAACTCCCACGTCAGAGTAGGCCCCACCAGTAGATCAGGCAGGCCAGTACGAAGACGACCACGGTTTCCATCGGCAATCCCAATCTTCTTGGCGCACTTACCTACATGATGCCGTGTGCCGGGCGGGCAAGGCCACAAATCGGACGAACAAGATCGCTAACCGTTAGCCTGCCACACAAAGAACCCGCCCAGTCCGACACCCCTCGTGGTCGGACTCGGCGGGTTCTGCGCTGGCCTACCACCCCCTTCGCGGTAGGCCATGTCCCCAATTGAGTACCGGTTGGTTGGTTTGCTGTGGCCGACCCGCCACCCCTCGTAGACGGGTCGGCCCCAGCGTTCCCGCCCCCGGATGGTGGCTCGTTGGGTCCGCCGGTGCGTTCCGGCGTTGACACAAACGATGCCGAGCCGCGCTTGGCGCGGCCTTAACAAGATCTTGTAATTGCGAAAATGCCTGCTGATGGGCAGTTTTCGTGGAATGTGGAAGTTCAGGAGTGCAGCGCGGTCACCAGGTCGGCGATGGCGGCATCGGTGACCTGGTAACCCGGGAAATAGCAGCAGACGCGAGCGGCGCTGTCGCCGAAGCGGGTACGGATAAGCTCCGCGCATTCGACCGGTGTGCCGCTGACGGTGAGCGCGTCCACCATCGGGTCCTCGATGAGCCCGGCCATCTCCCGCCACCGCCCCTGCTTCGAGAGCAGGTTCAGCTCGGGTTGCAGCTCCGCCCAGCCCTCCACCTCCAGGACGGGACGGTAGGCGGGCGTGGAACCGTAGAACGCCAGCAGATTTCGCACGGACCGCCGCGCCTCGAGCAGTTCTTGCTCCGAATCGCCCATGGCCACAATGGCTTCCACGATGATCTCGAAGGGCCGGGTCGAGTCACCGCGCCCCTGCGCGACCGCGGCGAGGGTCCGCTCCCGGAAGTGCCGCTCGGTATTGAACGGCATCACCAGCAGTCCGTCGGCCACCTCCGCCGCCATGGTGGTCATGCGCGGGCCCAGTGCGCCGACCAGAACCGGCGGCGCCCCATGGGGATTCGGCCCCGGATCGAACTGCGGGGTCATGAGCGTGTGCTGCCAGAACCGGCCGCGGTAGTCCAGCCGCTCCCCGTCCTGCCAGGCCCGCAGGATCGCCTGCACCGCCAGCACGGTGTCACGCATTCGCTCCACCGGCTCCGACCAGGTGCTGCCGTAGCGCCGCTCGATATGGGTCCGGATCTGACTGCCGAGCCCGAGCCGGAACCGCCCGCCCGACAACGACTGCAGATCCCACGCGGTGTGCGCCAGATGCATCGGGCTGCGCGGGAACGCCATGGCCACATTGGTCATGATGTCGACCCTGGACGTGGCGGCCAGTGTCAAGGGCAGGAACACGTCGTGCGCGCCCTCGAAGGTGAACACCCCGTCCACCCCGAGCTCGCGCAATCGCACTGCGCGGGAAGCCGATTCGGCGAGCGGCGCGTTCAGCCAGATATCGACGCCCAGGGACACCGTGACTCCTCCTGATACGAGAAAACAACAGCCCCGGGCCGAGAGGTAGTAGGCCCGGGGCTGTTTCGGGTCAGCGGTGGTCGTGATCCGCTGACCCGCGCGGGGGAGCTACCAGGGAAGTAGCAGCACTCCTCCGCGGGCTTGTGGTCAGCCGATGAATTCGGCCGCCTTCTCGCCGATCATGTAGCTCGGCGCATTGGTATTGCCGCCGGTGATGCTCGGCATGATCGAGGCGTCGGCCACGCGCAGGCCCTCGATGCCGTGCACCTTCAGCGTCGGGTCGACGACCGCGCGCTCGTCCACACCCATGCGGCAGGTGCCGACCGGGTGGTAGATGGAGTGCACGCGGTTGGGCAGCTCGCGGCGCAGCGCGGTCTCGTCCGCCCACTCCTGGCCCGGGAAGAAGTTCTCGGTGATGTCGCCCGCGATGCTCTTGTGCGACATGACCTCCCGGATCATCTTGATGCCCTCGATCAGGAACTCGGTGTCCCACGGGTCGGTCAGGTAGCCCGGGTCGATGAGCGGCGAGGCGAACGGGTCGGCGGAGGCCAGCTTCAGTTCGCCGCGGCTCTTCGGGTAGATGAGGCTGGGCATGACGGTGAGCGCCGGGCGGCGGTCCACCAGGTGCAGCTTGTCGGCGTCCTGGTTGGGCGTCGGGTAGCTCCACGGCAGGGTGTGGATCTGCATGTCCGGGTGGTCGCCCTCGGCGAACTTGGTCTTGACGAAGCCGGCGGCCTCGAAGACCGTGCGGCCCATGAAGGAGCTGCCCGGGTTGCGCATCTCCTTGAGGATGCCGCGCGCGAAGTAGGTGGGGATGCCGCGGTGGATGGCCTTCTTGGACACGAAGGTCATGGGCACGAACAGGTGGTCGTGCAGGTTCTGGCCGACGGGCAGGTCGGCGACCACCTCGATGCCGAGGTCACGCAGGTGCCCGGCCGGGCCGATGCCCGAGAGCATGAGCAGCTGCGGCGATCCGACGACACCGCCGGAGACGATGACCTCCTTGGCGGCGCGCACGATGCGGCGCGAGCCGTTCTTCTCGGCGATCTCGACGCCGGTGGCGCGGCCGTTCTCGATCACCACGCGGGTGGCCTGCACGTGGGTGAGCACGGTCAGGTTCGAGTTCGGCATGTTGGTGATGAAGCCGCGCGAAGAGCTGTAGCGCACACCGTCTTTCACGCTCTGCTGGAAGATCGAGATGCCTTCCTGCGACGCGCCGTTGTAGTCCTTGATGATCGGCGCGCCGAGGGTCTCGGACGCGGCGGTCATGAACTCTTCGGAGATCGGGGTGAGCTCGCGGGGGCGGGTGACCTCGATCGGGCCGCCGGTGGCGCGGTAGTCGTCCGCGCCGTCGACCCAGTTCTCGAGGCGCTTGTAGGCGGGCAGGACCTCGTCGTAGCTCCAGCCGGTGTTGCCCTCGGCGGCCCAGGAGTCGAAGTTGGCGCGGTTGCCGCGCACGTAGAGCATGCCGTTGATGGAGCTGGAGCCGCCCAGCACCTTGCCGCGGGTCATCGGGATCAGCCGGTCGTTGGCGTGCTTCTGCGGGACCGAGTACTGCTTCCACGCCACCAGCTTCTTCAGCTGCGGAACCGTGTGGACCATCGAGATCATGCCGGGGCGGGTGACCAGCTGGGTGTTGTCCTTGCGCCCGGCCTCCAACAGGATCACGCTCGCGCCACGCTGAGCGAGCCGTCCGGCCAATACTGCACCGGCGCTGCCCGCGCCAACGACGACGTAATCGGCTTCGGACGTGGAGCCCGGGGAAGCGGTCATATCAGTTACCTCATCTTCGAGTGTGCCTGGCATCACTGTAGAACAAGTTCTAGTCTGCCGACACACTGGACACGCTGTCCAGTCACAAGATCGACTTCAGGGCCGGTTGATGGATCTCGCGGGCGCGGCGGGACCTCGTTGAACATGTTGCAGATCCACTGCTGCGGGGTAGCTGCCCCGCAGGGCGTGCGGGAGCCGGGGATCGGAGGCCGGAAACGCCGCCCAGCCGCAGGTCGGCATGGTTCAATTTCTGTGAAACACGTTCCAATTTCGTGATCATAGCGGCACCTTGCCCGAGGAGGAACAGTGTCTGTTCCGTCATTACCGGCCGGCTTCGATTTCACCGATCCTGCGCTCTGGGCCGACCACAGCCCGGCCGAGGAGTTCGCACTGCTGCGCCGCACCGCGCCGGTCTGGTGGAATGCCCAGACTCCCGAGCAGGCCGCACCCATGGACGACGACGGCTACTGGGTGATCACCCGCCACGAGGATGTCAAGGAGATCTCCCGCAGACCGGAACTCTGGTCCTCGAATCGCAAGGGCTCCATCATCAAAATGCCCGCCGACTCCGAACCCGAACAGCTCGAACTCGGGCGCGAGGCGCTGCTGGTGAATATGGATCCGCCCAAGCACACCAAGATCCGGCGCATCGTCTCCAAGGGATTCACCCCGCGCGCCATCGAGGGATTGCGGGCCGCGCTCACCGAACGCGCGGCAAAGATCGTGCGGGAGGCGAAGGCGAGCGGCGGCGGCGATTTCGTCCAGCAGGTGGCGTGCGAGCTGCCGCTGCAGGCCATCGCGGAACTGCTCGGCGTGCCGCAGGACGACCGCCACAAGCTGTTCACCTGGTCCAATCAGCTGCTCAACTACGACGATCCGGAATTCGCGGGCAACAATATGACCGCCAATGCCGAACTGCTCGGCTACGCCTACAACATGGCCGAACAGCGCCGGGCCCGCCCGGTCGGCGATATCGTCTCCCAGCTGGTGACCGCCGATGTGGACGGTGAGGCCCTGGGCTCGGACGAGTTCGGATTCTTCGTCATCCTGCTGTCGGTGGCGGGCAACGAAACCACTCGCAATGCCATCGCGCACGGCATGAAAGCCTTTGTGGATCACCCCGATCAGTGGGCGCTGTACAAGGAGCGCCGGCCGCGCACCGCACCCGATGAAATCGTGCGCTGGGCGACGCCGGTCTCGGCCTTCCAGCGGACCGCCGTGCGCGACACCGAAATCGGCGGGCAGAAAGTTCTGGAGGGGCAGCGGGTGGGGCTGTTCTACAGCTCCGCCAACTTCGACGAGGAGGTCTTCGACCATCCCTTCGAATTCGATGTGGAGCGCGATCCCAATCCGCACGTCGGATTCGGCGGGACCGGAAACCACTTCTGCGTGGGCGCGAATCTGGCGCGGCTGGAGATCGACCTGATGTTCAATGCCATTGCCGACGCCATGCCGGAAATCACCGAGGTCGCGCCGCCGCAGCGGCTGCGGTCGGGCTGGATCAATGGGATCAAACACTGGCAGGTGAGCTACTCCTGAACCGGTGACCTCATCGAACTCGTTCTACTATTCGTGTTTGTGACCAATCTTCGCGAGATTCCGCTGCGCACGCTGACCGACAAGCCCACCACACTGGCCGAACTGGCCGGCGACAAGGTCGTGCTGCTGGTCAATGTCGCCTCCAAGTGCGGGCTCACCCCGCAGTACACGGGCCTGGTCGAACTGCAGCAGACCTACGGGCCGCAGGGCTTCACCGTGGTCGGTGTGCCGTGCAACCAGTTCATGGGCCAGGAGCCCGGCACCGCCGAGGAGATCGCGGAATTCTGTTCCGCCACTTACGGGGTGGACTTCCCGCTGCTGGAGAAGAGCGAGGTCAACGGCGAGGGCCGGATTCCGCTGTACCAGGAGCTGACCCAGGTCGCGGACGCCGCCGGCGAGGCCGGGGACATCCAGTGGAACTTCGAGAAGTTCCTGATCGGCCGCGACGGCGCGGTGCTGGGGCGGTTCCGTCCGCGCACCGAGCCGAAGGATCCGGCCGTGGTCTCCGCCCTCGAGGGCGCGCTGTAACTCAGAGGGCTCCCTGTAGCTCAGCTCTACGACGGCCGTGCCCGGCGGCGGTACCGCACCGCGCACGGCTGTTGCAGCTGCACCACCATCTTGGAATGGTCGTTGCGGTAGCTGTCCGATGGCTGCGCGAGCTCGAATTCCCAGTCCCGCAGCAGGATCGAGAAGATGGCCTGGAGCTGCATGAGCGCGAAGGCCGCGCCGACGCAGCGGTGGCGGCCCGCGCCGAAGGGGATCCAGGTCCAGCGGTTGGCCAGATCCGCCTGGTTCGGGTCGAGGTAGCGGCCTGGGTCGAAGCGCTCGGGATCCGGGAAGTCCTCCGGAATCCGTTTGGAGACAGCGGGACTCGCGGCCACCAGGTCGCCGGGATCGATGCGGTGGCCGCACACCTCGAACTCTTCGCGCGCCACCCGCATGAGAATGATGAGCGGCGGGTGCAGGCGCAGGACCTCCTTCAGGACCGCCTCCAGAATCGGAATCCGGCGCAGCGCATGGAAACTCACGTCCGCGCCGTCGGCGTAGAGGGTGTCCACTTCGGCCATGACCTGCGCCAGCACCGGTGGGTGCCTGAGTAATTCGATGATCGTCCAGGCGGCCGTCCCCGACGTGGTGTGGTGCCCGGCGAACATCATCGAGATGAAGATGCCGGTGACCTCGCTGGGCGAGAACCGCGGCCGGCCCTGCTCGTCGGGGACCGACACCAGCACGTCGAGCAGGTCCCGATCGTCGCTGCCGGTCGGCGGATTCGCCATCCGCCCGGCCATGATGTGGCGCACCAGCTTCACCAGCTGGCCGCGGGCCTCGTCGCGGCGGCGGAAGCTCTCGATGGGGGCGTAGGGGTCCACGTAGCAGTAGGCGTCGGTGCCGCGCTCCAGTTCGTGGTACAGGTGCGCGAAGCGGTCGTCGAGTTCCTCGCGGAACTTGGGGCCGATCAGGCAGGCCGAGGATGTGTAAAGGGTGAGTTCGGCGAAGAATTCGAGCAGGTCGATCTCGCCCGCGTCGCCCCAGCGGGCGAGCATGCGGTCCACCTCGCGGGCGATGGTGGTGGCGTGGCCGCGCATCTGCTCGGCGCGCAGGGCCGTATTGTGCAGCATCTCCTTGCGCCGCTCGGGCGGAGCGTCGAAGACCACGCCCTCGCCGAAGATGGGCCTCATGAACGGGTACGCCGCGGCCTGATCGAGTTCGTCGTCGCCGGCGCGGAAGAAGAACTCGTTGGCCTGGGCGCCGGTCAGCAGGATGACATCGCGATCCGCCAGCCGGAACGAGCCGATATCACCGCATTCCGTGCGGACCCGGGTCATCAGGGCGATGGGATCGGTGCGGAACTCCTCGAGGTGGCCGTGCTCGTGCTCCCCGCCGGATACCGCGCGCGGTTTGACCAGGGCCATCTGCGACCTCCTGGATAGACACCTGTCCAGACGGTACAACGGGAGTCGGTGCCCGGCAAGCGGTTTCAGCTCCGCAGCACGCGCAGCGCGAATTTCTCCATGCGATCGGCGATCTCGGCATAGGACACATAGCCCATGCCCGCGCGCACCAGTGCGCCCGCGTAGATCATTTCGAGTGTTTCCACGAGTTCCGGATCGGCGTCCGCGCCCAGTGCGTCGATCAATCGCCGCCGGATCTCGCCACCGATCCGCAGCCGCAGGTGTGCCACATCCGGATCGGTCCCCAGCAGCGCGGCCGTCACCGCGCCCGCGAGGGTCGGCTCGTCGGCCAGTAGCAGCGCGATCTGGCGCAGTACCGCCAGCACCCGCGCGGTCGAATCGGCGCCCTCCGCGGCGGGCGGCTCGGTGGCGGCCAGCCGGCGCCAGAACATCTCCGCGACCAGGTGTTCCTTCGACGAGAAATACGTGTACGCGGTGGCCGTGCCTACCCCGGCCTGCGCCGCCACCATGCGCACGGTGAGCCCGGCGAATCCCTCCCGCGACAGCACATCCATGGCCGCCCGGGTCAGGCGGTCCACGGTATCGGCCTGCTTCTCGGTGAGTCGCCGGCGAGTGGCCTCCATGCTCACCGCAGGGCGGGCGGAAAGGGGATCAGACACGTGTCCGGATGCTACTATGGCCGAGCCCGCCGAGCAACTCGCGGTATGCGCGAACCGTATGAATGAGCGCGCATCGGAAAGGCTTTCGAATGAACCGCATCGCGCTCCAGGTCACCGCGCGCGAGATGTCGGCACTGATCGAGCGGATCAACAGAACGTGGCCGGTCGACGAGGCTCGCGCATTGTCCGACGCCGCGTACGCATATGCGGCCAAGGGCGTCATTCTGGAAGTCGCCGCTCGCGCCGACGAGGCTGCGCCGGGCAATCGCGACGAGGCCGCGCCGGGTGATTACGACAGCGAGGTTCGTGGGTGGCGCACACCGCTGCGTCTGCTCCTGATCGCCGAGCCGGGCTCCGATGCCGCCGCCGCGCTCGCCTACGACGACTGGGCTCATTGGATCGCCGGTGGCGGGCTGCTCGTGCTCCGCGACGCCGATGCCCTCTATCGCCGAGTCGCGGCCGCAGGGAAGTTCCGTGAGCTCGCTGCGGTCGGAGCGCTGCGAATCCTGCAACGGATCGCCGCCTGCAATTAGACCGCGCGGCGCGAAACTTATTGTTTGCCAGAGATTTTCAAGGCGTGTCTTGGTCATCGTGCTTCCGTGTCTTCAGATTCGAAATTATGATCGAATCTATGAGTGAATCAGCTGGTGATGGCTTCGCTGCCGTGCAGGTGGTGGAGCGACTCCGTGTGGTGCACTCGATGATTGCTGCGGCACAGGCCGAAGAGGTCGAGTTGATGACGCAGCTGTATCGGCTGCGGCGCGAGCAGCAGTTGGAACTGGGGGTCGGTGCGTTGTATGCGGGCGAGGATGCGGCCACCGAGATCGGGATTGCGCTGAAGGTATCGCAGCGGTCGGCGGATGCACTGATCGCGCTCGGTCTGGGCTTGGACAACCGATACGGCGGTACTCGCGAGGCTTTCGCCGATGGCCGGATCGACCTGCCACGGGTGCGGGCGATCAGTGAAACGCTGGCCAATGCTTCCGAGGATCTGGTCGGCGAGTTGGAGTCGCGGATCGTTGCGTATGCGGAAAATGCTGAGCCGCAGCGGGTTCGGCGGACGCTGCGGCGGTGGCTGCTGGAGGCGGATCCGGCGGGTCAGGCCGCGCGGCGCAAGTCCGCCGAGGCGGACCGGTATGTGAAGGTCACCGCGGCCGACGACGGCACCGCGCTGCTCGATGGGGTGCTGCCCGCCGCCGGTGGGCAGGCGCTCTATGAACGGTTGCGGGAAATGGCGACCACCCAGTGCTGCGGGAACGATCCGCGCACCACCAATCAGCGCCGGGCTGACGCGCTGGTCGCGCTGGCAGACGGCCGCGGCCGCCTCACCTGCGAATGTGGGCGCGCCGACTGTCCCCGCACCGATGCGGGCGAGCCGACCCCTGCGGCGCGCAAAGCCCTTGTGCAGGTCGGGGTTTCGGCGGAGACATTGGCCGGTCTGCAGGACAACCCGGCATTGCTCGCGGGTCTCGGTGCGATCGATGCCGACCTGGCCCGCCAGATCGCACGGCATGCCCGCTTCGACATCATCACCGACCCGGCTGCTCGGGCGCCCGCACCCGCGGCACGGCCCACTGATTCCGAGTTGCGATACCGCCCTGCGGCCCGAGCGGCCAGGCGAGTTCGCGCTCTCGACGGTGGTTGCCGCGCACCGGGCTGCGGAGTTCCCCCTGCCGGAACCGATCTCGATCATCAGGATCGATACGATCACGCGGACCCCGAGAATGGCGGCCGCACAGTCGAGTCCAATCTCGGATGCCGGTGTCGTCGCCACCATCGACTGAAGACACTCGCCGACAATGGAGCCAATGGCTGGCAGGTCGTTCACCATCCGGACCGGAAGGTCGAATGGCGCACGCCCTCAGGTGGTTCGGTGATCACGTCCCCGGAGGGTGCGAAGTTCCTGTTCCCGGCGCTGGCGGTGCCGCCGGTCACCGCTCCCGGAGTTCCGGATGCCGAACCGATTCGGCCCCTGATCGATCCGGGCCCGGTCGTCAACGCCATGACAGAAATCGTCCACGTGTATTGCACGCCGGGACAACGGCGGGCGGTACGTTCACACGCTGGAGCCTCCCGCGTCACTATGTGATTCAGATGCATGAGGCCAGGTAACTCGGGGGAAGACAACCAGGGTGGATGACTGGCAACGGGATTGCTCGCGTGGTGATGCACCTGGAAGTGCGGTTGCGTTGCCTGCCCTACCGGACTTTCGCTGACGCGGCTTGGGAGTCGTGACCTCGGTTCCGGCCCACGGACTGCACGGATCACCTTTTAGGACAAAAGAAAACAAAACAAAACAAAAGCAAGAACCAAAAGCTCGGATGTTCGTCAGTGGCGCAGTGGTTCGACCGCCGTCGCGTTCCTCTCCTGCGCAGACCGACCTCCGCGCCTGCGGTTTGTTGCGGGCGGGGAGGTCGGTGTTGCGCCGGGCTGCGAGTGGACGGGTCAGGCAGTGGGGGTGGTCAGGCCCAGTGGGGCGAGTTTGCCTGCCAGGCGGTCGAGGTAGGCCAGGACGTCGGGTTCGGGTTTGTCGGGGAGGCCGTAGAGGACGTCGGTGACGCCGGCTTCGGCCCAGGCCGAGAGTTTTTCGGGGTCGGGTTTGTGACCGAGGGCCACCACGCGGGGGGTGCCTTCGCGGCCTGCTTCCTGCCAGTGCTTCATCAGCAGGGTGGTGGAGGCGGAGACGTCGGATTCGTAGGGGGTGGTGATCCAGCCGTCGCCGGAGCGGGCGATCCACTTGAAGGTCTTCTCGGTGCCGCCGGCGCCGATGAGGACGGGGATGTGGGATTGGATCGGCTTGGGCCAGGCCCAGCTGGGGCCGAAGGAGACGAAATCGCCGGAGTAGGAGGCTTCTTCCTCGGTCCAGAGGGCGCGCATGGCTTCGATGTATTCGCGCAGCACGGTGCGGCGCTTGTTGCCGGGTACGCCGTGGTCGGTGAGTTCGTCTGTGTTCCAGCCGAATCCGGCGCCGAGGGTGACGCGGCCGCCGGAGAGGTGGTCCAGGGTGGCGATGGTCTTGGCGAGAGTGATGGGGTCGCTCTCGGTGGGCAGCGCTACCGCGGTGGACAATTCGATGCGGGAGGTGACCGCGGCGGCCGTGCCGAGGGCCACCCACGGGTCGAGGGTGCGCATGTAGCGGTCGTCGGGGAGTTCGGAGGTGCCTGTCTGGGGGTGGGCCGCGTCGCGTTTGACGGGGATGTGGGTGTGCTCGGGGACGAAGAAGGAGTCGAAGCCTCGATCTTCGGCGGCCTTGGCGGCGGCCGCGGGTGTGATGCCGCGGTCGCTGGTGAACAGGACGATGCCGAATCGCATGGGGGACGGCTCCTTTCAGAGCTGCTTGGCGGCGGAGACGCCGGCGCGGCGGCCGTAGAAGCTGCCGTCGCCGAGGGAGCAACCGGAGGCGTAGCCGCCGGCGCAGATGCCGGAGGTGACGCGGCCTGCGGCGTACAGGCCGGGGATGGGTTCGCCGGAGACGTGGAGGACTCGGGAGTCCAGGTCGGTGCGCAGGCCGCCCAGGGTGAAGCCGCCGGTGTAGCCGCGCAGGTCGTAGGCGCCGAGCGGGGTGCGGACGGGTTTGACCCACTCGGTTTTCTTGTGCAGCAGCGGATCCTCGCCCTGCTCCGCGTGGTGGTTGTAGAGGTCGACGGTGGCCTGCAGGGTGTGCTCCGGCAGGCCCATCTCGCTCTCCAGTTCGGCGACCGTCTCGGCCACCCAGGTCGGCGCGGTGCGCAGGAACGACAGCGAGGACTTGCTCTCCATCGCCTCCTCCAGCGCGAGTTCGTCGATCACCAGGTACGCCTGATTGCCCTGTTCCTGCAATACGGCCTGACCCATGCGCCCGGCGTAGGTGTCCTCGGTGATGAAGCGCTGCCCGCGCCCGTTCACCAGGATCCCGCGTGCCACCACCTGCGGGTCCACCACCAGCGCGACCTCGGTGGCGTCCATGTGCGCGAGATCCGCACCCAGCGCCTGGGCGACCCGGATGCCGATGCCGTCGTGCTCCTCGACGGTGGCGGTGGGCCGGCCGGAGATCTTGGGCGCGTAGCGCTGCACCATTTCATGGCTGTAGGCGAAGCTGCCGGTGGCCAGCACCACGCCGCGTTCGGCGCGCACGTGTACCGGCTTGCCGTAGCGGGTGGCGGCCACGCCCACCACGCGCCCGGTCTCGTCGACGATGAGCCGGCGCAGGCGCATGTCGTATTCGTGTCGCACGCCGAGTTCGCCGGCCTTGTGGGCGAGGGGCTCCATCAGCATGTAGCCGCCGCCCTTCTCCCCCAGTTTCTTGTCCTTGGTCCAGGCCAGGTGACCGCGCGGCGCGGGCGGGATCGAGTCCTTGAACGGCGCGGCGTTCTCGCCGCCGGAGTACATCAGGCCCTGGTCGCCGGGCGGCTCGTAGCCGGGCTCGCCCCAGAATTCCTCCTTGAACGGAACACCCTGGGCGACCAGCCAATCGAAGTGCTCGATACTGCCCTGGCAGTAGTCGTGGATCTTGGCCTTGTCGACGCCCGGGCCCAGGGCCGCAGTGAGGAATGCCTCCATGTTCTCGGCGGTGTCCTCGAAGCCCAGTTTCCGCTGCAGCGTGGTACCGCCGCCGAGATAGATGAAGCCGCCGGACATGGCGGCCGCACCGCCCCAGCCGCCGGTGCGTTCCAGCACCAGGACGTCGGCCCCCGAGCGTGCGGCCTCGATGGCCGCGCACACCCCGGCGATGCCGAAGCCGACGACCACGACGTCGGCCTGGTGATCCCAGGTCTCGACCTCGCTGGCCAGAAGCGGTCGGACGCTTGCGGTTTCCGCCATTGTCTCTGTATTCCTCACTGCGGGTAGGGATTACTTCTTCTTGTCCTTGGCGAGCGTCTTGCGAATGACGCCGTCCAGCTTGGTGGCCGCGGGCCAGCCCACGTAGTGGGCCAGGAACACCGCGATCTCACGCAGTTGATCGGCATCGAGCTCGCCATTGCGCAGGGCCGCGCCGACCTGGATCTCGGCGATCTCCGAATGTCCCTGCGCCGTAATGGCGCCGAGCAGCAGCAGCCGCCGGTCGCGCAGCGACAGGCCGGGCCGATTCCAGATGTCGGCGAACAGATGATCGACGGTGACCTCGAAGAACGGATCACCGGCCAGGTTCGGCAGCTCGAACCCGTACACCTCCGACATCTTCTTCAGGCCCTGCTGCCGCTGCTCGGAGGGACTCTGATCCGCTGTCATGACTGCTCCTTCGCGATCGTTCCGGGCCCCACACCGAGCCCATCACCCAGGTCGTGCAATGCGCGCCGCGCCAGCGGCAGGTCGACATCCAGCCGCCCGGCCAGATCCAGCGCCAGCGCCAGATCCTTCTCGCCGAGGTCGCGGACGTGGCCGAGAATCGGGAACCAGAAGTCGTCCGCGGCGACCGGCGCGGTGGTCTTGCGCAGCATGATCGCGCCGGGCCCGCCGGTGTGCGAGTCGGAATGCCGGACCACCTTGCCGAGCGCGGCGATGTCCAGCCCGCCCGCCTCGGCCAGTCGCTGCGCCTCCGACGCGGCGGTGAAGGCGACGAAGTGCAGCAGGTTGCGCGCCAGCTTCATCCGCGTGCCCGCACCGACCTCGCCGGCGTGGATGACCAGGGATCCGAAGCGCCCGAACGGTTCCCGCACCGTCTCGAAGGCGGCGGTACTGCCGCCCACCATGACGGCGAGCTCCCCGCGTTGCGCGGCCGGCGCCCCGCCGCTGATCGGCGCGTCCACGAATTCCACGCCGTGCGAGGCGCATTCGGCGTCGAGCTCGACGGCGGTGCGATCGGAGATGGTGGAGTGCACGGCGATGATGGTGCCCGGTTTCGCGGTCTGCAACAGCCCGTCGGGGCCGGTCACGACCGAGCGCACCTGGTCGTCGTCGAGGACCACGACCGAGACGACGCCGCAGCGCTGCGCCACCTCGGCGGCGGTGGCGGCGGCCGTCGCGCCCGCGTCGGTGAACGGCTGCACCGCGTCCGGCCGCATATCGCACACCACCAGCCCGCCCGGCCAGCCGACCAGGCGCTGCGCCATCGGCGCGCCCATATTGCCGAGTCCGATGAACCCGACCGAGATTTCCTGGTTCGCACTCATGGCCGGAAGACCTGCCCCCCATCGACATTGAGTACCTGCCCGGTCACCCAGGCGGCATCGTCGGACAGCAGGTACAGGCACGCCCCGACCATGTCCTCGGTGGTGCCGAGCCGCTTGAGCGCCATCTGCTGCACCAGCTGATCCACGAACTGGTCCGGCACGATGCTGCGGGTGGCCTCGGTGTCGGTGGGCCCGGGCGCGATGGCGTTGACCCGAATCTTGGAGTGCCCCAGCTCGTGTGCCAGCTGCTGGGTCAGGCTGTTGATGCCCGCCTTGGCCAGCCCGTAGAACCCGGAGTAGGTCCAGGCCGCGGTGGACGACTGATTGACGATCGACCCGCCGCCCTTGGCCGCGATGTGCCGGTACACCGCGCGCGTCATGTTCAGCGCCCCATCGAGATTCACGGCCATGAACTTCTTGTAGTAGTCCCACGGCACGGTCAGCAGGATGTCGAGCTTCATATCGCCATAGATGGCGGCATTGTTGACCAGGTGATCGATGCCGCCGAACTCGGCGACGGTGAAGTCGGCGACCGCCTTCGCGGACGCCGGATCGGCCACGTCGACCTGTGCGAAGACCGCGACGCCGCCGGCGGCGGTGATCTCCTTGGCGACGGTCTCGCCCCGTTCGCTGTTGAGGTCGGCGACAACAACTTTCGCGCCCTCGGCGGCCAGCGCCCGGGCGTAGGCGGCGCCGATGCCGCGCGCGGCGCCGGTGACGATGATCGACCTGTCGGTGAATCGGTTCATGTCAGTTCTCCTCGGACACCGGTCGCGATGAGTTTGGTTTCGGTGTATTCCTCGAAGCCGAGGACGCCCATTTCCCGGCCGATGCCGGACTGCTTGTAGCCGCCGAAAGGCGCGTCGGCCGAATACCAGATGCCGCCGTTGACGCTGAGCGTCCCGGTGCGCACGCCCTCCACGACCGCGCGCAGCCGCTCGGGATCGCGTCCCCAGACCGAGCCGGACAGGCCGTAGGGGGAGTCATTGGCGATGCGGACGGCATCCGCGTCACCGTCGTGCGGGATGACGGTGAGGACGGGCCCGAAGATCTCCTCCTGGGCCACGGTGGAGCTGTTGGGCAGCCCCGTGATCAGGGTCGGCTCGATGTACCAGCCGTCGGCGCGCTCGGGGCGTCCGCCGCCGGTGACGATGGTGCCGCCCTCGGCGCGCGCGATCTCGAGATAGCGTTCGACGCGCGCCAGCTGCCGCTCGGAAATGACGGGGCCGCAGACGGTTCCGGGTTTCGACGGATCCCCGGGCTTGATCCCGGCCAGGGTGCGCGCGGCCGCTTCGACCGCCTGATCGTGCAGTTCGCGCGGCACCAGCAGCCGGGTGCTGATCGCACAGCCCTGCCCGGCGTGCACGCACACCCCGAACGCCGCGTAGCTGACCGCCGCCGCGATGTCCGCATCGTCCAGCACGATGAAGGCCGATTTCCCGCCCAGCTCCAGGAACACTTTCTTCAAAGACGTTGCCGCACCGGCCATGACGGCCCGGCCGGTCTGGGTCGACCCAGTGAACGAGATCATGTCCACTCGCGGATCGGTGACCAGCTGGGCGCCCAGCCCGTGGTCGTCGGAGGTGACGATATTGACCACCCCTGCCGGAATATCGGTTTCCTCGGCGATGATTCGTCCCACGGCCGCCGCGCACCACGGCGTATCGGGCGCGGGCTTGAGCACCACCGTGGTTCCCGCCGCGAGCGCCGGGCCCAGCTTGGCGAAGTTGATCTGGTGCGGGAAATTCCAGGGCGTGATCGCCCCGACCACGCCGATGGGTTCGCGGCGCACCCGCCGCGCACTCTTGATTCCCATGGGTGAGGCGATGCCGAGATCGGTTTCCCACGCATAGTTCTCGGCGAGGTCGGCGAAGTACCCGAGATCGCCGACGGGGCCCTCCAGCTGCGGCCCGCTGGTCAGCATGCGGGGTGCGCCGGCCTCGGCGATGGTGATCTCGCGTAGTTCCTCGAGGTGCCCGCGCAGCGCGTCCCGTAGCTGCCGCAGGCAGGTCGCGCGAAATCCCGGATCGCGCGACCAGTCGGTGGTGTCGAAGGCGGTACGGGCGGCGGCGATGGCCGCGTCCATATCGGCGGCGTCGGCATTGGCGGCGTAGCCGAGGGTTTCCCCGGTGGCGGGGTTGGCGGTGGTGAACACACCGCCGCCGCCGGGCGTCAGCTTGCCGCCGATCAGCAGGTGCGAACCGCCGTCGGGGACGAGATCGCTCGGGCTCATAGGTAGCTCCCATGCTGTCCGGACACGTGTACGGACTATAGGTTCGCGGCTCGGATGCGCGCAAGAACCTGTTTCAGTTTGCGCGAACTTTGCCGATTCGGTTCGCGGGATTCCGTTGTCAGGCGATCCCGTCGCTAGTACCGTACAGACACATGTCCAGCTACGTGTCTCCGTTGCTGGAAAATGTTCATCGGATCCGATGAACGCGTTATCGAAGACGAGGTGCAGACACCATGACCGCAGCCTCCCTAGAGCCGCTGCTGTTCGACCCCTACGACTACCGCATCCACGAGGACCCCTACCCCGTGTACCAGCGGTTGCGCACCGAGGCGCCGGTGTACCACCACCCCGACCTGGACTTCTGGGCACTGTCCCGGCACGCCGACGTGACCGCCGGCTTCCGCGACAACATCCGGCTCTCCAGCGCCAACGGCGTCTCCCTGGACCCCGCCGCCTGGGGTCCGCACGCCTGGCGGACCATGTCCTTCCTGGCCATGGACGATCCGCGGCACCTGCGCCTGCGCAAGCTGGTCTACCAGGGCTTCACGCCGCGCCGGGTCACCGAGATGAGCGATCGCATCCGCGACATCACCCGGCGCCATCTCGAACCCGCGCTGGCCGGAGGCGATTTCGACTGGATCGACGCGGTGGCGGGACAGGTCCCGATGGACGTCATCTCCGAACTGCTGGGCGTCCCCGAATCCGATCGCAACGAACTGCGCAGGCTCGCGGACCTGCTGGTGCATCGCGAGGAGGGCGTGCTGGATGTGCCGGTCGCGGCCATGGAGGCCGCTCTGCAGCTGGCGGGCTACTACAACGAGATGCTGGTGGCCCGGAAGCGGCAGCGCACCGACGATCTGACCTCGGCCCTGCTCGACGCCGAAGCCGACGGGGACCGGCTCACCGACGAGGAGATCCTCGGATTCATGTTCCTCATGGTGGTCGCCGGGAACGAGACCACTACGAAACTGCTGGGCAATGCGCTGTATTGGGCGGGCCGCAATCCCGGCGAGTACGCCAAGGTCGCCGCCCATCCGGAACTCGTGGCGGACTGGGTGGACGAGACGCTGCGCTATGACGCGTCGAGCCAGATTCTGGCCCGCACCGCCGCCGAGGACCTCGAGTACTACGGGCAGACGATTCCGCGGGGCTCGAAGGTGCTCCTGCTCGTCGGTTCCGCCAATCGTGACGCCGCCGTCTTCCACGACCCGGACCGCTACGACATCGAACGCGCCGACAAGGGCGGGCTGATCAGTTTCGGCCGCGGCGTGCACTTCTGCCTGGGTGCGCACCTGGCCCGGCTGGAGGCCTCGATCGTGCTGGAGGAGTTCGCGGCTCGCGTGCCCGCCTTCGGCATCGGTGAATCCGGTTGCCGGCGCGTGCATTCGGTGAATGTGCGCGGTTTCGCCCACCTGCCCGTCTCCGTGGAGGTCCGCCGATGACCCGTTTCCCCGCACATCCCGGCCGCCGTCCCGCCATTGTCGCGGGCGCGTCCTCCGGCATCGGCGCCGCCACGGCGGAAGCCCTTGCCGCCCTGGGGCATCCGGTCGCGCTCGGCGCACGCCGGGTGGAGATCTGCGAGACCCTCGCCGAGAAGATCCGCGCGGTCGGCGGTGAGGCGTTCGCCGGACGGCTGGACGTCTCCGACACCGACTCGGTCCACGAATTCGTCGCCGCCGCCGAAGCAGCGCTGGGCCCCACCGAGATCCTGGTCTCCGGTGCGGGTGACCTCGAATTCGGGCAGGCCTGGGAAATGGATCCCGACGTCTTCGAATCCCAGGTCCGCGTGCATCTGGTCGGCGCGCAGCGCCTCGCGCACCGGGTGCTGCCGGGCATGATCGAACGGCAACGTGGCGACTTCGTCGTCATCGGCTCCGACTGCGCGGTCCGGGTGCGTCCCGGCGCGGGCGCGTACAACGCGGCCAAGACCGGGGTGGAGGCCTTCGCCACCCAGCTGCGCATGGAGCTGGAGGGCACCGGGGTGCGCTCGTCCATCGTCCGCCCGGGGCAGACCCTCACCGGCATGGGCATGCAGGCCACCCCGGAAGTCGTCGGCCCGCTGCTGGAGAACTGGGTGAAATGGGGCTTCGCCCGGCACCCGCAGTTCCTGCGGCCCGCCGATCTCGCGGCGGCCGTGACCGCGGTCGTCTCCACCCCGCGCGGCGCGCACCTGGTGCTGGTGGAGGTGCAGCCGGAAGCGCCGATCCAGGACAGGAAGGACGTCTCCTGATGCGACTGATCGTCGATCTCGATCTCTGCCAGGGCCACGCCGTCTGCCAGGACGAGGCCCCCGAACTCTTCCAGGTGCCCAAACAGGGCCAGGTCCGGATCCTGCGCGCCGATCCCGGCGCCGACCTGGAGGCGGCCCGCGCCGCCGTCCGCTACTGCCCGACCCAGGCGCTGTCGCTGGTCGACGACAGCGCCACCGAATAGCGCACCCCGAACAGAAGGAGGCCGCGGTGAGCTGGTCCCGCGACGAACTCGACGAGATGATCCGCCGCTGGGTGGACGAGAACAAACGGTGTGAGGCCCAGGGCGATTGGAAGCCGCTCGAGCACTTCTACACCGAGGACGCCACCTACGGCTGGAACTACGGTCCGCAGCAGGAGTTCATGGCCGTCGGCCGTGACGAGATCCGTGACATCGCGCTCGGCCAGGAGATGTTCGGCCTGGAGGGCTGGACCTATCCGTATCAGGAATTCGTGGTCGACGAGCGCAGCGGCAGCGTCATCGGCTTCTGGAAGCAGGTCAACGAGGGCCGGCGGGCGGATGGCCGGCCCTATAGTCCGGAGGGTATCGGCGGCAGCTGGTTCCGCTACGCGGGCGACTACCAGTGGTCCTGGCAGCGCGACTTCTTCGACTTCGGCAATGTGACCGCGCTTTTCGTCGAGATGATCTCGAACGACGCGCTATCGTCCGGAATGCGCAAGCGCATGGAGCGGGCCATGACGGGCGAACCGCTGCCCGGCTGGTACCCCGTCGGAAAGGGGCCGGTGCCCCTGTGGTGAACAGCAGATTCGAAGCCCTGACCAGATCCGAACTGGCCCTGCTGGTTCCGGAGCTGCTCCTGTGCGGCCACCTCATCGACCGCTCCGGCATGGCGCACGTGCTGGGCGCGCTGGGCCGGGAGGGCATGACGGCGGTGGCGATCGACGAATGGCGGTTGGCCAGCCCGGTCTACACCCGGCGGATGCGGCGGGCGCTCGACATCACAGGCGAGGGCGTGGACGCCATCTTCAAGGGCTTCCAGCTGGATATCGGCGCGCCACCGCAATTCATGGACTTCCGCTTCCGGGTGATCGACCACGACCACGGCGAATTCCATCTGGACCACTGCGGCGCGCTCGCCGACGTGGAACCGATGGGCACCGAGTTCGTGGTCGCCATGTGCCACGACATCGAAGACCCCACCTTCGACGCGACCGCATTGGCCACCAATCCCTACGCACAGGTCCGCCCGGTGCACCGCCCACCCCGCGAGCCCGCCGACCGGAAGCCGGTGTGCGCGTGGACGGTCACCATCGATCCTGCGCACGAGCCACCGGTCCCGCCCGACGACGCGCAGGTGGTGGCCGGATCCGAGGCCGCCGCCACGGTATTGGCGCCCATCGACCCGGAAGATCCGGGGCAGTACGACTATTCGGGTCCGCTGCTGAGCGATCTGCGCTTCGCGGACTTCTCCCGCTCAGCGCTCATCCGGATCGCCGACGAGGTGTGCCTGCAGCACCATCTGCTCACCCTCGGCTACAGGACCGCCGTCGAAGCCCGGACGAAACCCGATGTGGCGCTGGATATCCTGCGCAAGCAGTGGACGGGAATCGCCGGCCTCACCGCCGAGCGCATCCGCACGGCGCTCGGGCTCGGCGACGACGCGGCGGCGCTGGCCAAGGTGCTGCGGTTGCATCCGGCCTTCAATCCGGCCGCCTACGTCGACATCGAGGTCGCCACCGAGACCACCGGTGGCGAACAACTGGTGGAACTGCGGATCGGCCGGGGCTGCGGCGCGATCGACGACGGCGCGTGGCCCGCCCTGCTCGACCCCGAGCACCTGGCCCCGCTCGACGCACTGGTGCGCGCGGTCAACCCGCGCTTCCACACCCGGGTCCGCGCCGTCGACGAGTGCGGCCTCACCCTCGAAATCGGTTGTGCGGACCTGCCGTACCGCGAGTCCGACGAGGTCGCCATCACCCGGTTCAGCTCCGGGGCCGCCTTCACCTTCACCGATCGGGGCACCCCGCTGCCGCTCACCGTCCTGTAGCCGGAACACACCAGGAGATACGGCCATGGCGTGCACTTTCGCCGACCTCTACGAACACTCCGCCGACGCCGTGCCGGACCGGACCGCCGTCATCGAGGGCCCGCGCCGGCGCACCTTCGCCGAACTCGACGCCCGCGCCAACCGGCTGGCCCACCACCTCGCCGCCGCCGGCGCGGGACCGGGGACCCACGTCGGCTTCCACATGCACAACAGCATCGAGAGTCTCGAAACACTGCTGGGCTGCTACAAGATTCGCGCGGTGCCGGTCAATATCAACTACCGGTACCGCGCGGAGGAACTGCGCTACGTCTACGACAACGCCGACCTCGAGATGACGGTGCACCACCGCTGCTACGCGCCGCTGATCGAGGAGATCCGGCCGCAATTGCCGAAGCTGCGGCACACCCTGGTAGTGGAGGACGACCAGGGCGGCGCGGGGCTGCCGACCGCCTCCGTCCTGTACGAGCAGGCGCTCGAATCCGGTTCGCCCGACCGGGATTTCGGGCCGCGCAGCGCCGACGACCACTTCATCATGTACACCGGCGGCACCACCGGCCTGCCCAAAGGTGTCGTCTGGCGGCAGGAGGACATGTGGCGGGTGCTGGGCGGCGGCATCGACTTCTACACAGGTGAACCCGTCGCCGACGAGTACCAGCAATCCCGCGCGGGGGCCGAGAACCCTTCGCCCATGACCTGGTTCGTGCTGCCGCCGCTCATCCACGCCGCCGCCATGATGCCCACCTTCACCGCGCTGTGGTCCGGCAACGCGGTGTTGTTCCAGCCGCGCTTCGACGCCGACGAGGTGTGGCAGGTGGTGGCGCGGGAGCGCCCCCAGGTCCTGGTGGTCACCGGCGACGCCATCGCCCGGCCGCTGGTGGACTCCTACCGGGCCGCGCCGGTGGACGCGTCCTCGCTGATCTCCATCGGCTCCGGCGCGGCCCAGCTCACCCAGCCGGTGAAGAACGCACTGCTGGAACTGTTCCCGAACACACTGGTCACCGAATCCATCGGCTCCTCCGAAACCGGTTTCGGCGGTATCGGATTCGCGCAGAAGGACGACGATCCGGCCCGCGCGCCGCGGGTGCACACCGGGCGCGGGGCGCTGGTGGTGGACGACGCCGGGCGGCCCGTCGCGCCGGGCGGCGAGGGCTGGGTGGCCAAGACCGGCAATGTGCCGATCGGCTACTACAAGGATCCGGTCAAGACCGACAAGCTCTTCCGCACCGTGGACGGGGTGCGCATGGTCATCACCGACGATCGCGCGCGCGTGGAGTCCGACGGGTCGGTCACCCTGATCGGCCGCGGCAACATGGTCATCAATACCGGCGGGGAGAAGGTCTTCCCGGAAGAGGTCGAGGCCACCGTCAAGGCCCATCCCGCCGTCTACGACGCGGTTGTCATCGGGGTGCCGCACGAGCGCTGGGGGCAGCTGGTGGCGGCCGTGGTTTCGCCGGCCGCGGGCGCGATCGACTTCGCCGCGCTGGCGGAGCACGTGCGGGCGCGTCTCGCGGGATACAAACTGCCGCGGCGGATCTGGGTGGCCGAGACCGTCGCGCGCACGCCGAGCGGCAAGCCCGACTATCGCTGGGCCAAGGGTTATGTGGCCGAGCGGGGACCCGACTACGAGGCGAGGTGAAGAAACTCGGTGAAACGACCGGCGTTCGTCACTGAAACCTGTTCTAATTCTGGCATGGAGGCGCATACCGTACTCGGCGAACAGGTCCGCATGCCGGTGCAGATCCGGCACGCGGACGCCTGCTCGGCGCTGTTCCTCGTCGACGCCGCCGCGGCCCCCGACCTGCTGACCAGCACCGGGCTGGAGCCGATCACGACGCTGCCCGGAAGGGCCGTGCTCTCCCTGGCCTTCGTCCGCTACATCGACGGGGACCTCGGGCCGTACCACGAATTCGCCTTCTCGCTCATGGCCAGACAGCCGGGTCGCAAGAACAGCACCGGCGCGTACATCCACTGGCTGCCGGTCAACCAGAGCTTCACCTGTGAAGCGGGACAGTCCATCTGGGGCTTCCCGAAGCTCATGGCCGATATCGACATCACGCCGGACGGCCGCGGGCACCGCTGCGAGGTCCACGTCGACGGGCAGTTCGTGCTCGCGTTGCGGGTCGCCGACGGCTTCCGCATGCCCGGCGGCGCGGGCGGGGCATCCATCGACGCGTACACCGCCCGCAACGGAATCCTGCGGCGCACACCGTGGGTCATGAATCCGGCCCAGGTCCGGGGGCGGCCGGGCGGTGCGCGGATCGAACTCGGAGACCATCCGGTCTCCGAGCAATTGCGGGCGCTGGGACTCCCCGCGCGCGCACTGTTCTCCAGCCGGATCGGCGCACTCCGCATGACCTTCGAGGACGCCGCGACGGTACTGCAGACCCGGGAGGTCCGATGAGCCGGACAGCACTCGTCACCGGAGCGGCCAGCGGCATGGGCCGCATCGTCGCGCAGCGACTCGCCGCCGCGGGCTGGCAGGTGGCCGCGGTCGACCTGAACGCCGACGGCCTGGCCACCATGGCCGCGCGCTCGCCCAACACCCACACCTACGCGTGTGACGTGTCGGATTCCGCGCAGGTCCGCGCCGTCGTCGACAAGGTGCGCGCGGAACTGGGCGCCATCGACCGCCTGGTGCACGCGGCCGGCATGGCCCACGTGCACGCCTCCGTGCTGGACCACGACGTGGCCCAGATCCGGAAGATGATGGACATCAACTACATCGGCACCGTCAACCTCTGCCAGGCCGTCATCCCCGCCATGAAGCAGGCCGGCGCGGGCACCGTGGTGCTGTTCGCCTCGCTCGCGGGCTGGCTGCCCTCACCCGGCATGGCCGGGTACACCGCCTCCAAGCACGCGGTGGTCGGCTTCGCCGACAGCCTCTCCTACGAACTGCACGACACCGGCGTGCGGCTGCTCGTGCTCTGCCCGCCCATGGTGGAGACCCCGTTCCTGGACGCGGTCCGCAAGGAGAACGCCAGCGTGCTGGGCAATGCCGGCGGCGCCACGCCCGAGAGCATTGTCGACGCGCTGGAAAAGGCACTGGCCAAACCGAAGTCGCCGCTGTTCGTCTTCCCCGGACAGGCGCGACCGGCGTATCTCATGCGGAGGCTGCTGCCCGGCCTGGCGCGTGCCATCGTCCGGCGCACGGTGCACCCCACCGAGTAAATCCCCCCGAACGTGGATGCCGGCACGTGCTCCGATCGGCATCCGCTCCCGGCGCTGGGCGGCCGGCCCTGCGGCTGCCCAGCGCTGAAACCCTTCGGCCGGAGCCGAAACCAGCTATCGTACAGCAATAATTCGGTGGCGCGCCCTCTCCCCACCAGGCACTCTGGGCTGTCTGCACTGCTCGAAGCACCTATTCGAGAGGGGATGGATGAGTTCGCGCACATCCGCTGTCAGGCTGGTTCTGCGCTACTACGGCCGGGAAATGGCCCGGCGCAAGGCAATCACGATTCCGGCCATGCTGGGGCCCGCCCTCGGCAATATCTGCCAGCTCTACATCGCGCCGCTCCTGGTCGCGGTGGTCGTGGGCAAGGTGGCCGCCACCGGTGACTCCTCGTTCGGCACACTCGCGCCGTACGTGATCGGGTTCGGCGCGTTGCTGTTCATCGCGGAAGTCTTCTGGCGGTTGGGGATCCACTGTCTCAACCGTCTCGACGCCTACGGCATCGAGAGCCTCTACAACACCGCCATGGACGAACTGCTGGCCAAGGATTCGGCGTTCTTCCACAACAACTTCGCGGGCTCGCTGACCAAGCGCGCCCTGAGCTTCGCGACCCGGTTCGAGGAGTTCGCCGACACCTTCGCCTTCGAGATCGTCGCCGCCCTGGTGCCGCTGAGCTTCGCCTCGGTGGTGCTGTGGCGCTACGACCCGATGCTGGTCGTCGTGCTGCTCGGCCTGATCGCGGTGAGTGGCGTCGTGGTCGCCCCGCTGATCCGGCGGCGCCAGCACCTGGTCGACGACCGCGAGGCCGCCATCGCGCGGGTATCGGGCCACGTCTCCGACACCCTGTCGAACATGCAGGCGGTGCGGGCCTTCGCGGCCGAACCGCAGGAGATCGACGAGCATCGGCGGCGGGTGGCGGTGCAGCGGCGAAAGTCGTTGCGGTCCTGGGACTACAACAACCTCTACATCGACACCGCGGTCACGCCGCTGATGGTGGTCGTGAACGTCTCCGGATTGCTGATCGCGCTGGGCATCGGCGGCGGGCACGCCTCGGTCGAGGTGATCATGGTGGCCTTCACCTACTACTGGAACGCCACCGGCATCATGTTCCGGTTCAACCAGATCTACCGGCGGCTGGAGAGCTCCACCACCGAGGCCGCGCAGTTCACCGAACTGCTGCTGGAATCGCCGACGGTGCTCGACACGAGCGAGCCGGAACCGCTGTGCCCCAAGGGCTCCGGCATCCGGTTCGAGCGGGTGGACTTCGCCCACGCGGGTGCGCCGCCCCTGTTCCGCGGGCTGGATCTGGATGTGGCCAGTGGCGCGCGCATCGGCCTGGTCGGCCGGTCGGGCGGCGGCAAGAGCACGCTCACCCAGCTGCTGCTGCGCATGATGGACGTCGACGGCGGAGTCATCCGTATCGGCGGACAGGATATTTCGCGCCTGCGGCAGCGTGATCTGCGCAGTCTGCTGTCCTACGTGCCGCAGGACCCGGCCATGTTCCACCGGTCGCTGAGCGACAACATTCGCTTCGCCCGGCCCGAGGCCACCGACGAAGAGGTGCGGCGCGCCGCAAAGGCCGCGCACGTCACCGAATTCGCCGATGGGCTGCCCGAGGGCATGGAGACGCTCATCGGCGAGCGCGGCGTGAAACTCTCCGGCGGGCAACGCCAGCGGGTCGCGCTCGCACGGGCCATCCTGCGCGACGCCCCGATCCTGCTGCTGGACGAGGCCACCAGCGCCCTCGACTCCGAGAGCGAAATCCTTGTGCAGCAAGCGCTCTGGGATTTGATGGAAGGGCGTACGGCGCTGGTGGTCGCGCACCGGTTGAGCACGGTGGCCGGGATGGACCGGCTGATCGTGCTCGATCGCGGGCGGATCGTCGAACAGGGCAGCCACGAGGAGCTGCTGCGCGGCGAGGGTACGTACGCGCAGCTGTGGCGGCACCAGTCCGGCGGTTTCCTCGGCGAGGAACTGGCCGCGCGCTGACGGTGAGGTGGCGATGTGAGAGGTCCGTCGCCACCTCGGCTCCGGGGGCAGTCCCCGGAATTCCTAGTTGCCCTGGAAATTGGGCTTGCGCTTCTCGGCGAAGGCGCGCGGGCCCTCCTTCGCGTCGTTGCTGCGGAAGACCGGCAGGCCGACCTTGGCGTCGATCTTGAACGCCTCTTCCTCGTGCATGCCCTCGGTGTCGCGGATGACCTTCAGGATCGCCTGCACGGCCAGCGGGCCGTTGTTGTTGATCAGCTCGGCGATCTCGAGGGCCTTGTCCAGCGCGGTCCCGTCCGGCACCACGTGGCCGATGAGGCCGAAGTTCAGCGCCTCGGCCGCGGTGATGTGGCGACCGGTCAGCAGCAGTTCCGCGGCGACGGTGTAGGGGATCTGGCGCGGCAGCCGCACCGCCGAGCCGCCCATCGGGAACAGGCTCCACTTCGCCTCGGAGACACCGAACTTGGCGCTCTCACCGGCGATGCGGATATCGGTGCCCTGCAGGATCTCGGTGCCGCCCGCGATGGCCGCGCCCTCCACCGCCGCGATCAGCGGCTTGGTCAGGCGACGGCCCTTGAGCAGACCCGGCATGCGGGACGGGTCGAACGCGCTGCCCTCCTTCATGCCATCGTCCGGGCTGCGCTTGTTCATGTTCTTCAGATCCGCGCCCGCGCAGAACGCGCCGCCGGCACCGGTGAGGATGCAGGAGCGGATCTCCGGATCGTTGTCGACGGTGTCCCACGCCTCGGTCATGATCGCCAGCATCTCGCCGGTGAGGGCGTTCTTGGACTTGGGGCGGTTCATGGTGACGATCAGCGTCGCGCCGCGCTTCTCGACCAGAGCGTGCGGTTCGGTGTTGCTAGGTGTTTCAGCAGTCGCTGCGGTCATCGCCGACCCTTCTTTCCACATGGGCGAACCAAGATTCCGGCACGAAACTACCCCGCGCCGTTGTCCTGAACAATAACGTGTTCTAGTTTGGATCATGGTGACCGCCGTCACGGGCGGCAAGTAGTGGAGAGAGTCCCATGAGCACAACGAGCAAGGCGAAGCTTCCGCCGCGCGTCACGGAATCCCTCATCAACCGGCTGACCGCGATGGTGACGGCGGGCCAGGCCGGCGAGGCCCGCGAGCCCTTCGAGATGGTCGAGGTCTACACCGGCGACGTCGTCGGCTACCTGCCGCAGTCCTCGCCCGAGGACGTCGAGGCCGCCGTCGAGATCTCCCGCGCCGCCCAGAAGGAATGGGCCGCCCGGCCGCTCAAGGACCGCCTCGCCGTATTCGAGCGCGCGCACGAGCTGATTCTCTCCGAGATCGAGACCATCGCGGACCTGATCCAGATCGGCTGCGGCAAGGCGCGACGGATGGCCATCGAGGAGGCGTGCGATACGCCGATGGTCATCGCCCACTACCTGAAGACCGCCGAGAAGACCCTCAAGCCCAAGAAGCGCAGCGGTCCCATGCCGGTCATCACCTCCTCCACCGAGGAGCACCGGCCCAAGGGCGTGGTCGCGGTCATCGCGCCGTGGAACTTCCCGTTCGCCATCTCCATGTCCGACTCCACCCCGGCGCTCATGGCCGGCAACGGGGTGATCATGAAGCCGGACAACAAGACCGCGCTGTGCACCCTCTACGGCATCGAACTGCTGCAGCAGGCGGGCCTGCCGCGCGGGCTCATCCAGGTGGTCTGCGGCGGCGGCCCCGACGTCGGCCCCACCCTCATCGACAATGTCGAGTTCGTCATGTTCACCGGTTCCACCGCCACCGGCCGCACCATCGGTGAGCAGGCCGGGCGCAACCTCATCGGCTGCAGCCTGGAACTCGGCGGCAAGAACCCGATGATCGTGCTCGACGACGTCAACCTCGACGAGGCCATCCCCTCGGCCGTGTTCGCCGTCTTCGGCAACACCGGCCAGGCGTGCATGCACATCGAGCGCATCTACGTCCACGAGCGCATCTACGACGAGTACCTGCGCCGCTTCGTGGCTGCCGCCGAGGACCTCGCCGGCAAGATGGGCGCCAGTTACGACTTCGATCCCGAGATGGGCTCGCTCGTCTCGGTGGACCACATGAAGCGCGTCGCCTCCCACGTCGACGAGGCCCGGGAGAAGGGCGCGACCGTCGTCACCGGCGGCAACCCCCGCCCCGACATCGGCCCCGCCTTCTTCGAGCCGACCGTCCTCACCGGCGTCACCAAGGACATGGCCCACGCCACCATGGAGACCTTCGGCCCCGTGGTCAGCATCTACAAGTACAGCACCGAGGACGAGGCCGTCGCGCTCGCGAACGACACCGCGTACGGCCTCAACGCCAGCATCTGGACCGGAAACATCGACCGCGCAACGAAACTCGCCGAGCGCGTCGAAGCCGGCGCCATCAATATCAACGACGGCTTCGTCACCAGCTACGCCGCCAAGGGCACCCCGTCGGGCGGCGTGAAGCAGTCCGGCGTCGGTACCCGCCACGGCGCGGCCGGCATTCTCAAGTACACCGACACCATCAATGTCGGCGTGCAGAAGAAGCAGATCATGGCGGCCCGCGCCAACATGCCGTACGAGAAGCAGCTCAAGTCCACCCTGGTCACGCTGCGCCTCATGCGGCGTCTGCACCTGGGCTGAAAGCCGTTCCACCACACCGGGTCCCGGCCGGGTGGCCGGGACCCGGCGTGCGTTCGGGTCAGGGTCGCTGCGCGGTCAGCGACAGCCGGGCCACCCCGATGATGTGCGCACCCATCGAGAACGACGCGACCGTCGGGGTGGTCGCCGCGGGCAGGTCCAGCGTCGGGGTGTCCAGGGCCAGCACGGAGATCTCGTATGTGTGCGGCCGGTCCCCGGCGGGCGGGCACGGACCCAGGTAGCCGGGGACACCGGCGTCGCTGGCGCCCGCCACACCCGCGGCGCCCGCGGTGAAATCGGTTGCGGCGGCGGGGATGTCCCAGTTCATCCAATGCCAGAAGCCCGCGCCGGTCGGCGCGTCCGGGTCGAACATGGTGACCGCGAAGCTCTTCGCTCCGGCCGGAGCGCCGGACCAGTGCAGGCGCGGGGCGTGATTGGCGGCCGTGCAGCCGAAGGCGCCCGCGTAGAAGTCCGCCGGGAAGGCACGGTCGGCCGTGGCGTCGGCGGTGGTGACGGTGAACTGGGCGGCCGACGCCGGGACTACGGCCCGAACCTGAACGGACGGAACCGGATTCGAGCTCGGGGTCGCGGCGGACGAATCCCGGTCGCTGCCGCAGGCGGCGGCGGACAACAGGGCCGCCACGGCGAAGGTCGCGGAAACGATACGTGCGGTGCGATTCATGGCGGTTCTCCTCGTCGTTCGACTGACAAGAAGAGACTCTCGGAATCCGGTATCGCCAGGGAGATCGTCCGCACCCTGGTATCCCGCGTGCCACCCGGCCGCACCCTAGGCTGAGGGCCGGGAGCCCGGGCGGTGCCGGGGCTCCGGCGAGAAGGAGTGCGAGCGTGGACACTACGACATCGGGAAGGGAGCTGGGCGCCTTCCTGCGGGCCATGCGGGAGCGGCTGGCCCCCGAACAGGCCGGTCTGCCGAATGTCGGTCAGCGGCGCACTCCGGGCCTGCGACGGCAGGAGGTGGCACAGCTCGCGGCGGTCAGCGTCGACTGGTACATCCGCCTCGAGCAGGGCCGCGTCGGCACCCCCGGCGCCGCCATCCTCGACGCCCTCGCCGACGCCCTGCGGCTCACCGACGCCGAGCGCGCGCACCTGCATCTCATCGCCCGTGGCGCCCAGCCGCCCACCCGCCGCCGACCGGCCGACCCGCCGGAGTCGCTGCGCGCCATCCTCGACGGCCTGCCCGCGCTCCCGGCCTACCTGTCCGACTTCCGCCTCGACGTGCTGGCCCGCAACACCGCCGCGTCGGCCCTGTTCGGCCCGGGCTTCGAACCAGGCATCAATGTCGCTCGCCTGACCCTGCTCGACCCCGCCACCCGCGCCACCCAGCTGGACTGGGACCGGGTGGCCCGCGAGACCGTCGGCAACCTGCGCCGCAACCTGGCCCGCCACCCCGACGACCCGCGCCTGCGCGAGGTGATCGGCGAATTGCGCACGGAGAGCCCCGAATTCGCCACCTGGTGGGACGACCATGCGGTTCAGGACCGCAGCCACGGCACCAAACGCATCCGGCATCCCGGCGCGGGCGACCTGACGGTCTGCTACGACAATCTCACCAGCCCCGACGGGGCCGACCACAGCATCACGGTCCTCACGCCCGTGGACGCGACGTCCGCCGCCGCCCTGCGCACCATCCTCACCGACCACGCGGACCGCCTGGGCGGCACCCGCCTTCGTCCGGTCGCGGGCTGACGACTGAAAACCAACCCCGAAAACAAGCGGGGCCCCTGAAAAACACGCGGGTCCCTGAAAAACACGCGGGTCCCTGAAAAACACGCGGGTCCCTGAAAAACACGCGGGGTCCCTGAAAAACACAAAACCCCCGGCTCTCGAAAGAGCCAGGGGCCGAGTTGTGTCTCAACCACACAGTCGGGGTGACAGGATTTGAACCTGCGACCTCTTCGTCCCGAACGAAGCGCGCTACCAAGCTGCGCCACACCCCGTGAAGCGAACGTGCAGTAGCTTAGCGCACCCGTCGTCCAGACGTTAAATCGGCTGGTCAGGTGCTCTAAAGCAGCCGAAAAGTGGCGAACAGCTTACGCGCGAAATCGGCCGTGACCGAGCGATCCACGCCCGTGTCGGCGAGGATCACCAGCACCAGCGAACCCTTGCCGGCGCCCACGCTGAGGGCGAAGGTGTAGACCGAATAGCCGGTGGCGCATCCCGCGGGAGCGGTGAAGCCGCCGCTGGTCTCCAGGAAGGTGCCGTGCAGCTGGCCGTCGCTGGTGTCGAGGGGTTGCGCGGTGCCGGCGGTGAGCGAGGTCTTGGTGGTGTAGCCGATGCGGGCGGCGTGCGCACCCACATCGGTGGCAGCCGCGGTCGCGTCGGAGACATCCGAGGTGGACAGGAACATGGTGGTCCGCACATTGCTCGGGCAGTAGTCCGAACCCTCCTCCGCGAAGCCCGCCGCGGGAATGCTGTCGGTGCCGTTCCCGTAGGTGGTGGCGGTCAGATCGGTCTTCCAGTCGCTGGGGATGTCCCACGCGGCCTTCAGGTCCTTGGGCACGTCGACCTGATAGCCGGGAATCTGGGGAGTCAGGGTGGACGCCGGGGCCGTGGTGGTGCGCGGCGTGGTGGCGGGCGCGCTGGTGATCGAGGTGGGCTTCGCGGCGGTCGGGGTGGGGCCTTTGCCGGAATCGTGCATCACGATCACGATCGCCACGACGGCCACGATCGCAACCACGAGCGCGCCTGCGCCCGCCAGCAGCCACACCCGCCCGCGATTGCCGCCCGGCGGGGGCCCGAAGCCGCCCGGTTGCCCGGCGGCGAAGGGCGACGCGCCCGTGCTGTACGAATTCGCGCTCGGCGGAACGGGATTCGGCCCGGACCGATAGGGCGAGGACTGGTAGGAGTTTGGCCCCGACTGGTACGGGTTCGGGCCCGGCCACGGTCCAGGACCCGAGGCCGGACCGGGCCCCGGGATCGGATTCGGCCCGGAGGCTTGGGGATTCGGGCTCGGATGGGGATGTGGGGGCGGCGGGCTGGGCTGCGGCCGTTCGTGCACCGGCCCCTGCCACCAGTCCCCGCTGGACGTCGTCTTCTCCGGATCGATGTCCTGGCCGTCGGTTTCACCGCTCATCGTCGGACCCCCTGTGACGAGTCGTGCCGCCTACTGGATCGGGCGGATACTGGCGAGAATCTTCTTCGCTAGGGTGGCGTCCACGGACTGGTCCACCCCGGTGTCCGCGGCGATGGTGAACACGAAAGCGCCGCTGTCGCCGGGGAAGGCGAAGGTGTAGACCGAATACGTCGAGGCACAGCCCGCCGCCGGAGCCGGGGCAGCGCCCTTGGTCTCCATGTAGATGCCCTGCAGCTGCCCGTCAGAGGACTGGAAGGACTCGGAGGCGCCAGGCGTCGCACCCGTCGACGTGGACCAGCCGATGCGGCCCATCCGGGTGCCGATGTCGGCCGCCGCCCGCGCCGGATCCGTCTCGTCGGACTGGGTCAGAAAGATGTTGGTGCGCACGTACTTCGGGCAGTACTCGATGCCGTCCTGCGCCAGCCCGGCCACCGGAATGCTGTCCGCGCCGCTGCCGAAGGTACTCTGCCCGGTGCCGTCCACCTTCCAGCCCTGCGGAATGTCGTATGCCGCACCGTTGTCCGGGATCGTGACCACCTGGTACCCGGGGATCACCGCGGCGGGCGTGCTGGTCGCCTTCGGGGCGGTGGTCCTGGCGGTCGTCGGCCGGCCCGACGGGGTGGGCTTGGCCGCGGTCGAGGTGAGCGCGCTGATCAGCGACGGCGTGGTGTTCGACTTCGCCGAGGCGTCGTTCGAGTTCCGGTGCACCAGCGCCACGACCGCCACCGCGGCGATGATCGCCAGCACCAGCACGCCGACACCGGCGAACAGCCATACCCGGCGATTGCCGCCACCGGGCGGCGGGGGATAGGGCGGCTGCTGGCCATAGCCGGGCTGCTGGCCGTAGCCCTGCGGCGCGCCGAACGCTTGGGTCGGCGGGTACTGGGCGGGACCGGGCGGATAGGGCTGGCCGTACGGACCGCCGGTGAGCGGGGTCGTCGGCTGCGGCAGCCCGTAGCCGGGCTGCTGCCAGCCCGGATTGGGTTGCGGCGCACCATAACCCGGCTGCGGCGACTGTTGCGGCTGCTGCCAGGCCTGATCCTGTCCGGGCACACCCTGCCACCAGTCCGGATCGGGTTCCGGACGGCCGGGCTCGTTGCTGTGGTCGTTTCCACTGGTCACGGTTGCCCCCTGACTGACGACTACATACCGCGCTGTATATCGCGGCGGGCGCTCACCGCGCGACGGCCTCCGACGACGCGGTGCGGCCCCGCCCCGACTCGGCGACCGGCTTCTTCGGCGGCGCGCCGACCAGCGTCAGCAGCGTCGCCTCCGGGCGGCAGCAGAACCGGTACGGAGCCCAGGGCGAGGTCCCCAGACCCGCCGACACGTGCAGCCGGGTGTGCGCGCCCCAGCGCGAGGTGCCCTTCACCCGGGCGCGGTCGATCCCGCAGTTGGTCACCAGGGCGCCGAAGCCCGGCAGGCACAGCTGCCCACCGTGGGTGTGGCCCGCCATCACCAGGTCGTAGCCGTCGGCCGCGAACCGGTCCAGCACCCGCGGCTCCGGCGAGTGGGTGAGCCCGATGCTCAAGTCCGCCAGCGGATTCGGCGCACCCGCAACGGTGTCGTAGCGGTCCCGCTGCAGATGCGGATCGTCCACGCCCGCGGTCGAGATCCGCACCCCGGCGACCTCGATATCGCGGCGCACATGCGTCAGATCCAGCCAGCCCCGCTCGGTGAACGCGGCCCGCAGATCCTGCCAGGGCAGCGGATCGCCGTAGACCCGCTTGTGGTCCTTGTTGAAGTACTTGAGCGGGTTCTTCGGCACCGGCGCGAAGTAATCGTTCGAGCCGAACACGAAAATGCCGGGACGCGCGAGCAATCCGCCCAGCGACTGCACCACGGCGGGCACCGACTTCTGGTGCGAGAGGTTGTCCCCGGTGTTCACCACCAGATCCGGCTCCAGCCGGTCCAGCTCCCGCAGCCAGGCCTGCTTCAACTGCTGCCCGGGCATCATGTGCAGGTCGCTGATGTGCAGCACCCGTAGGGAGGGCTTGCCCGGTTCCAGCACCGGTAGTGTCGCCTCACGCAGCGTGAAGGCATTGCGCTCGATGAGCGTCGCGTATCCGATTCCGGCGACCGCGGCCCCGGCGGCTCCGAGTGCGGCACGGCTGAGGGCGGAGGTCGAGAAGACGGGCATTTGCCCAGAATAGGCGACCCGGCGGAGAAACATCGAGTCAAATGAGCTGGACCACGACAGAAGTCCCTCGTACCGTGTCGCTCATGTCGGAACTCAAATCCAAGCTGCGGTCGGATATGACCACCGCGATGAAGAGCAAGGACACGCTGCGGCTGGCCACCCTGCGGATGCTGCTGTCCGCCGTTCAGAACGCGGAAGTCGCCGGACCAGAGGCCCGTGAGCTTTCCGACGCGGAGATCATCGCCGTCCTGCAGAAGGAGGCGAAGAAGCGCAATGAGGCCGCCGTCGTCTACGAGCAGGCCGGGCGTGGCGAACTGGCCGCCAACGAGCGCGCCGAGGAATCGATCATCGACGAGTACCTGCCCACCCAGCTCACCGATGCCGAGGTGGGCGACATCGCCGACACCGCCATCGCCGACGTCGCCGAGCAGCTGGGGGAGCGGCCGGGGATGAAGCAGATGGGTCAGGTCATGAAGGTCGCGACGGCGCTCGCCGCGGGGCGCGCGGACGGGTCGCGGATCTCCGCCGCCGTGAAGGCACGACTCTGACACTGTCTTATTAATACGAAAGGCCCGGAGTGAGTGAATCACTCCGGGCCTTTCCTTTGCCCACCGCGAGATTGCCTACCGCGGGATCGGGATGGGAATCGGGATCGGCGGCAGCTGCGGGATGGTGATGCTCGGCAAGCCCGGCACCGTGGGCGGCGCGTTCGGCGCGGGCGCCGGGATCTGACTGCCGTCGCTCACGTAGAGCGTGATCACCGAGCCCGGGATGGCCGACCCGTTCGGCGACACGTTCATGACCGTCCCCTTGTTCGCGCCCGGCTGCGTCGTCACCGACACCTGGAAGCCCGCCCCGACCAGGGTGGAGGTGGCCTCCGCCTGGGTCATGCCGATCACATCCGGGATCTGCGAATTGTTCGATCCGCGAACGTACTTGTCGTCCAGCGGCGGCAGCGCCGCCGGCGGGAAGTGGTCGAGCACGTTCTTCATCGCGCCCAGATAGGTTTTCGCGGGTTCATTACCGCCGTACAGGTTTCCGCTGCCGCAGCTGCGCAGCGGGAACGAGCAGATCTCACCGGGCGTCGGGCTGTCGCCGTAGATGTAGCTGGCCCCGGCGAAGGAGTTGGTGAAGGCCAGGAAGGCCGAGGACCGGTGGGTCTCGGTGGTGCCCGTCTTGGCCGAGGTCGGGACGTTCCAGCCCACCGAGTGCGCCGAACCGGCACCGGTACCGCTCACCACGTCCTGGCTCAGGGCGTTGGCGAGAGTGTTGGCCAGGCCCGGATCGACCACCTGCTCACAGGCCTGCTGGGTCAGCGGTACCTGCTTGCCGTTGCGGTCCACCACCTCCTTGATCGGGTTGGGTGGGCACCACTTGCCGCTGGAGGCCAGCGTGGCGGCCACATTCGACAGTTCGAGGGGGTTGATCGCCACCGGGCCCAGGGTGAACGAGCCCAGGTTCTGGTCCTTGATCATGTCGGCCAGGCTCTGGTTGCCGTGGCCGGAGGTGCCGGGCTGGGTGTAGGAACGCATGCCCAGGCGCACCGCCATATCGACGGTCGGCTGCACCCCGACGGCCTGGATCAGCTTGACGAAGGCCGTGTTCGGCGAGGTCGCCAGCGCCTGCGTCACCGACATCGAGCCCGCGTAGTTGCCCGCGTTCTTCACGCAGTAGGTCTCCGGCGGGCAGCCCGGCGTCCCGGAATTACCCATGCCCTTGGCCGAGAAGAACGACGGGACATCCAGCGTGGCATTGATGCCCAGGCCCTTCTCCATGGCCGCGGCCGTGGTGAAGATCTTGAAGATCGAGCCCGCGCCGTCACCGACCATCGAGTACGGCTGTGGCTGCACGGTCTGATGCGCGTTGGCGTCCAGGCCGTAGACGCGGCTCGAGCCCATGGCCAGCACCGGATGCGAATCCTGGCCGGGCGCCACGATATTCATGACCTCGGCGATGTCGTCCAGATTCGGGTTGGTGTTGGCGGCCAGCGAGTCGCGCACCTGGTCCTGGACCGCCGGGTCCAGCGTGGTGCGGATCAGGTAGCCGCCCTTCTCGAGCTGATCGCGGCTGATGCCGGCGTTGGTCAGGTACTGCATCGCGTAGTCGCAGAAGAAGCCGCGGTCATTGGCCGCGATGCAGCCGCGCGGCAGGCCCTTGGGCTCGGGCAGCACGCCGAGGGGCAATTCCTTGGCCTTGCGATACTCGTCGGCGCGATTGGGCACATTCTGGATCAGCGTGTCCAGCACGGTGTTCCGGCGCTCCAGCACGCCCGTGGGGTTGGTGTACGGGTTCAGCTTGGAGCTGGACTGCACCATGCCGGCGAGCATGGCCGACTGCACGACGTTCAGATCCTTGGCGTCCACGCCGAAGTAGGTCTGCGCGGCGTCCTGGATGCCGTACGAGCCGTTGCCGAAGGGCACCAGGTTGAGATACCGGGTGAGGATCTCGTCCTTGGTGAGCCGCTTGTCCAGGGTCAGCGCCATCCGGATCTCGCGGATCTTGCGGGCGGGGGTGGTCTCGGTGGCGGCCCGGCGTTCGGCGTCGGTCTTGGCCACGACGAGCAGCAGGTAGTTCTTCACATACTGCTGGTCGATGGTGGAGCCACCCTGGGAGACCTGGCCGCCCGACGTGTTGGTCAGGAAGGCCCGGAAGGTGCCCTGCCAGTCCACACCGTGGTGGTCGGCGAAGCGCTTGTCCTCCACCGAGACCAGGGACAGCTTCATGTCATTGGAGATCTTCTCGCTGGGGACCTCGAAGCGGCGCTGCTCGTACAGCCAGGCGAACGGTGTCCCATTCGCATCCACCATGGTCGAGACGGCGGGCACACTGCCCTCGACGAGTTCGGCGGAGACATTGTCGACGGCGTCCGCGGCTCGGTTGGAGATGAACCCGAAGCCACCGGCGAGCGGGAACAGCAGACCGGCGAGCAACACGGCGGCCAAGACGCACGCGCCTGCCAGTCTCCAGAGCGTTCGTGTGATCGGCACGGGCCCTAGCCTAATTGGCCTTGCGGACACTCGGTGTTCGCCCGGCGGGGTGTTCATTCGTCCTAAAAGAGACGGACTGCCCGGTTCCGTGCAACGAATGCGTGGACGGACGTACCAGAAAATCTCGGGACGGTCTTGCGCAGGCCGCACACCTTTACCTAGATTGAGAACCCAGTGTGATAGAGCTAACACTCAAAGTGGAATGTGGTGCAGAACGCAGTGGGGTTGGGTAACTGCGCGCTGCACTCGCGATTCTGGAGCGCCGTGACCCGGTGTTCGGACTGCAAAGGGGCACACCAAATGCACATGACTACCCCGATCGCTCGATTGGACGTGGAGCAGGCCGAAGCGAGAATCGCCTGGGTTTCCCAGGCCCGATGCAAGGAAGTGGATCCCGACCAGCTGTTCGTGCGTGGCGCAGCGCAGCGCAAAGCGGCAACCATCTGCCGGCACTGCCCGGTGCTGATGGAGTGCGGGGCGGATGCCCTGGACAACCGTGTCGAGTTCGGAGTGTGGGGCGGCATGACCGAGCGGCAGCGCCGCGCGCTGCTCAAGCAGCATCCGGAGGTGACGAGTTGGGCGGACTTCTTCCGCGTCCAGCGATCACAGAAGGTAGCGATGTAACCGAGTATCCCTTACCCAGATCCCCCCTATAAGCAGAACGGATCGAGCCCGCGAAAGCGGGCTCGATCCGTGTCCGGGGTCGGATCGGGCATTTCAAACCAAAGGGTCGAACTGCCTGACTCTGTCAGGCGGACTTCACGCCCGCCTCGACCAGCTGATCACCCACCGCGCGCAGTGCTTCCAGGTCGGCGACCTCGAACGGCAGCGCGGTGACGGCGACGATCGGAACGCTCGGGTGCGCGCCCGTGAAGCGGTGCAGCAGATGCTGTTCCCGCTTGGCGGTGGCCGCCCGGTGTGCGTGAATGCGCAGTACCGCGGCGGCCAGGGCTTCCGGGGTATCCGCCTCGGGTTCCGGCGTCGCGCCGTTGGTCGCGGTCTCCGGCGCGAGCCGATCCGCGGCGACCTGCGCCTCCTCCGCGGACAGGCCGCTCAGCACCGGGTGGGTCCGGTTCAGTACCAGGCCGGCCAGCGGCATCCGGTCGGTCGAGAGCCGATCGACGAAGAAGCTCGCCTCGCGCAGCGCGTCCGGCTCGGCCGCGGCCACCACCAGGAAGTGGGTGCCCGGCCGCGACAGCATGGCGTAGGTGCGGTCCGCGCGATCCTGGAAGCCGCCGAACATGGACTCCAGTGACTGCAAGAAGACACTGGCGTCTTTGAGCAATTGACCGCCGACAATGGTCGAGACGCCGCGCAGCGCCAGGCTCATGGCACCCGCCACGAACCTCCCGACCCCGCGGCCCGGGGCCATGATGACCCGGATCATCTTGCCGTTGAGGAAGTTCCCCAGCCGCTTCGGCGCGTCCAGGAAGTCCAGGGCATTGCGGGAGGGCGGGGTGTCGACCACGATCAGGTCCCACTCGCGCTTGGACGCCAGCTGCCCGAGCTTCTCCATCGCCATGTACTCCTGGGTGCCACCGAAGGAGGACGCGACGGTCTGGTAGATCGGGTTGGCGAAGATCTGCTCGGCCTTGTCCGGGCTGGTGTGCTCGAGCACCATGTCGTCGAAGGTGCGGCGCATGTTCAGCATCATGGCGAACAGCTCGCCCTTGGCCTCGGGCCCGAGTTCGACCTTCTGCGGGGCGTTTCCGAGATCGCTCACGCCCAGCGACTGGGCCAGCCGGCGCGCCGGGTCGATGGTGAGCACCACGACCTTGCGGCCCGACTCGGCGGCGCGCAGCGCGATGGCCGCGGCCGTGGTGGTCTTGCCGACGCCGCCGGAGCCGCAGCACACCACGATGCGGGCCGACGGATCCGCGAGGATCTTCGAAATGTCCAGGGGCACAGTGCCTGCCGGAACGACCATGACTAGCGAACCCCCTGCGCGCTCAAGACTTCGGCCAGCTCGTAGAGCCCGCCCAGATCCATGCCGTCGGTCAGCGACGGCAGGTACAGCCGCGAGATGTCGAGCTGGGCCAGTTCGGCGGCGCTCTCGTCCTGGGCGGCCAGCCGCGCGGAATGCTCCACGGTCTCGGCGACCAGGCCCTCGAAATCGGTCTCGGACAGGCTGATCCCGGCCTCGGTCAGTCCGGCCCGCAGGGCGTCGATGTCGACCGTGCCCTGCGCGGCCTGTTCGCGCACCGAGCGCGGCAGGTAGCCCTCGCTCGCCCGATTCACGATGACCGTCCCGATATTCAGGTCGTTGGCGGTGAGTTCGGCGACGGCGTCGGCGGTTTCCTGCACCGGCAGCGCCTCCAGCAGCGTGACCAGGTGGATCATGGTCTGCTCGGAGTGCAGCAGCTTGGACACGCCCTCGGCCTGCGCGGCGATGGGACCGCCGCCGGCGATCTCGACCATGGCCTGGGTGACGTCCAGGAAACTGGCGATGCGGCCGGTCGGGGGCGCGTCGATGACGATCTCGTCGTAGGCGGGCTTGCCGGACTTGTCGGCGCGCACCGCGCATTCCTTGATCTTGCCGGTGAGGATCACGTCGCGCAGGCCCGGCGCGATGGTGGTGACGAACTCGATGGCGCCCACCCGGCGCATGGCGCGCCCGGCGAAGCCCAGGTTGTAGAACATGTCGAGGTACTCGAGGAAGGCGTGCTCGACATCGAGGGCCAGTGCCATCACCTCGCCGCCGCCGTCCGCGGTGGCGATGCGAGTCTCGGTGGGCGGCAAGGGCGGGAGATCGAACAGCTGGGCAATGGACTGTCTGCCCTCGACCTCGACCAGCAGCACCCGGCGCCCCCCGGCGGCCAGCGCCAGTGCCAGTGCCCCGGCGACGGTCGACTTCCCGGTGCCCCCCTTCCCGGAAACGTAGTGCAGGCGGGCCTTGTCCGCCCGCTCCGGCCAACCTGCTTCGACCCCCGGCTCAACCGAAACGGGCACTGCTATCGGTACTCCCACGCTCGCGAGCCTATAACTCGTTCCGAATTCCTGCCCACAGGACTCGGCAACTGTCTGATACACCACTCTGGAAACTCGTATTTCCTGATCCCGCAGCGTAGTCGGCGGGCCTGGGGAACTGGGGGAAGCCGGCCGGGGCTAGTCTCAGCGCATGAGTGATGTGACCGTGTGGGAGTACGCGACGGTGCCCCTGTTGACCCATGCCACCAAGGCCATTCTCGACCAGTGGGGTTCCGACGGCTGGGAACTCGTCACGGTGCTGCCCGGACCGACCGGTGAACAGCACGTCGCCTATCTGAAGCGGGCGAAGAGCTGATGTCCTGGGCCGAGAACCTGAAGGAGCTCGGGCTCGAACTGCCGCCGGCTCCGAAGCCGGTCGCGGTGTACGTGCCCGGCGTCCGGTCCGGCAACTACGTCTACACCTCCGGTCAGTTGCCGTTCGTGAACGGCGAGCTGCCGCTGACCGGCAAGCTCGGCGCCGAGGTCACCGTCGAGCAGGGCGCTGAGATGGCCAGGCTGGCCGCCCTCAACGCCCTTGCGGTCGTGCACGATCTGGTCGGCCTGGACAATGTCGTGCGCATCGTCAAGGTCGTCGGTTTCGTGGCCTCCGCGTCCGGCTTCAACAGCCAGCCGCTGGTCATCAACGGCGCGTCCGAGCTGCTCGGCGCGGTGCTCGGCGAGGCCGGGGTGCACGCCCGTTCCGCGGTCGGCGTCAACGAGCTGCCCCTGAACACCCCGGTCGAGGTGGAACTCATCGCCGAGGTGCGGTAACCCCGAAATGCTTGGGGCACAGTCGGAAGCGTGATGCGTTCAACTCTGGACGCATCACGCTCGGTGCATTAGGACGAAACAATGACGCTCACTCACCCCGCGTACGAGCAACTGCGGCAAGTGACTCCGTCCGCCGCCGTCGTGCTGGCCGACAATCCCAGCGGAATGACATTGCAGGGCACCAACACCTGGCTGCTGCGCGCTCCCGGCGCCACGGAATACGTTGTGGTGGACCCGGGTCCGAAGGACCGCGCGCACACCGAGGCGCTGGTGCGCGAGACCGGTGGGAACATCGCCCTCACCCTCATCACCCACAAGCACCACGACCACACCGGCGGTATCGACCACCTGGTCAAGGCCACCGGAACCGCGGTGCGCGCCAAGGATTCCGAGTTCCTGCGTGGGGCGGGCACCCACCTGACCGACGGCGAGGTCATCGAAGTCGCCGGGCTGCGCATCACGGTGCTCGCCACCGCGGGGCACACCGAGGACTCGCTCAGCTTCCTGCTCGACGGCCCGGACGACGAGCAAGCGCTGCTCACCGGTGACACCGTTCTCGGAAGTGGTACGACCGTCCTGGAATCCTGGGACGGCGCGCTGGCGGCCTATCTGGACTCGCTGAATCGGCTAGTGGCGGTCGCTTCCGGCCGCACTCTGCTCCCGGCCCACGGTCCCGACCACGCCGACGCCGAACCGGTCATCCGCTACTACATCGCCCACCGCGAGGAGCGCCTGAACCAGGTCCGCGCCGCCCTGGAGAAGCTCGGCCCCAAAGCCAAAGCGCTGCAGATCGTCGCCGAGGTCTACGCCGATGTGGACAAGCGCCTCTGGCCGGCCGCCCACAGCTCGGTCGAAGCGCAGCTGGCGTACCTGCGTTCACAGGTATAGGGGTTTCAGGGGCGAAGCCCCTGAAACTCCGAAGAGTTTGGTCCTTTACGCGTCGAGGCGGGGGGGGGCCGCCGCCCGGGGGGGGGGGGGGGGGCCGGGCGGGCACAGAACTCCTTGTCCGGGCAGGGGGTACAGAACTCGTAGACGTACGGAGCGATTCTCCGTCATGTACGTGTCCGCCCCCAAGTGCGCGCCCCGGGCGCCCCGTAATGGAGTCGCTCGCCCTCACGCACCGTCGATAGCCTGGCCCCATGCCTGCCGCGCACGAAGTCATGAC
>NZ_JBHZAK010000014.1:259679-267683 GCF_042754165.1 Nocardia sp. NPDC059229
TGGCCCGCCGCCGCGCGCTCCCGGCCAGTTCACCTTGCCGGCGCACCTCGCTGCACACGCCCCCGTCACCTTACGCGGGCGTCGTACCTCGCCCCGCCCCCCCCCCCACCGGCGCCGGCCCCGCCCCCCCCCCCGCCTCCGCATGTAACCTGTCGCCGCTCAGCGAGCGCGGCGGGCCAGTCTCTCCGAGTCGGAGATCAGCACGCTCTTGCCCTCGAGCCGCAGCCAGCCGCGGTGCGCGAAGTCGGCGAGCGCCTTGTTCACGGTCTCGCGGGAGGCGCCGACCAGCTGGGCAATCTCCTCCTGGGTGAGGTCGTGGGTCACGCGCAGCGCGCCCGCCTCCTGGGTGCCGAAGCGCTGGGCGAGCTGCAGCAGCGCCTTGGCGACACGACCCGGAACATCGGTGAAGATCAGGTCGGCCAGGTTGTTGTTGGTGCGGCGCAGGCGGCGGGCGAGCACCCGCAGCAGCTGCTCGGCGATCTCGGGCCGCTGATCGATCCACGCCTTGAGGGCGTCCCGGTCCATGGTGACCGCGCGGACCTCGGTGACGGTGGTGGCCGTCGAGGTGCGCGGGCCCGGGTCGAAGATCGAGAGCTCGCCGAACATGTCCGACGGGCCCATGATCGTCAGCAGGTTCTCACGACCGTCGGGGGAGCGGCGGCCGATCTTCACCTTGCCCGAGGTGATGATGTACAACCGGTCGCCGGGTTCGCCCTCGTTGAAGATGACGTGCCCGCGCGGGAAGTCAACGGGTTGCAGCTGTTTGGCGAGAGCGGCCACCGCGGTGGGCTCGACGCCTTGGAAGATGCCTGCTCTGGCGAGGGCCTCGTCCACGAATGTGCTCCTTATGGGAAATGGCTCTGTCCTGGACCGAAACGACTCGGCCGACAGTGCAGTCTACTTTGCAATACCGCCGGGTAGTGATAGACACCACGCGCCGAGCTCATTCTCAGACACGCGGAGCCGCAGTACGCGACACACAACGACGGTTTCGCGACACGCTTCACAAGTAATCTACGACACGCCGTGAGACCGGCGTCATGAAGATCGTAAAAAGTGGTCCGGAGCTGAAAGCCACCGGACCACTCGACCACCGACCCGCGCGGATCAGCTGGCCTGTGCGACGTCCATTCCCTTGGCCGCGGGCCGGGCGCGCCGCGGACGCGCCGCCGCAGCCGGCAAACCCAGCTTGGTCAGATCGCTGACCTCGGCATTCGTGGCTCGATCGAGATACTGCTGGACCTCTGGGTCTGGTTCGAGAAGCTTGCGAAGTCGATTCTCGACCCGTTCCATCACCAACGCGAACAGCATCAGCGCTATCGGAAACAGCACCACAGCGAGTCCTTGCATAGGCAGCAGTAAACACGCCGAAGGTCTCAGATGGAACACGGCGGGTACTCAGCCCGGTTGTGGGGCAGGGGTGGTTCCGTAAGGTGGGGGCGTGCGTGTCTCTGAATCCAACGCGGCCGTGAGCGGGGCAGACCCGGATAATTCGGGCGTTCAAGCTACCCCTGACGGGGCTCCGGTCGATGTCTCGGATGCGCCACGGTTTTCGCGTCCGGCCAAAGCGCGCAAGCGCGACAAAGAGACTCGGATCGGCCTGGTCCGGCGGGCCCGGCGTATGTACCGGGAAATGACCGTCGAGTTCCCCGACGCGCACTGTGAGCTGGATTTCACCACGCCCCTCGAATTGGCGGTCGCCACAATTCTTTCCGCGCAGTGCACCGACGTGCGGGTGAACCTCACCACGCCCGCGCTGTTCGCGAAGTACCGCGGCGCACGCGATTACGCCGAAGCCAATCGGGCCGAGCTGGAGGAGTACATCAGGCCCACCGGCTTCTACCGCAACAAGGCCAATTCCCTCATCGGGCTGGGCCAGGAACTGGTCGAGCGTTTCGACGGCGAACTGCCGGGTACCCTCGCCGAGCTGGTCACCCTGCCCGGCATCGGGCGCAAGACCGCGAACGTCATCCTCGGCAACGCCTTCGATGTCCCGGGCATCACCGTCGACACCCATTTCGGACGGCTGGTGCGGCGCTGGGGCTGGACCGCGGAGGAGGATCCGGTCAAGATCGAGCACGCCGTCGGCGAGCTGATCGAGCGCCGCGACTGGACCATGCTCTCGCACCGGGTGATCTTCCACGGCCGCCGCGTATGCCATGCGCGCAAGCCCGCGTGCGGCGCGTGCCTGCTGGCCAACGACTGCCCGTCCTTCGGTGAGGGACCGACCGATCCGACCGAGGCGGCAAAGCTGGTGAAGGGCCCGGAGACCGACCATCTTCTCGAACTGGTCGGCCTGTGAGCGCCGAGACGGCGCGGGGCAACACCGGGTGGCGGTGGGCGCTGGCGGCGGTGATCGTCGCCGTGGCGGCGGCGGTCGCGCTCTGGCCGCAGTTCACCCACTCCGACGACAAGAACGCCGCGACCGGCTCGACCACGGCCACCGGGCCCGCCGAACCGGCTGTCGCCGACTCGGATCGGACCGCGGCGGCGCTGGCCGCCTGTCCCGCGCCCACCGGCGCGCCCGTCGGCGACGGCCCGCTGCGCGGCATCACGCTGGACTGCCTGGCCGACGGCCGGCCGGTGGATCTGGTTGCGGCGCTGGCCGGCAAGCCCGCGCTGCTCAATCTGTGGGCCTACTGGTGCGGTCCGTGCGCGGAGGAACTGCCGCTGTTGCAACAGTTCTCGCAGCAGGCGGGGAACGCGCTCACGGTGCTGACCGTGCACAGCGATACGGGGACCGCCAAGGCGCTGTCGCGGCTGAGCGGGCTCGGCATCCACCTGCCCGGGGTCGAGGATTCGAATGCCAGGGTCCGCACCGCCGTCGGCGCGCCCGCCGTGCTGCCGATCTCGGTGCTGTTGCGCGCCGACGGCACCGTTGCGAAAGTCGTGGTGCGCCCGTTCACCAGCGTCGAGGACATTTCCGCCACCGTCGCGGCCGAATTGGGGGTCAGGGCGTGAGGGCTGGACGAGTGGATCTTTCGACAAGGGTGTGGTGATGAGACTCGAGGCGTCTGCCAATGGCATTCCGGAGTGGCTGCGCGGGGTGGCCGAGCACGACCCGGCCGATCCCACCGGCGTGAACCCGGTGCTGCGCCGCAGCACCATGCGGCGCTTCGCCGCGGCGGCGACCCGGGCCCGGGAGGCGTCGGTACTGGTGCTCTTCGGCGGCTCCCCCGAGCCGGATTCGACTGCGCCGGGCGGACTTCCGGCCGATGCCGACGTGCTGCTCACCCAGCGTGCCGCCACCCTGCGCCAGCACAGCGGCCAGGTGGCGTTCCCGGGCGGCGGGGTGGAGCCGCAGGACGACGGCCCGGTCAGCACCGCGCTGCGCGAGGCGCGCGAGGAGACGGGGCTCGACCCCGCCGGTGTGGAGCCGATCGCGGTGCTGCCCAAGATCTTCGTGCCGCCGTCGCGGTTCGATGTGACGCCGGTGGTCGCCTATTGGCGCACCCCCGGCGAGGTGGGGGTGGTGAGCGAGACGGAGGCCGCCCGCGTGGCGCGGGTGCCGCTGTCCGAGCTCATCGATCCGGCCAACCGTTTCGTGGTGCGCCATCCACTGGGCTATGTGGGCCCGGCGTTCACCGTGGACGGAATGCTGGTGTGGGGGTTCACCGCCGGGGTGCTCGCCGGATTGCTGGCGGTGTCCGGGTGGGAACGCGAATGGGACCATCACGATGTACGTGATCTGCAGGCCGCATTGGCCGCGGTAGGGATGACATTATGAGCGCCTCGGGCTGGCTCGACCTCGGCATCATCATTCTGGCGCTGCTGGCCGCCACCTCCGGGTGGCGGCAGGGCGCGGTCGCTTCGGCGCTCGCCTTCCTGGGCGTCATTCTCGGTGCGGTCGCGGGCATTCTGATCGCGCCGCACATCCTGAAGCACCTGAACGAGGGCCGCACCCGGGTGCTGGTGGGCGTGCTGCTCATCGTGGCGCTGGTGATCGTCGGCGAGGTCGCGGGCATGGTGCTCGGGCGGGCCGCGCGCGGCGGCATGCGGGATCCGTTCACCCGCAGCGTGGACAGCGTGGTGGGCGCGGGCCTGCAGGCGGCGGCGGTGCTGGCCACCGCGTGGCTGCTGGCACTGCCGCTGACCAACTCCTCGCAGCCCGGAATCGCGGCCGCGGTCACCAACTCCCAGGTGCTGCGCAATGTCGACCATGTCGCGCCGGACTGGCTGCGGCGGGTGCCGACCGACTTCTCCAACCTACTCAACACCTCCGGGCTGCCGGATGTCATCGGCCCGTTCGGGCACGTCCCGATCACAGCCGTGGAACCGCCCGATCCCAGCGTGCTGCAGCTGCCGGTGGCCCAGCAGCTGCAGGGCAGCGTGCTGCGCATCCGCGGCATCGCGCCCAGTTGCCAACGGCAGCTGGAGGGTTCGGGCTTCGTGGTGGCCCCGGAGCGCATCATGACCAACGCGCACGTGGTCGCGGGCACCAACACTGTCAGCGTGGACACCGCGCGCGGGTCGCTGCCCGCCACCGTGGTGCTGTTCGACTCGTCCAAGGACGTGGCGATCCTGGCGGTGCCGGGCCTGAACGCGCAGCCACTGGACCTGGCTCCGGCCGATGCCGGCTCGGGGGAGAGCTCCATCGTGCTCGGTTACCCGGGCGGCGGGCGCTACACCGCCAGCGCGGCCCGCGTGCGCGAGACCCTGAACCTGAAGGGTCCCAACATCTACCGCGACGCCGATGTCAAGCGTGAGGTCTACACCATTCGCGGCCAGGTCCGGGCCGGTAACTCCGGCGGCCCGCTGGTGGACACCGACGGACGGATCCTGGGCGTGGTGTTCGGCGCGGCGGTCACCGACGACGACACCGGGTACGTGCTCACCCTCGACGAGGTGCGGCCCGAACTGAGCTCGGCGGCAGGTCAATCGACGGCTGTCGGCACCGGCAGCTGTGTGCTGAGCTGAGCCTGGAAGAACGGAAAAACGGCCCCGGCGAACATGATTCGCCGGGGCCGTTTTTCCGTTTCGGAGAGCCTGGTCAGACCAGCAGTTTGGCGATCTCCGCGGTCACCGGCTCCGGATTCTCCTGGTGCGCATAGTGACCCGCGTCCGGGATGGCCACCACCCGGCGCTGCGGCGAGAGCTGCTGGCCGCGGCGGATGGTGCCCGGCAGGATGTACCGGTCGCGGTCGCCGTACAGGGCCAGCGTGGGCACCAGCACCGGTTCGCTCATGGCCGCCATGAAACGCCGGCCGTCGGGCCGCCACTGGCTACGGAACGCCCAGCGCTGATATTCCAGCGCACAGTGCGCCGCGCCGGGGATCCGGATGGCGGTGCGCATGCGGCGGGCGGTGTCGGTGAATTCCTCGGTGGCCGACCAGCGTTCGCCCACCCGGTCGCGGAGCAGGAGTTCGATCTCGATGCCGTCGTCGCGGGTGAGCCGGGCCTCGGGCACGCGCGGCACCTGATAGCGCAGGAAGTCCGGCAGCCAGGCCGAGCGCTGTGGCTTGTCGCGCAGCACGGCCCGCTTCAGCGCCACCGGATGCGGGGAGCTGATCAGCGCGATCGATCGCACCACCCGCGGGTGCAGTACGGCGGTGGCCCAGCACACCAGGCCGCCCTCGGCGTGCCCGACCAGGGTCGCCTCGGTGTGGCCCAGCGCGCGGATCAGGCCGGCGACATCACCGGCGAGGGTCCAGCCGTCGTAGCCGCGTGGTGGCTTGTCGGTGTCGCCGTAGCCGCGCAGGTCCACCGCCACCGTGCGGAAGCCGCGTGCGGCCAGCCCGGTCAGCTGGTGGCGCCAGGACCACCAGAAGTCGCCGAAGCCGTGCAGCAGCACGACCAGAGGCATGTCCGGGTCCGTGTAGGCCGTCCCGGCGGGCACGGCCTCGACCACGTGGAAGCGAATGCCGTTGGCGTGCACGTCCCGATGGGTCCACGGCCCGTCATAGCGGACTGCGGACGGATCCGGATGCGAATTCGACGACACGCCGATGGAGCGTAATCGAAGGTCTAGGTCCGGGGCTTGCCGAGTTCGACGGAGACCTCGGCCGTCTCCGCGTCGGTGTGGCCGAAACCGCTGGGCAGCACGCTCTTCGCCTCCTTGAGGGACTCGATGGTCTTCTCCGGCGCGCGCAGCTTGCGCACCTTCAGATAGCCCAGCAACGCGAAGGCCGCGACCGCCGCGATCATCAGCAGGAACACCACCAGGAACGCGGCCCAGCGGTACAGCCAGATGTCGAGCAGTTCGGCGAGGAAGAAGAAAAAGAAGAAGGAGCTGAACAGCAGGATGGTCAGCGCCAGGATGAAGAAGACACTGCCCTGCAGGCCCTTCTTGATCTCACCGGTCACCTCGGCCTTGGCGAGCTCCACCTCGGCGCGCACCAGGGTCGACATCTGCTCGGTCGCGTCGCGGACCAAGGTGCCGAAGGTCGCCGACTGATGGGCGTCGACATCGGACAGCGGAATCGAAGTGACGGTGCGGGTGCGGTTCCCGTCGTAGCCGTTACCGCCCTGTGTGAAGCTCAATTGCTCGACCCTTCTCCATGTCCCGGTAGTACTGTCCGGTGTCGCTCTTGATTTTGCAGTGCCCGCTCGTCACGTCGTGCCTGGTGAGCACGGCCCCGACGCAACAGTAGCGCCGAACCCGCCAGGGAAGCCGCCAAAGACGTGAGCAACACCGCCGCTTTCGCGAGCTCTGCGGCCGACCCGTCGCCGACGCCTACCAAGGCCAGTTCTGCCACCAAGAGGCTAACGGTGAAGCCGATCGCGCCCAGTACCGACAGGGCGAACATGTCCCGATAACCGAGATCAGCGGGTCGTTCCGCGACTCCCAACCGTACGGCGAGCCAACTGGATCCGAAGATGCCGACCGTTTTGCCGACCAGCAGGCCCAGGACGATGGCCAGCGCCAGCCGGTCGGTGAACAGCTTCGACAGCACGCTCGCATCCAGCGGAACGCCAGAGGCGAACAGCGCGAACAACGGTACGCACAGTGCGGCGGAGATGGGCTGGAAGAAGTGCTCGAGCCGGGCGGCGGGCACGCGGTGCTCGTCCTCGCCGGGATCCGGGCGCACTCGGGTGAGCAGGCCGCAGGCCACGCCCGCCAGGGTGGCGTGAATTCCGGCCTCGTGCAGGGAGTACCAGGCGATCAGGCCCAGCGGGACATAGATGAACGGGCTGCCGAGGCGGAAGCGCTGGGCCAGCGCCCAGCCGGTCAGGCACAGCACGGCCACCAGCAGCCACAGCATCTTCAGGGTGGTGGTGAACAGGACGGCGATCAGGATGATGGCGATCAGGTCGTCCACCACGGCCAGGCTGAGCAGGAACACCCGGGCGCCGGGCGGAATCCGCGATCCGGTCATGGCGAGCACGGCCAGCGCGAAGGCGATATCGGTGGCGACCGGGATGGCCCAGCCGCGGTCCATGCCCGGCGCGCCCCAGCCGACGGCGGTGGCGATGAGCGCGGGCATCACCACACCACCGACGGCGGCCACGATGGGCAGGGTGGCGCGTTTGCGGTCGGCGAGTTCACCGACCACCAGCTCCCGTTTGAGCTCCAGCCCGGCCACGAAGAAGAAGATGGCCAGCAGGCCGTCCTTGGTCCAGTCGGCCAGTGTGAGGTCGAGGTGGAGGGCGGGAATGGCGAGCCTGGTGTCGAGCATGGTCGTGTAGCTCGCGCCCCACGGTGAGTTGACCCAGATGAGCGCCGCGGCCGCGGCGATGAGAAGCAGTGCGCCGCCGAAGGTTTCGGTTCTCAGATAGCGGGCCAGCTCGGAACGGACCTGAGTGATCACGGTGCAGCCTTTCGGTCGGTCGACGAGAAAGCGGCGTGCTACACCACTCCAGGGACCGACGGCACAACCGCATGCCGACCAGACTTCCCGGCACACCTTTTGCGCAATTCTAACGGTTTGCCCGGAACTTCTTGACAACCCTATACCCGAAGCGGCCCCCTGATCGCCGATCAGGGGGCCGCTCGCGGAGTCTGCCCGTTTACGCCTTGCCGGCGCGGATGGATTCGAACACGTTGGGGTCCACCAGGGTTGAGGT
>NZ_JBHZAK010000015.1:0-254418 GCF_042754165.1 Nocardia sp. NPDC059229
TTTCTGGCGGCCAACAAATCCCTCGACACGACCGCGAGATCCGTGGTCGAGTTCGCGATCCGACGGGCCCCCTCCGGCGGCGCCAGCGCCGGCGAACTGCTCGTCGCCTTCGGCGTCACCCGCTGGCGGTTCGTGCAGATGATCCGCGAAGCCCTCACCCAAACCCCCAGCGACACCCGCGACGCGCGCACGCTCAAACGCAACCTGCTGGACTCGCTGTCATGGGCGTGGCGCGCCTACCCCGACTCCTCGACCGCTTACGTCCCCGGCTAACACCACATTCCGATTCCCCTGTGCTGCAAAGAAATTCGGCAACGAGTAAGGCGACAACGACGTGCCTGATCCGCTTCCTTCCCGACACGATCACCCCCACGCGTCCGGCACCATCGTGCACGGCACCTGGGAACACCGCTATGCCGACGCGATCGCCGCATTCGCGCGGCTGTTCTCCACCGGCCGCGGCGGCGGCGCACTGGCGGTCTACCACCGCGGCCGCCCCGTGATCGATGTCTGGACCGGCACCGCCGACCCCGACCGCGGCATCGCCTGGCAACACAACACCGCCGCGCTGTCGTACTCGACCTCCAAAGGCATCACCGCCACCGTGCTGCACCGGCTGGCCGAACGCGGACTGCTCGACTACCACGCACCGGTCGCCGAATACTGGCCCGCCTTCGCCGCCAACGGCAAGAAGAAGATCACCGTCGCCGAAGTCCTCAGCCACCGCGCCGGACTCTCCCACGTCACACCGCTGGCCAAGAATCTCGACGAGCTGGTCGACCACCACCTGATGGAAGAGCGGATCGCCGCCGCCGCACCGGACCGATGGCGCGGAATACCCGCATACCACGCGATCTCCTTCGGCTGGCTGGCCGCCGGAATCGCCCGCGCGGTCACCGGTAAGGGCATGAGCGAGCTCTACCGCACCGAACTCGCCGAGCCCCTGGGCACCGACGGCCTCCACCTCGGCATCCCACCATCGTCGGCGAACACCACCGTCGCTGTCTCGCACGGATCACGCGTCCCGTTCGGCATCCCCGGCGCCGCCCACGTCCTGCGGATCGCCGGACGACTCCCCCTCCCGGGCACCGGATTCGTCCGATCCATCTACACCCACGGCATCGAACAGCTCACCTCCGGAACCGCCCCAGCGATCCTGACCGGTGAAATGCCCGCCGCCAACGGAGTATTCACCGCCCGCGCCGTCGCCTCCGTCTACAACACGATCGTCACCGACACCCCCCTGCTGTCACGATCACGGGTACAGCAGATATCACGCGTGCAGACCTGGCTCCCGGACCGAAACCTGCTGCTCCCCATGGGCTGGCGACTCGGCTACCACTCCATCCCAGCCCCCGGCGCACCACGAGGCTTCGGACACGGCGGACTCGCCGGCTCCGGCGGCTGGGCCGACCCCGACAGCGGCCTCGCCGTCGGACTCGTACACAACTGGCTCCCCGACGCACGACACCTACCCCGCGACCAGTTCATCCTCCCCCGCCTGCTCGCCCCCGTCGTCCGCGCCGCCACCGACACCGCACACCCCCAACCACAGGATCTCAGCACGGGGATCAGCTGACTGGCAGCGTCGGGACGTCGGTGGGCTCGGCGGCCAGGTGAGCCTGGTGCGCACCCTGAAGTGATCGATAACCATCAGGTCTGCTCCGTTTGCGTGAGTTGTCGGAGAATGTGGGCGGGCGTGGCCGAGGGGCGAGCGTTCGTCACGAAGTCGTGGCGGAGCCGGTGATAGGGCTCGCCCACGCCGTAGAAGTGTTGACGCATGCGGCCGAGTTCCTCGGATCGATACGCCGCCAAGGGTTTTGCCGCCTCGTCCACTGCGCGGCAGAGCTTCTTCTCGAGCAGTCGACCCGCTGTGGTGGACAGGGCCGCCGACAATGTGGCGGCCTCTCGCCTCACCCAGGCGCGAAATTCTCCGACATCTCCTGGGACGACGCGGTCCACCAGGCCGAGAGCCTCGGCGGCGCGTGCACCGACCGGCAGTGCTTCCCGCATCAGCCGATCGGCCTGCTGTGTACCGACGCGGCGTGGCAACGTGTAGGTCCAATACTCGGACCCGTACAAACCCATCAGCCGGTAGTGCGGGTTGAGCACGGTGGACTCCCGGCACCAGACCTCGTCAGCGGCCAGCGCCAGCATCACTCCACCCGCAGCCGCGTTCCCGGCCAGCGCCGAGATCACCAGTTTGTCCATGGTCGTGAGAATCGCCTCGACCAGGTCGTCGACGGCGTTGATATTGCGCCAGGACTCGTCGGCGGGGTGCGCGGCGGCTTCGATCACGTTGAGGTGGATGCCGTTGGAGAAGAGGTCGCGCGCCGGCCCCAGCACGAGCACGGTTGTCGGGCGAGCACACGCCTGCCGATACGCGTCGAGTAGCCGTCGGCACTGGTCTGTGCTCATTGCTCCACCGGCAAAAGAGAATTCGAGATGGCCGACGTTCCCGAGTTCGTAGTACCGCAGCTCGGACCAGGTATCGCGGGTTGCGGCCTCGGCTGCCGAAATGGGAAGGTCCGGTACTCCGGCCAGGAGCTCGCGGTCTATCACCGCGGTGGCGGGCAGTTTGAAAGTCGCTGGGCCGCCGGGTATCCGGCGGCTGCGCAGCTGCGGTAGCCAGACCGCGCCGTCCACGGTGGCTCGGCAGATCGCGCCATCCCGGGTAGCGAGAACGGCGCCCGGCGCCCCGCGCAGTCGATCCTCGCGATGCCCGCCGTGTACGAAGTATTGGCGTCCGTACAGCTCGTCCAGCACGCCGGGTTGGGAGTCGGCCGCGCGCAGCTTGCGGAGCACCACTTCCGTGCTGTCGCTGGACCAATCGATACGTCGAAACTCCTGCGCGTGATATGGCCGCTGTCGTCCGTGGACATCGGGACGGTCGTAGTCGAGGGGTTCGGGCTCGAAGTCTCCCTGCTCGAATTGGTCAACCGCCCGCAATACTGCACACATCGCGGCATCGGCGACCTCGGTACGGTACAACTCGCTTTTCCCGCAGGGCCGCATCACAAACGATTCCGAGGCCCAGATCGGACCCGCGTCCAATTCCGCGACGGCCTGCAGAACGGTGACGCCCCACTCGGTGGCGCCGGAACTGATCGCCCAGTCCAGCGCAGACGGACCCCGGTCTCCTTTCGGACCCGGATGCACGATCAGCACTGTGTTCTCCGACCAAATATCTTCTGGCACAGCGACTGTCAGCATCGGCGCAAGAATCAACTCGGGCCGGAATCGCGCTACACCCGCCCGTAGTGACTCGTCGTCACCGAGTGCCAACTCGACCCCCAGGCGGTGCCCCCGCTGCCGTAATTCCGCGTGAATACGCTGCGTGAGGCTGTTGAATGCGCTTGCGAGAAGCAGGATTCGCATTGGTTTCCTTATAACTGAGCTCGTGGCGGCACAAACCGATACCCACCAGAAATTCGAAACAATGACGAACAGAGAAATGTCTCTCAGGTGCTCCTACCCATCAGCAGCACCCTATGGGACGGATTGCGCTACGGATGCGCCCGCCACTCGGGAAACATATGAATCAACACCTTGCCCATGAGGGACCGGCCGACGCACCACCGACGACAGACCGCCCCAGCACAGCGCGACTGCCGCATCGACCGCATCACCCTTGGAGGCCCGGCGAACGCTTCCAGCCAGTACTGCGCCGCGACTTGGCTCGCACCGACGGTCGCCACCTACCCCGGAGATCTGCTCACCTCAGCGATCTATGGCAAGTAGCCGCGTTCGCGCCGCAGTCGGAGCGAGAGCGAGGTCGGAACGGCGGACATACGGTCTACTTTGCTTGCCGCAATACATGACGTGGCGGTGCCGGATCGTTTCCGCCGAACCATCGATCCCGGCATTCGAACACGCATCGTGCATGGCTGCTGCAAAATTGCCGACCACTCGAAAGAGTTGAGGAAACGTCTCATTTCAGACGTCTGACCAGCCTAGACTGCCCCTCATGGAAGTTCATACTCGGCAGTTGCAGTACTTCATCGCGGTCGCGGAGGAATTGAGTTTCACCCGGGCCGCGCAACGGCTCCACGTGTCACAGCAGGGTCTGAGCACACAGATCAAGCAGCTGGAGCACGAGATGGACGTCACGCTGTTCTCGCGGACCACGCGGCAGGTGGAGCTCACCGCGGCCGGCGCGGTGTTTCTGCGACACGTTCGAGATGCGCTGGCCAACTTGGATTTCGGGGTCGAGGAAGCACGGGCGGTGCATCGCGGTGAACACGATCGCCTGGTGCTGGGCTGCCTCGAAGGGGCCGCGCTGACCTTGACCGAACCGATTCTGGCCGCCTTCCGGGAGCGTCATCCCGAGGTGACCGTCGAACTGAGTCACTTCACCTACGACACCCCGTCCGCCGGTCTGGCGAACGGACTGGTGGATGTCGCCATCGTGCGCCGCCCGTTCGTCGACGAGGGGCTGCGGTTCGAGCCGCTGTTTGCCCAGCCGCTGATGGCGATGCTGCCCACGCATCATCGCCTCGCCGACCGCGCCGAGGTCACGGTCGCGGAACTGCTCGACGATCCGATCCTCGCGTCGGGGCCTTCCGATCCGGTGTGGAATGCCTTCTGGCGGCTCGAATCTCACCGTGACGGGCGCCCCGCCCCGGCCGTCTTCCCGGTGAAAACCCTGCTCGAAGAGCTGCATCAGGTCGCGACCGGCGCGGGCATCGCGATGACGGTGCCGTGTGCGGGCTGGATCCGATTCCCCGGTGTGCGCGTCGTTCCGGTGACCGACGCCGCCCCGAGCGAGGTCGCCGTGTGCTGGCGCGCCGCACACCAGACCCCGCTGGTACGGTCCTTCGTCGACGTCGCCCGGCGGGTCCGCGCAGCCGATCCGGACCTTATCGCCCGGCTCGAGACACCGCACCGCCGCGAACGGCACACCACTCCCGTTCCCGCGTTGTCCTCCTGAATCCACAATTACTCCTTGTCGATCATCTCCAATATTTGATTTCTGTTCTTTTCCTTTGTGCCATAACGTTTTTCGAGGTGAGCGAAGGCTCATTCGGAAACATCTGAAGGAGAAGCACAAAAATGGGTTCCCTGGCCAATCTCGTTGTGGACGCGCTCGTTTCGGAGCTGATCAAGCATCTATTCAGCGGCTCCGCGGGGACCAAAGCGTAAATCACTCCGCCCCGGGCGCAATAACCAAAGCGCGGCCGAGTCGTTCGACAACGACTCGGCCCCGCTTTTTGCACGCGGTCACCTCAGCCCACGAACGAGGCCCGGAACCTGATGGTTCCGGGCCTCGTTCAACGGAATTCGCGGCGCTATTTGCTGGAACCAAGCCCGCCGAGGAGAGGTCCGAGGAGAGAGCCGAGGCCGTCGGAGCTGCCGGTGCCGCCGCCCGGGGCCGTGCCACCGACGGTGATCGCGGGTCCCTGGGTTTTGAAGTCGGCATGGTGGCCGAGATTGGACAGGTATTCGATGCCCGTGGTCATCGCGGTGCCGATCGTGCGGTTGTAGACGGTGCCGTTGTCGGTCCAGGTGACCGTCGCGGGGGCGGCCGTGGCGGTCCCGACGCCGAGGAGGGTCAGTGCACTGACGCCGAGCGCCGTCGCAACGGCGGCCCGTGCGGGGGATCGAAATGTCATGGCGGATTCCTTCATGGGTTGGAGTCGCCGCGAGGTCCGAATTGACCGTGCGCGGACTGGAATTGGGCCGATGGGCTCCGCCCGGACGGGACAGGGATCCGGTCGGCTTGCCCGTGGCCCGCGGGGTAGCAGTGCTCACTGAGCCGTGCCGAGCGCGGAGGCGAGGAGGGGCCAGGAATTGTGCAGGTCGTCCTGCCAGTAGTGCCAGGTATGCGTTCCGGTGGCGCGGAAGTCGACCCGGGCCGGGATGTCCAGTGCGCTCAGCCGATCGGCGAGTTGATGGGTGCACGTGTTCGTAGCGGCCTCGATCATGCCGCCCAGCACCATCTGATTCGCCTTGGTGATGATCTGGTCGGGTGTGGGCTGCCCGGTGAGCGCCTCGGCCGGACCGGGCAGGCCGGTGCCGCTGGAGAGGTAGATCGCCTTGCCGCGCAGGCTGTCCGCGTTGAGGACGGCGTCGTGGGCGCGCCAGGCCGGATCGTCGTCGGCCCCCCACATGTTCTTGGGGTCGCCGTCGCCGCGCGCCAGCACCAGCCGGATGTAGGCGCGGCCGGCCGGGTCGGAGGTGGAGGCGCAGCCGCTGTAGGCCGCGACCGCGGAGTACACCATCGGCGCGGCGGACGCGAGATCCAGTGCCGAGGTGGCCGACATGGATACGCCCGCAATCGCATTGGCACCCGAGGTGTGCAGGGTAGCGTCGATGATCGGCGGAAGTTCCCGGGTCAGGAACGTCTCCCAGCGGTTGCGCCCCAAGGCCGGATCGTCCTGCCGCCAATCGGTGTAATAGGAGAACTCGCCGCCGACCGGAGTCACCACATTCACGTTCTTGTTCCAGAAGAACGACACGATATCCGTTCTGCTGTACCAATTGGTGATATCGGTACCGCCGCTCGCGCCATTCAGAAGATACAGAGTCGGGCTCGGCGTGGTCGATTCGGCGGCCGTCAGAACCTGCAACGGGATTACTCGTTGCATGGCAGCCGAATACACATAGAACATCTGCTGCCGCTGTCCCGCGCGATCGATGTGATCCAGATGGGAACCGACCTCGGCCCGCGAAATCTGCAGCGCACCCGGCGCGACATACAAAAGAGCTGCGGCAACGGCGCACGACGCGATCATCGACGCGAAACTCCGCCTGGGCGACACGACTGGCTCCTCCGAACGATGGTGGAAGGGTCCTGGGCCGTGGCGGCCGCGCACACGCCACGCCCCAGGAGAATCGGGCCGGTGAATCAGCTGCCCATCAGGCGCTTGATCACGTTGGCGATGGTGTCGGTGACCGAACCGGTCGAGCTGAGCTGATTCTGCGAGGAGCCGAAGCCGCCCTGGTCGAGGCTGCCCAGCAGGGCCTCACCGGGATTCGCGCCGCGACCGGTGAAGCAGACGCTCATGTTCGGCTGATCGGAACCGGAACCGACGGTCCCGCCGACGCTGATGCCGCCGCTCATCACCTGCTGACCGTCGGTGACGGAGCTGGGCACCTTGTAGGTGAACTCGGCGGTGACCGGGTTGCCGGAGTTGACGAACCATCCGGTGCTGTTGACGCTCCAGCCACCGTTGTTCGGCTCGGGCGTCACATCAGCGGGCTGCTCACCCTGACCGAAGTGATACGCGGTGACGACGGCCTTGACCGGCTTGTCGAAGCCCGGCGGCGGGTAGTCGGTGATCGAGTTGACGTACGGGTTGCCGATGCTGGTGGTCCCGACCACGATCTTGTAGGTCACCAGGGTGCCCGCCGCGGCCGTGGCGACGTCGACAGATTTGTCGTAGGTGTGGGTGATCCAGAAGCTGCTGATACCCGGGTTGTAGTCCACGTGCTGTTTCTGAACGCAGGATTGAGGGGCGGTGTCCGCGGTGGCGGTCGCGGTATCGAGGGCGAGACCCGCCCCCGACATCACCAATGCGGCGGCCGCAATTCCGGCAGCCAATTTCGGGGTCTTACGCATGATTCCTTCCAACAGTTCCGGAGAACGCGGAACCGATTACCCGTGAGCGATGGGGAATTCGAGCATTAGCTCACGCCGGGAAACGCTAGAGCACAACGGAAGAGAACTTAAATCCTATTTTCGGGGTTATTGACAACCTGGCCTTGTCAATCGGACCGGAACCACTGTTTCCGCTCGGAACGCGTGTGCCACTACGTTTTTCGTGCAGATACCGGGCGGCTCCCTTTCCCACAGTAAGTAGGTACACATGTCTCCACGTAAGGCCCGCCGGGCCGACACCGCGGCTCTTGCGCTGGCCGGGATGATCACGCTCGGTGCCACCCTCGGCGCGGCACCCGCGCCGGCGCAGCCGGCGGATATCGCCTCCGGGTCCGGTTCCGGCTCAGGAAGTTTCGGGTCATCGGGTTCGGCGGGGTCCGGTTCCGCCGGGGTGAACGACCCGGTGTCCACCCTGCCGGCACCCGCCTCGACGGCGGTCCGGCTCGACGGCGCCGCCAATTTCCGCGATATCGGCGGTTACCGCACCTCCGACGGGCACACCGTCCGCACCGGCGTGGCCTTCCGATCAAACCGCCTGGCCGGGCTCACCGACGCCGATCTGGCCAAGCTGAGTACCGCGGGCGTAACGCTGGATGTGGACCTGCGCAACGGCTCCGAGCGGAGCAGCGCGCCCGATAGGGTGCCGACGGGCGCACAGTACAAGGTCGCCGACGTGGTCAGCTTCGACAGCGGCATCTCGTTCCACGAATTCCCGGTGATCACCCTGGGGCGCGGCGTGATCGACGGCTTGCTCAACGGCTCCTCCGACCTCGTGCAATCGATCGACTATCCGTTGATGGTCGACTTCCACGGCTCGGACGTCGCCTTCGGCACCCTGCTGCGATCCATCGCCGCGAACACCGGCGGCGCGACGGTTTACCACTGCACCTCGGGCAAGGACCGCACCGGCTGGGCCACCGCGGTCCTGCTCACTCTGCTCGGCGTACCCCGGGATGTGGTGAATGCCGACTACCTCGCCAGCAATACCGAACTCGGCGACCCAAAAGCGGTCCAATTGTCGTGGCTGGAGGCGGCTTTCAACGAGGTCGACCGGCTCTACGGGAGCTTCGACAAGTACGTGCGCGACGGACTGGGCCTGGATCAGGCCACCATCGACACCTTGCGCGCCAAGCTGCTGGCCTGATCGTCCGGACCGCCGAGACCGCAGGCGGTCACCGCGGGCATCGGCGGTCCGCGATCTGCTCACCCAGAGCGTGGAAGAGAAACGGATGCTTCCTGTTCCGGCCATGGCGAATGCCCTGGAAAACGCTAGCGCACCGGGAAGTCGAAGAGAAATCATTGTTCGCGGACAGTTCACAACACCGATTTGTCAATGCGGAAGACTATTCGACGATAGAGTTCGGTTCCGACCATCCATCGACCTAGACTGCGCGCCATGGAAGTTCACACCCGTCAGTTGCAGTACTTTATCGCGGTTGCGGAGGAGCTTAGCTTCACCCGCGCGGCGCAGCGATTGCATGTTTCGCAGCAGGGCTTGAGCACCCAGATCAAGCAGCTCGAGCACGCGATGGACGTGGTGTTGTTCTCCCGGACCACCCGCAATGTCGAATTGACGGCCGCAGGAGCCGTATTCCTGCAGGATGTCCGTGGCGCTCTCACCGGCCTGGATGTCGCGATCGAGCGCGCACGGTCGGTGCACCGCGGCGAACAGGACAGGCTGGTCCTCGGCGCATTGGAGGGCGCGGCCCTGACCCTGACCGAGCCGATCCTCTCGACCTTCCGCCAGCGCCACCCCGGGATAACCGTCGAAATGCGCCACTTCACCTACGAAGACCCGTCGGCCGGGCTGGCCACGGGTTCGGTGGATGTGGCCTTCGCCCGCCGCCCCTTCGTCGACGCGGGGGTCCATTTCGAGACCTTGTTCGCCGAACCGCTGATGGTGATGGTGCCGGCCGGTCATCGGCTGGCCGCACGTACCGAGGTCTTTGCGCACGAATTGCTCGGGGAGCCGTTGCTCGGGGCTGCCACCACCGATCCGGTGTGGAATGCGTTCTGGGAGTTGGACTCCTACCGCGACGGGTCCCCGGCCCAGGTGGTGTCGCGGTCGAACACGCTGCTCGAGGAGCTGCACAAGGTCGCAACCGGGATCGGTGTGGCCCTCACCGTGGCCTGCGCCCGCTGGATCCCGTTTCCGGGCGTGCGCCTGCTGCCGATCGCCGACGCCCCGCCCAACGAGGTGGCGGTCGGCTGGCGCGGCGCACACGAATCGGCGCTGGTCCGCTCGTTCGTCGAGGTCGCCCGCGGCATCCGCGACACCCATCCGGACCTGGTCGCCCTGCTACAGGAACCCGATTTCGCGGACTGCACGGTGCCGCCCCACCTCTGATTGACAACCTCGGCTTGTCAACGATCGGAAAATTCTGATTTCTCTGTAGTTGCACTGTGTCCTAACGTTTCTCCGTGGCTCCACCGAAGAAATACCCGGACGCGCTGCGGGCGCATGCGATCCGCCTGTACCGAGAGTCGGATCCCAAACCGACTTTCCGTACCATGGCAGCGCATCTCGGCGTTCATCACGAGGCGCTGCGACTGTGGATTCGCCACGCCGAGCAAGAGCAATGCGCAACCGACGACAGCCCCTCCGCCGCGCTGGCCGCGGAGAACAGGCGGCTCCGCAAGCAGGTGGCCGACCTCGAGCGAGTCATCGCGATATTGCGCGCCGGGAGAGCTCACCAGCACGGAATTCGGCCGAATCCGGTCGTGATGAACACCAATTCGCCCCTGCCTTCCCCGGTCGATGGCGGTCGATCCCAGGAGAATCACAACTCGATGTTGTGAATGGACCCAAAATACTGATTTCTCTTCGGATACCTTGCCTCCTAACGTCTTCGATGCGAGCGAACTGCTCGCGCGGGCGGGTTCCGCACCGGACTGTGACCCGGGGCGGAGCCTGCCCCTCGACTCTTCGAAGACTGCCCGGAAGGAAAGATGAGGGCCTTCACCATTCTGCTGCTGGCCGCGGGATTGCTGCTGGTCCCCGCGGTTCATCTCGAGCCGGCGGCGCAGGCCGCACCCACCGGGTTGAAGGGTCCGCTGAGTACCCGCGGCCGGTATATCGTCGACGAGGCCGGGAATCGGGTGAAGCTGAAGTCGGGCAACTGGCACGGGTCCAGCGGTACCTGGACCGGTAGCGGCGACGACGAGGATCCGGCGAACAACTTCGCCCAGGAAATCGGGCATCGCGCGCCGCTCGGACTCGACCGCGTCCCGCTCGCCAAGATCGTCCAGGACTTCAAGGACCTGGGGCTGAACAGCATTCGGCTGCCGTTCTCCAATCAGATGATCGCCGACGACCGGCCGGTGCAAGGGCTGACCGCGAATCCGGCGCTCAACGGATTGAAGCCGCTGGAGGTATACGACAAGGCGGTCGCCGCGCTCACCGGCGCCGGACTCGGCGTCATCCTCAACAATCACGCCACGACCACCCGGTGGTGTTGCGCCGTCGATGGCAACGAACGCTGGAATTCCGGGCAGGACACCGACACCTGGGTGAACGACTGGGCATTCATGGCCGCCCGGTACAAGGGCGATCCGGGGGTGATCGGAGCCGATCTGCGCAATGAGGTTCGGCGCGACACCTGGGACAACCCCAACTGGGGTTCGGGCGACAGCCACGATTGGGAGGCGGCCGCGCACCAGGCGGGCGATCGGATCCTGAAGGACGCCAACCCGAATCTGCTCATCATGATCGAGGGCATCAACTGGTCCGGCATCCCGACCGATCTGACCTGGCACCAGCGCCCCATGCTGCGTGATCTGAAGTCGTTGTCGCAGACGCTGGTCCGGTCGCACAAGCTGGTCTACTCGGTCCACTTCTACAGCTACATCGGCCCGGCCAACACCGGCGGGACCGGCCTGAGCGGGGGCGAGACCCATGATCCTCGGTTCCGGGACATGTCCCGAGACGACCTGTTCAAATCCATGGACGAGCTCGCGGGGTACGTGGCCACCACGCCGGACCAGCATTTCACCGCGCCGGTGTGGGTAAGCGAATTCGGGATCGGCAAGGACGCCGAGGGCCTGGACAAGGCGTGGTTCCCGAACATGGTCGACTATCTGATCAATCGGGACCTCGACTTCGCGTACTGGCCGATCGTCGGCTTCCAGCATCAGGACAAGGGCAACGCCTGGGGTCTGCTGCGCTACGACACCGACGGCAGCAAGCGCAGCGTCATGGACGCCGACGACTGGCGGGGCGCGCACCTGCAGCGGCTGCTGGCGGCCGATGGCAAGACCGGCCAGGTCGCTCCGGTGCGAGCCTGGTCCATGCTCAATGCCATCCACGACGACCACAACGCGTCGCTGCGGGCCGCGAACGATTGGGATCCGGGCGCGCACAAGCTCGTCTGCCCCGACGACCAGCGCCTGATCGGGATCAGTTCACGCGGGCAGGGCGGCCTGTGCACCGACGCCACCGAGGGCAACCTGTGGCAGGCCAATACCTCGGCGACCAAGGTCGCCACGGAGAAGGTGACAACCGACTGGGCCAATGGCTTCACCAAATACCAGTGCGCCGAAGGACAATTCATGATCGGTTACAGCGTGCGCGGCGACGGCACCTCGGCCGTCCTCTGCGCCCCCGGCCGCATTCCGCTGGCGGGCGCCGGCCGCACCGTATGGGATGACCGCGGTGACAATCGACCGGCCTCGGGCGAAGGCGGCGACTACGCGAACGGCTACTACAAGGGGCAGTGCAACGCGGACGAATACGCCGCCGGCATCGCCTTCTCCTGGGCCAACGCCCGCTACGGGCATCCGGACGCCCTGTACTGCCGCAAGCTCAGGTAACCACGCACCCGCCCGCTGTGCCCGGCGTTCAGGCCGGGACGCGGTCGGGTCCCTGGAGAATCGACAGCCGGATGGCGGCCAGTACCACTGCTCGGTGCGGCAATCCGAGCCGGCCCGGCTCCGGCTCGTTCGCCCAGTGCCAGCCCGGCTCGTGGTCGGAGGTCGGCAGCATGATGTGGCTACCGCGGTCCGGCATCGTTACGCCGTTCTCCTGCAAGAAGATTCGAAGGCGCTGGGGTGCGGGGTGATACGGGAGGGGCGGGGCGACCAGGAAGGTCCAGAATCGGTCGCGCGGGTCGGCGACCACCGGCGTGGACGGCAGCCAGGACAGCCGCAGGCGGACCCGGTCGCCCAGTGATTCGGGCAGCGCCAGCGCCTCGACCGCAGCGCCGACGGTGAGCAGCGGGCGGTCGGCGTACATCTTCACCGGAAGTCCATAGCGCGCTCTCAGCACATGGGCCGATTCGTAAGGGGAACAGCACGATTCGAACATCCAAACCTCCGGGCGCGCGACGAGGGGTGCACCCGGTGCCAGGGTGTCCGCGGGTTCCCGTGGCCGACGCGAGGCATGAACGGAGGATTCGCGTCGAGTGCGGACACCGGGCGATTGGAGGCTCGTCGACCGGCACCGAGTGCGATAACAGTCTCGACCATCAACCGTGCCACAACGGTGACACCCGGATGGCATCCGGATGACCGGCTGTAAATCTGTGTCCCCCAACAGCGAACCGGTAACCGTGAGGAAGCTCACCAGTGAAACCGACCGCCCCGGACGACCTTTCACCAAATGGGTTCATCCGGCGCCGCGACCCACGGTTGGACGGCATACACCTCGTCGTCGGGGCCGAGGATGGGCAGGGCTTGGACGCGGCGGTGACCACCGCGGCCGGAGACCACCTGATCGAAGACCGATCCGGCCCGCCGACGTCTATCACGTTCGGCGGGTCGGCCTTTCGAGGTCTTCCGTTGGGGCTAATCGATATTCGCGATGGTGAACACCCGCAAATCCGTGCTACTGCGGGCGGCGTGTATCTCATACCCGCCGCCGGCGAATTCCCATGTGCCACAGCCCTCGTCCCACACCTGGAAGACTCGCCGCGGCAACGTGATCGCGATGTCCACCATCTCCCCGGGCGCGGCCTCGGCGATGGCGAATCCGGCGAGCCAATAGCGCGGGCGCCTTTCGTCGGGTTCGGTGGGTGCGACATAGAACTGGACGATTTCGCGGCCACTTCGAGAGCCACTGTTGCGCACCCTGATTCGCACGTGGCGACCGGTTGCTTCGACCTGTTCGTAGCACCATTCGGTGTATCCGAGTCCGTGCCCGAAGGGATAGGCGGGTGCGATGTCGTGTCGCTGCCAGGCGCGGTAGCCGATGAAAATGCCTTCGTCGTAGCGCAATACGCCCTCGGCGGGCTGCACGTCCGATACCGGGGCGTCGGCAAGGCGGACCGGCCAGGTGGTGGGCAGGCGGCCGCCCGGCTCCGCCCGGCCGAGCAGCACATCGGCCAGCGCGGCGCCGCCCTCCTGACCCGGGAACCAGCTCAGCAGGATCGCAGAAACGTCGTCGCGCCAAGGCATCTCGACGGGAGAGCCACTGTTCACCACCACCACGGTGCGTGGATTCACTGCGGCGATGCGGGCGACCAGCTCGTCCTGCCGCCCCGGCAGCCGCAGATCTGCGCGGTCGAAGCCCTCGCTCTCCTGCGTAGCGGTGGTGGCCACCACGACCACGGCGACCTCCGCCGCGGCGGCCGCGGCGACAGCCTGCTCGATCAGCGTGTCGTCGTCCTGGCGCGGTTCCCGCACGGCCAGGCTGAAGCTGACGCCCCGGATGGGCCCGATCGCGCCGTGCGGCGTGGTGTCCAGCAGGCTGATCGGCACCGCCTGGCCGGCCCGCAGCTCGACGCTGCCGTGGGGGACGGGCTGTCCGGTGAGTGCCTCGAAAGGATCAGCATGCTCGGGCAATTCGTGCTCGCCGTCGAAGAGCAGCTGTCCGGCGGCGATGAGCCGGAAGCTGCCGAGCCCGCCGATGCCGAATTCGTGCGGACCGGTTTCGCGCGGGGTGTAGGTGCCGCTGATCTCGACCGAGGCCACCGCGTCGTAGTCGGCGTTGCCGGGCAGGGCATTGTCCATCCAGCGGACGCGGCCCACGGTGAGCGGCTGCCGGCCGAGCACCCTGCCTTCCCCGTCACGGAGCACGGCGGTGAGTTCGAATCCCTTGGTGGCCAGCGTGAGTCCCGTTTCAGGGTCCGCGCCGACGGCGTAGGTGAGGGTGACGTTCTCCGGCAGTGCGTCGCGCAGCCCGTCCAGTGGCGCAATCACCCGGGCCGGGAAGACCGTGGCCGATCCGCCGCCGAGAACCCGCGCGTCCCGCGCCGCACTGCCGATCAACGCGATCGAGCCGACCCGATCGGTCCGCAGCGGCAACAGCTGATTCTGGTTGCACAACAACACCATCGACCGCGCGGACAGCTCCCGGGCGGTCTCGATGCCGTCGGGTGGAACGGGCCGCGCGGAGACCGGGACCTCCGGTTCGACACCGTCGAGCAGACCCAGCCGAGCGGCCAGCAGCAGCACCCGGCGCACGGCCTCGTCGACGGTCGCCTCGGCGATCAGACCCGCCCGTACGGCCGAGGCCAGCGCCGCACCGAAGACCGTGTAGGGGCCCGGCATGGCGATATCGGTGCCGCCCCGTGCCGCACGCACCGTATCGCGTGCGGCGAGCCAGTCGGAGACCACGACGCCGTCGTATCCCCATTCGTCGCGCAGCACGTCCACCTGCAGGTCGCGGTTCTCGGTCATGGTCGCGCCATTGACCGCGTTGTAGGCCGACATCAGCGCCCACGGCCGCGCGGTCTCGATGATCTGCTCGAACGGCGCGAGATACAGTTCGCGCAGCACCCGTTCGGAGACCTGGTTGTCCACCGTGAACCGCTGGGTCTCGGCTTCATTGGCAACGAAATGCTTGACGGTCGCCGCTACGCCGCACTCCTGCACCCCGGTCACATAGCCCGCGCCGATGGCCGCGGTCAACAGCGGGTCCTCCGAATACGCCTCGAAATGTCTGCCGCCCAACGGGGATCGATGCAGGTTCACCGTCGGCGCCAGTAGCATGTGCACGCCCTTGCGGTGTGCCTCGGCGGCCAGCACCCGTCCGGCGCGGCGCGCCAGTTCCGGATCCCAGGTGGCGGCCAGTGCCGTCGGGCTGGGCAGGGTCAGTGAGGGGTCGTCTGCACTCCAGTCGACGCCGCGCACGCCAACCGGGCCGTCGGACATGACCAGCGACCGCAGCCCGATCGCGGGCAGGGCGCGCAGCGACCACAGGTCCTGCCCGGCCAGTAGCGCGGTCTTGTCATCCAGATCCAGTGCGGCCAGGGCGGATTCGACGGCCGCGGCGCGGTCGGTGGGACAGTCGCTCTCGGAGAGGGTCATCGCGGATGCTTTCTGATAGGGGGAGAGAATGCCCGTAGCCAAGCTCAGGCACTGGCCGTATCGGCGAGAGCCGCGGCCAATTCGGCACGGAGAGCGGCAGATTCACGCCGGAACAGCCGATAGATCAAGGTCATCAACACGCCGTTGGCCGCGCCGAGCACAACGATCAGCCACAGGAATGCGTCCTGCAGCCCGATCGCATCGCCCACGTAACCGAGCGCCAAGGTGCTCAGCGCCCAGCCCACCGACTCGGCTCCGATGAACAAAGCAAAAGCCGCACTGCGTATTTCGGGACGGGACACCGCCATGACGATGGGACGCGTACTGCCGGGACCGAAGCCCTGCAGCAGCCCCAGTAGGGCGAACATCATCGCGTACACCCAGATCGACGGCCATTCGATCTGGGTGCACAGCGCGGCCGCGGCCGCCCAGCTCAGCACGGACGCCTGCCACACCGCCACCCGGCCGAAGCCGGGAAAGCAGGCGCCCACACGGTCGACGACATAGCCGCCGAGCACCGTGCCGAGCACATACGCCAGCATGGCGAAGGGGCTGACCAGCGCCGCCTGCGCATTGCTGAAATGACGGACGCTGACCATGTAGGTCACCGCGAAACTCAGGAAGGCCAACTGCGGGGTGGTGGCCCGTTGCGCCATGACCACCCACAGAGTGCGGATGCGCAGGGCCGCTCGCACCTGGTCACGGCCGGGCATGGCGGCCCCGCGGTCCACCGGGGCGGCATCCGCCGCACCGATGCCCGGGTCGGTGTAGTACCGCCGGACCAGCAGCCCGCAGCACACCGTGATCGCGCCGGTGAGGAAGAACCCGTAGCGCCAGCCGTCAGGAATGTTCGACAGCAGGCCGAGCAGCGGGGTGAGGAACGCACCGATGATCGCGAATCCGGCGTAGAGCCAGCCCGCCGCCCGGCCGCGCTGATTCTCGCCGAACAGGTCGGCGAGGATGCCGTTGACGAGCGGCCCGCCCGCGGCATAGCCGATCGCGGCAATCACATACAGGGCGAACAGCTGCAGGTAATTCTGCGAGAACCCGGCCGCGATCGACCACACACCCCATAGCCCACAGCACACCACCAGCACGTTCTTGCGGCCGTACCGCGCCGCCGCCAGGACCCACATCGGGCCCGCGATGGTGGTGAGGATCTTGCTGACCGCCATCAGGTTTCCGAGCGCGGACAGCTTGAGATCCAGTGCGGAGCGAATGGCCGGGAACAGCGTCGAGATCACCGACGCCTCACTGTTGTCCATACTGATCAACCCGCTGAGCAATGCGAGCTGACCCCGGACTCGACGGGTATCGGCGGCGGACACCGCCACGACGGGATTGGCGACAGCGCCGGATTCGGTGGGCGTGGATGACATGGGCGGCCTCTTCATCGGGGCGAAAATGATTCGGGCGGAAGGGAATGACGGTCAGCGGGACCGGTCACCCTCCAGACGCGCCAGCGTCAGCTCCAGCCACGCGATGTAGCTCGCGGTGAAGGCATAGCCGTGCTCGTGCGCCATGGTCTGCACCTGACGCGCCCACACCGGATCGAGTTCCGGAATCTGCGGGTCGTAGTCGGCAGGGAAAGGCGTTGCGGCCGAACCGGTGTCGTGCTTACGGCGGTACTCGAGCTCGGTGCGGACGATATCGACGGCGATCTCCCGGTCGAGCTGGCCCGCGAAGATCAAGCGCAGCTTGAAGTCCGGGTCCATCGGCCGCGGCGACGGCTCGAACGGTGAGCGGGCCCAGTCCAGCAGCACCTCGCGGCCCGCCTCGGTCAGGTGATAGACCTTGGCGTCCGGTCGCCCCTCGCGAGCATCGACCTCGAACTCGACCCACCCGCGCTCGACCAGCTTGCCCAGCCGCCGATAGATCTGCGGCAGTTGCACGCCGTAGCCGATGTAGCGCCCCGGCCCCTCCATCCAGCGCCGCAGGTCGTATCCCGAATACCGGCCGAGGGCCAGCGCGCCCAGGATCACGTAGTCGAGTTGCATTGGTCTCCTATGTTCCCAGGAATCTATTCGGCCACCATTCAACGAGAACATCTCGTTGTCAAGTAGCGATAGAGCTTGCAGGACATGTGGAACTCATCGACCCGGCAGTCCGGAACTATATATTCTAAGGAATATATGCCGTAGGTACCGCAGCAGAACACCGAAGGAACATCGCACTGAGAACCGACCCACCGAGGAACCGATCGACTACAGGTTCCCCCTGGCGAACGAGCGCACCTTCCTGGCATGGATCCGCACCAGCCTCGGGCTGCTGGCCGTGCACGCTCTCGCCGGGCCGGCCGGGGCCGCAGGCCTGCTGCACGTCGCCGCGCTGGGCTGTATCGCGATGGCGTTCGTCCTCGCGGCCGATTCAACCGCGCGGAGGGCGAATAACTGTGCACGTCTGGTCGACCCCGCCGATCTGGATGCACACACGGATCCACTGGTAGGCAATGCGGAATCAACCCATGCAGATGCGGAAGAAGACCACCTGCAATCGCCCAAAAGCTGCACCGTCAGGTCATTGACTGCGACGATCCCGCCACCCGTGCCGCTGTGCGCAACGATCCCGGCGGTCGTGCGGGAGCTGGCCGGGCAAGCCGCGGTGCGGGTGCTGCTGCGCATCCCTGCACCGCAACAGCCGGTTCCCCGAGTGGTGAGCGTGGACGATTTCGCAATTCGCCGCCGAAGGCGACCGGCTGATGCCCTCGCCACGGCCGGGCCAGCTTCCAGCTGCTTCGCCACCGCATCCGGCTGGCCTAGCCCCCGATCACCACCGGAAGTGCGCCAGAGCCGTTGTTTTTACAGTCCCTCGCAAGCCCGAAACAACAGCGGTGGCCGGCTCCGAAGCGGTGAGCGGTGTACGGGCGGTCCGACCAGTCCGTGCTCGAAAAATGGCTGCCGGGTTATCGCAACCGGACCGGGAGGGCGGTCAGGCCTCGGACAATGAGACTTTTGCGCCAATGGAGGTCGGTGTCGGGGGCTAGTTCGAGGTTGGGGTAGGTGGATAGGAGGCGGGTGAGGGCGATGGCGCTTTCGGTGCGGGCCAAGGGGGCGCCAACGCAGCGGTGGATGCCGTGGCCGAAGGCTATGTGGTTGGGGGAGCGGTCGGGGTCGAAGCGGTGGGGGTCGGGGAATTGGGTGGGGTCGCGGTCGGCGGCGGCCATGGAGATGAGGATGAGTTGGTCTTGGGGGATTTCGATGCCGCCGAGGGTGGTGGGGGCGGTGGTGTAGCGGAAGGTTGCTTCGGTGGCGGGGGCTTCGAAGCGGAGGACCTCCTCGATGAAGGCGGGGATTCGGTCCGGGTCGGACAGGAGGGCCTGGTGAAAGTCCTTGTCGGCCAGGAAGATTGCGACGCCGTTGCCGATGAGGTTGACCGTGGTTTCGAAGCCGGCGACCAGGAGCAGGAAGACCATGCTGATCAGTTCGCGGTGGCTGAGGCGGTCGTCGTCCTGGCGAGCAGCGATCAGTTCGGAGAGCAGGTCCCGGCCGGGGGTCGCGTCCTTGGTGCGGATCAGCTGGTCGATGTAGCGGACGAAATCCATGACCGCGGTGGCGCGGGCCTCGTTGCTTTCCTCGCTGGACAACAGTGAGGTGGACCAGCGCTGGAAGGCGTCGCGGTCCGTGCTGGGAACACCGAGTAGTTCGCAGATCACCGACATGCCGAGCGGGACGGCGAAGCGTTCCAGCAGATCCACGACTTCGCCACGGTCGGAAGCCAAGTCGGCGAGCAGTTCGTCGGCGAGTTCGCTGATCCGCGGCGACAGCTCGGCCATGGCCCGTCCGCTGAAGGCCCGGTTGACCAGGCCGCGCAGGCGGGTGTGCTCCGGCGGGTCGTAGAAGACCATCATGTCCGCGAACATGCTGCCGCCGAGATGCCGGTCGCCACCCTCCGCCGCGACCGTGGCCTTCGCGCCGGGTGACTTGAGGACCTTGCTGATGGCGGGATCGGTGAACGCGGCCTTGGCGACCTCGTAATCGGTGATCAGCCACCCGAGTCCGGAATCCGGCAGGCGGACCCGATGCACCGCTCCCCGGCCCCGCAGCTGGTCGTACACCGTGTGCGGGTCATCGAAGAAGTTATCGGTCAGTTCGATGACCTCGGTCGCCAAATTGTCTGCCGGAGAGCCGATCTCGTACCCCATGTTTCGGAATGTATCAGGGCGGGTCCGGCGCGACCCGAACCGAACATCCCCCGCCCGTATATACAATCGCGTTGTATGTAGTACCCAGAGAGGATCCGCCGAGAGTGGTGAACGAGCCCACGAAACAGTCGTTGGGGCAGCATCTTACGTTTTTGCGCAAGCGCGAAGAGGTCCACAGGCACGAGACCGGCGAGCTTCCCGCGGCGCGGAAGTTCAGCAGGGAAAAGGCTGCGGCCGAAGCGCATATCACCGCCAGCTACCTGACCAAGGTCGAGCGTGACGAGGTCGGACAGGTCGACGTCGGGATCCTGCGGGTGCTGGCGACGACCTATCAGGCCAGCGACGACGAGTGGCGTTATATCTGCGATCTGGCCGGCTACGCCTCGCCCTACCCGTCCATCACCGGAATCGGCCCGGCCCTGGAGATCCCGGATTTCGAGGTGTTCGAGACCGCGGTGACACCGATCATGGACACCGAAATGATCGAGGCGGCAGCCGATCTCGTGTCCTTCTACGCGCCGCAGCGCCGGCTGATCACGGCGAATCAGGCCTACTACGACACCTTCCCGACCCATCGGCCGGGGATGTACATGCTCGAGTGGTCGTTCACCGACGAGGCTCGGGAAATCATGATCAACTGGAATGACCAGGTGGGGATCGGAGTCGCCACCCATCGAGGATTCATGGGGCGCTACGGCCACACCTCGTGGGCGCGGGAATACCACGAACGGCTGGAGCGATTCCTCGACTTCCGGACCATGTGGGAAGCCGGGGCCGTGACGTACACGCTGCCGCTGGATATGCAATCGCGCCTGCGGGTCCGAGGCGGGCTGTACTCGCTGACCATGGAGAACTGGCAGATGCAGCACCAACTGCCGATCGTCCGTTCCCGGGGCCGGCTCCATCCCCTGGACGCCGGCGACTCCTGACAGCCCGCCGCCGGGCGGCTACTGGATCAGCTTGTGCTTCAGCTGTTCGATGGTCTGCCCCTTCAGGCCCAGACCGTCCTTCAGATACTTGTCGACCGAACCGTAAGTGGCGGTGAGCTGGTCGATTCCGGCCTGCAGGTAGCTGCGGTCCACGCCGAGCAGCGGCTGGTAGAGGGCGGCGGCCGCGTCGCCCTTGGCAGCCTTGATCTGGGCGAGGGTGGCGGCGATGGAGGCGGCCGAGTACTGGTTGGTGAGCAGGTAGTCGTTCATGATGGTGTCGGAGTCGACGCCGGCGATGCTCAGCAGCAGGTAGGCGGCCCAGCCAGTGCGGTCCTTGCCCGCGGTGCAGTGGAAGACCGCGGGACCGTCCTGACCGGCGAGCTGGGTCAGCAGATTCGCGAATCCCGCCCGCTCGTCCGCGCCGGTGACGAAGAGCCGGTTGATGTCCCGCATGAAGTTGGCGGCGTCATCGGGCGACTTCAGCTTCGCCACGGCGCTGGACAGGTCCCCGCCGAGAATCGGGATGTTCACATACATCGCACCGGTCGGAACACGGTCCTGCTTGGCGGCGATCTCGCTGCTGCTGCGCAGGTCGAAGACGCTGCTCAGGTGCAGCCCGTTCAGCGTGGCCAGGTCGGAATCGTTGGGGGTCAGCGCGTTCGAGCGGTAGAACACCCCCTTGTTGACGTGGTGGCTACCCTGCGCGTCGTAACCGGCCCCGGTGCCCGCGACATCGCGGAAATTGTCGACGCTGGCGAGCCGGGGCGCATCCGCCGCCTGATCGGTTTTCGGCTTGGCGGTCGCCGCCGGCAGCGCCGACAGCTGGGCATCCACCACGTTCCCGAGCAACGGGCTTGCCAGCAGCCCAGCACTCAGCGCGACAACGACGGCGCTACGACGCCACGAAACAGACAACTCTCAGACTCCTGTTCGTGCCTGCCACCCGCGCCCTGATCTGCGACAACGCGTGACACGCAATTGATCGCAGACAGATCTACGCGGACCGGATGAACCGGCGGAAACCAATCAGAAAACAGTCCAACGGGTCTCATTCAGCGGGGAACATCATTGACAACCCGGTCTTGTCAATCCGTTCGGAACCGATGCTTCTCTCGGAGCCCTTGTGCCACTAGGTTTTCCGTGCACGCACCGGGTATCGCCCGGAGAAATCCTCGCGATTTCGCGCCAGGGAGAGGTAGGACATGCTGAGACGAGACCGAGTTCTGGCGTCCGCCGTCGCGGCGGCGCTGCTGTTCACCGGCCTCACGGCCCAGGAAGCGACGGCGGAGCCGGGCGGCTGGACCCTGCCTCAGCTCACGGTCGCCAATGGCACCATCACCGATGTCACCTGGCGTACGGTGCTGCTGCGCGGCGTGAATGTCAATCAGCTCAACGACTACGCGCAGAACGATCCGGCGCTGCCGGCCGTCGCGCCGCTCGACCGGACCGACTTCGCGCAGATGGCGGAGCTCGGCTTCAATGTGGTGCGGCTGAATCTGGCCTGGTCGGCGCTCGAACCCACTCCCGGCGCGTTCGACCCGGCCTACCTGGCCCGCATCCACACCGCGGTCGACGATGCCAAGGCCAACGGCCTCTACACCGTGCTGGACATGCACCAGGATGCCTGGGGCAAGGCCGTCGGCTCGCCCAAGGGGCAGAGCTGCCCGCCGTTCATGAAGCCCGGCATCGGCTGGGACGGCGCGCCCGCGTGGGCGACCCTCACCGACGGCTGGACCACCTGCAACTTCGGCGGCGTCCGCGAGACCGCGCCCGCGGTCGCCCGCGCCTTCCAGAACTTCTACGACGACACCCAGGGCATTCAGGGCCACCTGGTCGACACCTGGGCGAAGCTGGCCGCCGAGTTCAAGGACGAGCCCGCGATTGCCGGCTACGACCTGCTCAACGAGCCCAATCCCGGTCTGCGCGACCCGTTCTCGGCCGCCGACCAGCTCGGCAGGTACTACCAGCGGGTGATTGCCGCTATCCGGCAGGCCGAGCGCGGCAGCCGGCCGCACCTGGCCATCTTCGAGCCCAGCGCGATCTGGTCGGCCATCGGCATCGACGCCACGCCGCCGGCGCACTACATCACCGATCCGCTGGCGGTGTTCTCGCCGCATCTGTACAGCGAGTCCATCAATATCGTGAACACCTTCCCGACCATCGAGGTGGGGTTCAAGATCGCCCTCGACGCCGCCGCCAAGTACCGGGCGCCGGTGTGGAGCGGCGAGTGGGGCTGGTTCGGGGATCCGAATTCCGATGCGGCCAAGGTGGATCGGTTCGTGGACCAGCTCGATGCCAATCGCATGGGCGGGTCGTGGTGGTCGTGGAAGCAGGCCTGCGGTGACCCGCACACGGTGCGCGACGGCAATACGAACCAGCCGCAGGGCAATCTCAACCGCATCTCCTGCCCGTCGGGCGCGTCGCTCGGCCAGGCCGCCGGGTATGCCCGGGCGCTGGCCCGCGCCTACCCGCGCGCGGTCCCCGGCACCCTGAGCACGGTCGGCGCCACTGGTTTCACCGGTACCGGCACGGGCCGGGTGGAGGCCTGGTACCCCGGCGCCGCACGCCCGAATGTGCAGTCCACCAACGTTTCCGACCTCACCCTCACCCAGGTGGCGGGCGGCTGGCAGCTGACCGGGAACGCCGCCGGCTCCTATTCGATCAAGCAGTCCTGAGGATCGGACACCCCGGCGCGATCGGCGGTGGCCTGCAATCGACGGCCGGCCCGCGCGCTACCGCACTCAGCTCACCTGGAGGAACTGAGCAATCGCCCCGTACCGGCCGATTGACATACCCAATGGTTCCAAATACCGTCAGTATTTGAGTTCCTAGGGTATCCAACAAGGAGGTTGGGATGGGTGCGGCGCGGCAGCCTCGCATCGTGATCATCGGAGCCGGAGTGTCCGGCATAGCGAGTGCGATCACGTTGCAGCGCAATGGGTTCGATGACTTCGTGATCCTGGAGAAGGGGTCCGATGTGGGCGGGGTGTGGCATTGGAACCACTACCCCGGACTGACCTGTGACGTGCCCTCCCAGCTGTACCAGTTCGGGTTCGCGCCGAAGCCGGACTGGTCGCACATCTTCGCGCCCGGCCCGGAGATACAGCGATATCTCGCCGATGTGGCCGAGCAGTACGGGCTGCGGCCGCATCTGCGGCTGAATTCCGAGGTGGTGGCAGCGACGTTCACCGGATCCGGGTGGCTCGTCGAGACCGGCGACGGGAGCCGCTACCAGGCCGACTTCGTCATCGCGGCTACCGGGGTACTGCATCATCCGGCGGTGCCAGATCTGCCCGGTTTGTCCGATTTCACCGGCGAGGTGCTGCACACCGCGCGCTGGGACGACAGCGTGGCGACCGCCGGGCGGCGGATCGCGGTCATCGGCACGGGTTCGACCGGCGTGCAGGTGGTCTCGGCGCTGCAGCCGGAGGCCGAGCGCGTCACCCACTTCGTGCGCAGCCCGCAGTGGGTGATCTGGGCTCCGATGCAGATCCCGCAGCCCGCGATCGTCGGCGCGGTGCTGAACCGGCTGCCACAGGTGAATCGCGCGCTCTACCAGGCAGGCATGACGGGAGCCAGGCTGTTCACCGACGTGGTGACCCGGCCGAGCTGGCGGCGGCGGGCGGTCCAGGAGTACGCGCGGCTGAGCCTGCGCGCGCAAATCCTCCAGCCGGAGCTCCGCGAACAGCTCACCCCCGACTACGAGCCGCTGTGCAAGCGGCAGGTGCTGTCCGGCACCTACTATCGCGCGCTGCGCGCCCGCAATGCCGAGCTGATCACCACGGCCATCGAGGAGGTGACCCCGACCGGCATCCGCACCGCCGACGGCCGCCACCACGAGCTCGATCTGATCGTCCTCGCGACCGGCTTCCGCGCCCACGACTACATGCGGCCGATGAATCTGACCGGCCGCGGCGACATCTCGATCGACGACGCCTGGGCGAAGGGCCCGCGCGCCTACCGGATGACCGCGATCCCCGGCTTCCCCAATTTCTTCACGGTCCTCGGCCCCCACTCCCCCACCGGTTCCATTCCGCTGCACCACGCCGCCGAGGTGACCGCCCGCTACATCACCCGGTGGATCCAGCGCTGGAGCGCAGGCGAATTCGACACCGTCGAGGTCACCGAGGACGCCACCGCGCGGTTCGAGACCGAGGTCTCCGAGGCCATGGGCCCCACTGTCTGGAACACCGGCTGCAACTCCTGGTACTTCACCGAGGGCGGCAGCATCGACCTGCTCCCCTTCGACCGCGCCACCATGGAGTCCATGCTGTCCGAGCCCGACCCGGCAGACTTCCACCTGCAAACCAACTAATACCCAGGTCAATACTAAAATATAGAATCCTAGCAAATCTTCAGCTACGATCGGCTGGTTGTCTTTCCCGCGAGTTCGGCTACCAGGGCGGAGATACGCCATGATCGGACAGCGCTCGTTTCGAAGACCCGCTCACTTTCTTGCTCTCGCGGTTGGGATCACGGCCTTGACCTGTGGGCCGGCCCCAACCGCACTCGCCGCCGGCTGGCACGACTGGGATGCCGTCGTCCAGTGCGAGGCGGGCGGGGATTGGGGGGCGGACACCGGCAACGGCTACTACGGTGGCCTGCAATTCAGCCAGGGCACCTGGAAGGCGTACGGCGGCAGGGGGAATCCCGCCGACGCCAGTCGCGAGGAGCAGATCCGCATCGCGGAACGGATCCTCGCGCACGAGGGCCCAGGGGCGTGGCCCTACTGCGGGGCCTATCTCTGAGGCCACAACTCCTCCGAGACCACAACTTCTCCAACTTCACGACCTAGCGCGACACGCGGGCAATTCGGTCACGGTTGCCTGTGAGTTGTCTTAGGCCTAGGTCGAACTCATGCCTCGCCACCCGGGTGGTCGGCACAATTACCTGGCGGCTGTTGATCATCCGCAGGAAATTGCGGCAAACCACACATAGTCGACGTCCCGGGCAGGCGTGCATCCGTTGCCCGCCATGGTTTTCCGGCTAGCTCCGAGCCTGGAGGGCACATGCGCAGAGTGAGATCCGTACGGGCGACGGATGCCGGGTTCTCGCGAGGCACATTTCTGTGTGGCGCACTGGGAATCGCCTTGGCCGGGTGGGGATTCACCGGCCTGTCCGATGCCGATCCCGTCTCGGTCGCCTCCGGAGCCGGTGCGGCCAAACCGAATTGGAGCAGGCTGGAGCGGCTCATCCGCGGCCGCGTCGTCCGGGTCGGCGACACCGGCTACGAGATGGCCAAGCAGGTCTTCAACACCCGGTTCGACAGCGAAACACCCACTGCCGTGGTGCAGGTCGCCTCGACCGCCGATGTCGTCTCCGCCATGAGTTTCGCGGCCGAATACCGCCTGCCCGTGGCCGCTCGGTCCGGCGGGCACTCCTATGCGGGGGTGTCGACGACGACCGGCGCGATGATCATCGACGTCCGGCAGCTCACCGGCGTGAGTGTCGATGCGGGACAGGCGGTCGTGGGGCCGGGCCACACCCTGTACGACGTCTACCGCGAGCTCGACCGTTCGGATCTGACCATTCCGACCGGTATGTGCCCGGATGTCGGCATCAGCGGACTCGCCCTCGGCGGCGGCCTCGGCTTCGAATCCCGCGCCTACGGCCTCACCTGCGACCGGCTCGCCGGCGCTACGCTGGTGCTGCCCGACGGCACCGTCGCCGAGGTCTCCGAGACCTCCCACCCGGACCTGCTCTGGGCGCTGCGCGGCGGCGGCCCACTGTTCGGCGTGGTCACCTCGCTGACCTTCGACACCTGTCCCGCGACGTCGAAAGACCTGGTGCGCCTGACCTTTCCCGGCGACAGCGCCGCGCAGGTGATCGCCGGCTGGTCCACCTGGCTGCAGTCCGCGGACCGCTCCCAGTGGGCCGACGTGAGCGTCGACGCCGATGGCAACGGCAGCCTGGACTGCTGGATGCAGATGGTCTGCACGGCCGGGTCCGGCGACCAGGCCGCGGCCGCGCTGACGGATGCGATCGGTCTGCAACCGTCGACCATCGACACGCAGACCCTCGATCACATGGACACCATCATGTATCTGGCGGGCGGCAGTCCCACCTCACCGCGGGCGAGCTTCACCAATGGTTCCGACGTCGTCTCCGAGCTCACCCCCGACACCATCGCCCGCATCATCGAAGCCCTGACGATCTTCTCGCACGCCGGCGGCACCGGCTGGGTGCAGATCAACACCCTCGACGGGGCGATCCGCGATACCGCACCCACCGCCACCGCCTTCCCCTGGCGCAACCACGCCGCCCTCGTCGAATGGGGTGCCTACCAACCGATCCCGCACGACACCGCCCAGGCCTGGGTCACCGCCGCCCACCGGCTCTTCGCACCGGTCTCGGTGGGGGCCTATGCCAACTACCTCGAACCGGGCGATCCCCTCAGCCGCTACTACGGACAGAACTACCCGCGCCTGGCCGCGCTGCGCCGAACCATCGACCCCGGCAATCGAATCCACACCGTGCTGACCGTCTGACCCGGCTCGGGCGGTGGCGGATCAGCTGAGCAGCGTGCGGGCGTACCAGTCCTTGGTGTCGGTGACGCCCGGCAGGACGAAGAAGTAGCCGCCGCCGAAGGGCTGAACGTAGTCGGTCAAAGGCTCTCCGGCCAAACGGGTCTGGATGGTTTCGAACTGGCGCTGGATGTCCTGCTGGAAGCAGGTGAAGATGTGCCCGGTGGCGAGATTGCCGTTCGGGTCGACGCCGAGGTCGTAGTTGTAGGAGCGGCGCAGCAGCTGCTGGTCGGCGGTGTCGGGGGTGCGGGGATTGGCCAGGCGGATGTGGGCGGTGGCGGGGGTGACGGTGGCGTCGGGATCGGCGGCGTAGTTGGGGACGTCGAATTCCTTGGTGCCGTCCAGGGGTGCGCCGGATTCGCGGCGGCGGCCGAACATGTTCTCCTGCTCCGCGATCGAGACGCGGTCCCAGAACTCCACCAGCATGCGGATGAGGCGGACCACCTGGTAGGTGCCGCCCCGGGTCCACGCGGGCTCGTCAGGGCTGCCGGCCCAGATCAGAGCGGCGGCGTCGGAGCCGGTCGGGTTGGCGGTGCCGTCCTTGAAGCCGAGCAGATTGCGGCCGGTGCCGGACGGCCGCGGCGGGGAGTTGTAACCCTGGATCTTCCAGCGCAATTGGATCCCGCCGCGGGTGTGGCGGGTGAGATCGCGGATGGCGTGGTGGATGGTGTCCGGGTTGTGGGCGCACAGCTGCAGCAGCAGATCACCGTGCATCCAGGCCGCTTCCGGCGAGTCGTCGGGGAAGATCCGCATCGGCGTCAGGTGCGCGGGCTTCTGGGAAGCCAGTCCGTACCGCTGATCGAACAGGCTCGCACCGACACCGGTGGTGACGGTCAGGCCGTCGGCCGGGATCTCGGGTCCCAGGACGGCGCTGTCGGCGGGCGGGTGGCTCGGACCCAGATCCGGCGGCGGGCCACCGGCGGTGAGGGCGCGGGCGCGCTCGGTGAGCGTCTTCATCAGGTCGGCGAGTTCGGCGCGGTTGGCGGCGGTCACGTCGAACGCCGCGAAGCAGGAGGCGTTCTGGCGATCGGCCGGAGCCGGGGTGAGAATGCCCGCCTGATGCGCGCCGTGGAACGGGTAGGCCGGTGTGGTCGTGGCCTGCCCGCCCGCGGCGGCGGCGTCCACGCGGGCGCCCTCGACGAGAACGCCTGCGGTCAGGGCGGTTCCGGCGGCGCCCGCGGCGGCGCCGGAGAGGAAGCGGCGGCGGCTGACAGTCATGGTGATGGCCTCGGTCCTTCGTAGAGAGTCAGTTCGCTTTGGTTTCCAGCAGCCGCGGCACCCGGTCCAGCGCTTCCAGGGCGGCGCCGATCGCGGCGAGCACCGCCTGCCGGGCGGCCTGCGGTGTCTGTGCCGGCGTGCGCCAGCGGCCGTCGTCCTGGGTGGCCAGCAGGGCGGCGCGCAACCGGTCCAGCTTGGACCCGAGGTCGGGGCGCAGCTGCGGGTCACGCTCGTCCAGCGGGACGGCGAGCTGATCCAGGACGGTGCGGGTGACCTCGACATCGGCCAGCGTCGCCGGATAGGCCGCGCCCGCACCCTGATCGTCCAGGCCCGAAAGATGGTCGCGCAGTGTGTCTTCCAGGATCTCGTGGGCGCGCACCGGCAGGGTGGCCGGATCACCGGCAATATCGGTGCTGGTCAGCTTGTCCCCGATCGCGGCGATATCCGCGGTGAGCTTGTCGACCACGGGCAGCAGCTGCTCCGGGCCCTGGCCGTGCCAGAGGCCGTATTCGAGGCGGTGCAGGCCGGTGAATCCCGGATCGTTGACGCCGTCCAGCAGACCGCCGGGCAGCCCGTCGACCGCGGTCCCCGCCTCGCCGAAGCTGTTGTACGACGCGCCGACCCGCTCCCACTCCTGCAGCGCGAGCAGCCAATCGGCCTGCGCGGCGGGGATATTGCGCGCCCGCAGATCCCGGCCGACCGTGCCGACGGCACCGGTCAGACGGGTCAGCACGCCCCGCACGTACGCCTGGTAGGCCTCGTTCGGCCCGTGCAGTTCGCTGGCGCGCGCGGGTTTGAAGGCCGGCGGCGCGTCCGTCTGAGGACCGGTGGCCTGTACGCGCGGCGAGGACAGCGACGGGCGGCCCGACATCAGGCAGACGATGGTGTAGCTGCCCGGATTCAGGGTCGCGGTCAGCTCGGCGGTGGTGCCGGGACCGATGTTCTCGATCTCACCGGCCACCGCGCCGTCCGCGTCGACCAGATCGATCTCGCCGGACTTGCCGGACGTGTTGTGCACCGCGATGGTCTGGGTGCCGGTATGCGCCGAGGTCCATTCCGGCGCGCACGCATCCGCGGTCACGGTGACCGTGTGCGCGGTGTTCGAGCCGCCCGCGGGCAGCAGGGCGATGGCGGTGCCGGCCGCCAGCACCGGGACCAGCACCATGGTCGCGCCGACCAGCACCGGACGCGGACCGGCGATTCGCTCCCACCAATCCGCGTGCGCGGGCTCGGTTTCCGGCTTCTTGCCGGTGGGCTCGGTTTCCGGCTTCGCCACCGGCTCGGCCTCGGTCGCGGGGGTGCGGCCCGCCCGGACGAACAGCGGAATCACGGTGGCCAGGTAGGCGATCCACGCCACCATCTGCAGCACCGTCATCTTCGGCGACAGGTTGGTGATGCCGGTGATGATCGAGACCCACCACGAGTTCGGGTCGACGTGCGCGGTCAGGTCGAAAGCGATCCAGCGGGCGCCCGGCAGCCAGCCCGCCTCCTGCAGGTCACCGAGGCCGTAGGCGAGCACGCCCGCGGCGATGACGATGAGCAGCACGGCGGTCCGGTTGAAGAAGACACCGAGGTTCAGCCGCACCGCACGCCGGAACAGCAACCAGCACAGCGCCATCGCGATACCCAGTCCGAGGGCCGCGCCGACCAGCGGAGCTGCTGTCGATCCCGCCGCCTTGATGGCCGTCCACACGAACAGCGTGGTCTCCAGGCCCTCGCGCCCGACGGCCAGGAACGCCGTCACCGCGAGCACACCCGCGCCCAGTCCCGCGGCCCGCGCGACCTCGCCGCGCAGCTGTCCCGACAGGGAGGCCCCGGTGCGCCGCATCCAGAAGATCATCACGGTGACCAGGGCCACGGCCAGCACGCTCAGCACGCCCGCGACGGCGGCCCGGGCCGAACTGGTCAGTGCGGCAGTCGAATACGTCAGCACGGCGGCGAAACTCCCGGCCACCGAGATCGCGCCGAGCACGCCCAGCCAGACCGGCGTGGTCGAGACCGGGCGTTCAGGTGTGGACAACCGGCGCACGGCGGCCAGCAGGATGGTCACCACGAGCCCCGCCTCCAGGCCCTCCCGCAGGCAGATCAGCAGATTCGGCACAGCTTCGGCAACACTCACGGCTGCCAAGGTAAGCCATACCTACATGCCCGTCCAGCCCACACCCGTCCAGCCCCGCTGACTTGTTGTCGCTGGTAGCGCTGGTGGCCGGGTATTCAACACTCGCGCTGACGACGCGAGCGGCGGCTGGACAGTGACCAGGTCCGGAAGACGAGCAGCCGCATCGACGCGTACATGAACAAACCCTCGCCGAGACCGCCCAGGACGCGGGCGATTCGGTAGTCGATGCCCAAGGCGGCCACACCGCTGGTCACGCCGAGGATGAACACCAGGTAGTTCACCGCGACCACCACGACATAGATGGCGACCTGCGGACCGACCGCGGCGTGCGACTCGAAGTTGAGGATCCGATTCAGCAGATAGCTCGCGCCGAATGCCGTGCAATAGGCCACGGTCACCGCGATCGGCAGCGCCAGGCCCGCGACCCCGTGCAGGGCGGTCAGCACCACCAGATCCAGCGTGAAGGTGAACCCGCTCACCAGCAGATAGCCCACGAAGGTCGGGGCCACGAACCGGCCCAGCCCGAACGGCAGCCGCGCCACCACCCTGTCGCACACCAGGTGGAACCAGCGCACCGCGCGCGCCGGCCGCGCCTGTGTCTCCGTCCGCACGCGACCACCGTGGCACCTCTACATGACCCCGGGGTGATCATCCGACCAACTTCATGGGGCCGATTTTTCCGCGACGGCACCCCCACCATCCGCGCTTATAGCGAAAAGCGCTGGCCAGGACACGTTTCGGGCGCTGCGGACCGGCGGGCGTGCCGGTAGCGTCTGCGGCGCCGCGATGGCTGGGGACAGACGACGGATCGGAGATTTCTGATGGGGCGTGGATTCGCCAGGACGAATCGGCGAACGGTGCTGGGGTCGATGCTGGCCGCGGGCGCGGCGGGGGTGACCGGGCTGCCGGAGGGCATGGCGGAGGCACTGGCGGAACCGGGGCGCTCGGGCTCCCTGGATCAGGTCCAGCACGTGGTGATCCTCATGCAGGAGAACCGATCCTTCGATCACTACTTCGGAACCATGAGCGGCGTACGGGGTTTCGGTGACAAGCGCGCCCTGCGGCTGCCCGCCGGCGGCTACGACCCGATCCTGCAGGCGGCCATGGACACCGCCCTGGCCGGCGGGCCCGGGACCGATCTGGGCAGCGGGTCGGCGGGCACCGGGAGCGCCAGCGGTTCGGCGAGCGGATCGAGCAGCGGTTCGGGCAGCGGGAGCAGCAGCGGGTCGGCGGGCGGCGACACCCGGGACGCGTTCCATCAGCCGGATGCGTTCAGCAGCACCGGGTTCCTGCTGCCCTGGCACGTCGACACCAGCCGGGTGGACGGGCAGGATCTCGGCGATCTGGCGCACGACTGGAACACCACGCACATGGCGTGGGCCGATGGCGCCTACCACTCCTGGATCGCGGCCAAGTCCAAGATGACCATGGGCTACTTCACCGAGGCCGACATTCCCTTCCATCGCGCACTGGCCTCCGCGTTCACCATCTGCGATCACTACTTCTGTTCGATCCAGGGACCCACCACGCCGAATCGGCTGTTCCACTGGACCGGCACCATCGACGCCGCCGGGCGGGCGGGCGGACCCGCCGTGTCCAATCCCCCGGACTATCGGCCCGTCTACACCTGGACCACCTATCCGGAACGCCTGCAGCAGGCCGGAATCTCGTGGCAGGTGTACGCCGACTCGCACAGCGGCGGCGACTTCCTGGCCGACTTCGGTGACAATCCGCTGTGGCTGTTCCGCGCCTATCACGACGCGGCAGCCTCGTCCGATCCCGCGGTCCGCCAGCTGGCCGATCGTGCCAAGGTGACCACCACCGGTATGACGCCCGCACCGGCCGGCACCGACGGCACCAATGTCGATTACGTGCTGCAGCAGTTCATTTCCGATTGCGCCGCCGGCACCCTGCCGCAGGTGTCCTGGGTGGTCGCGCCCGCCGGCTACTCCGAGCACCCCGCCTACCGTCCCGCCGACGGCGCCGCCTACATCCAGCGTGTCCTGCAGGCCCTGTGGGACAACCCGAAACTGTGGGAGTCGACGGTCCTGCTCGTCAACTACGACGAGAACGACGGCTTCTTCGACCACGTGGTGCCGCCGACCGCGCCGCCCGGCACCCCCGACGAGATCCTGCCGTCGCTGGAGATCACCGGCACCGACCTGAATTCCGGCTCGGCGACGCTCGGGCTGGCCTCGGGCTCGGCGACCATGGACACCCTGATCAGCCGGGCCGGGGCGCTGCTGGGCGGGCAGTCTCCGATCGGCCTGGGACCGCGGGTACCGATGCTGGTGATCTCACCGTGGAGCCGCGGCGGCTACGTGAATTCCCAAGTGTTCGACCACACTTCGGTGCTGCGCTTCCTGGAGCAGTGGACCGGCGTCGCCGAACCCAATATCTCGGCCTGGCGGCGCGCGGTGTGCGGCGACCTCACCAGCTGCTTCGATTTCGGCAAGCGCGACACCAGCATTCCCACCCTGCCCGACGCCAATGCCGAGCGCGCCCGCGCGGCCGGTCAGAAGAACCTGCCCAAGCCGACCCCGCCCTCCCCCGCCGGACAGCAGATGCCGGTCCAGGACGCGGGCCGCGCCAAGGCCCGGCCGCTGCCCTATCAGCCGGTCGCCTGGGTGGAGGTCGCCGGCAACGCCGCGACGGCCCGATACGGCAACCAGGGCACGGTGGCCATGCCGTTCCAAACCTTTGCCTACCACGACAATTCGATCCGGCAGACCGTGGTGGTCCCGGGCGGCACAGCCCAGGAGCGATTCCAGCTCGGCGGCTCCTACGACTTCGCGATCCATGCCCCCAACGGGTTCGTCGTCGAGGCCGCGGGCACCGCCGATACCGCGGCGCTCACCGCCACCGCCGCCGTCGGTGGCACCGCCGATCAGCCGACTTTCATTGTCACCGTGAGCAATTCCGGCGGTTCGGCACTGACGGTCCAGGTGAGCGGCGGTTCCCCGGCCACGATCGACGCCGGATCCAAACGCGATATCACCGCCCCGCTCGACCAGGGCTGGTACGACCTGACGCTCAGCCTCTCCGGAAACTCCAACTGGCGCAGGCATTTCGCCGGTCACCTGGAGAACGGCAGCGCGAGCAGCACCGCGTAGTCGCGGCCGCACGGCCTTCGGATCCGGACTTCCGGATCCGAAGGCCGGCTTCAGGATTCGAACGCCGCGGCGCGCCAGCCCGAGAGGGCGTCGGGGTTGGCTCGCAGGTATTTGAGGGACTGCTTCATGTAGACACGGGGGTTGGTATCGAGGTGGGCCGACCAGGCGGGGCGAGGGTCGCCGCGCATGACCGTCCAGCAGGCCAGGGCGTAGCCGTACATGGGCTGGGAGAGGTAGCCCAGGCGCTGGGAGCGCCAGCCGCGGCTGTTCTGCGAGAACTGGAAGGCCGCATTGGCATTGAAGACGCCGAGGCCGAGGTAGACCGTGGCCAGATCGGTGAGTTGTTCGCCGTCGTGCCGGTCGGGTGCGATGCGCTGCTCACCGAGCAGCCGCTCGTGGGCGAGTTCGTGGGCGACGGTCGCCACCAGGGTGACCGGTGAGCGCAGCCGCGCCAGTTCGAGCGTCACCACCGCCCGCCCGTGCTCGAGCCGGTAGTGCCCGGCCTCGCCGCGGGCCGCGCCCTCCAGCTGCATGAGCTGGTCGGGCGGCGCCGCACCGGCCGAATCGAGTTCCACGACAATGCGATCCCGCCCCACCCCCATGTACCGGACCACCCGCTCCACGACCGCGAGCGCCTGCGATTCGGCGCCCGAGTAGGTGTCCGGGAAGTAGTCGGAGGTCGGGAGGATGACGGGGGTGCGCAACGTCCTGGTACCGAATTGGGTGGCGCACCAGGACAGCATCTCCTCGACCCAGAGCCGTTCCACCTCCCCCACCGGGCAGCGCGGCCTGAAGAAACCCATGCCGCATTATGTCCGGGTCACGCGCGAGACGCGCGGTGAGAACATCGGCGGCGCGTATTCGCCGACCAGGTCGCGAACCCACCAGGCGTGGGTCTCCAGCAGTTCACGGGGACTGGTGAAGCGGTACTCGTAGAGCCGGGCGCGGATGTAACGGGGCGGGACGTCCGGGAAGGGATTGCGGCGCAGCAGGCGCAGGGTGGCGGGGTCGTTGCGCAGCAGGCGCTGGAGGAGGCCGTCGAACCACGGCCGGGCATAGCTGGACGAGTGGGCCGCGAACCACATGAGCCAGTCCAGGCGCAGGTGGTACGGGGCCCACTGGCGGGGCAGCCGACGGGGGTCGCCGGGCTTGCCCTTGAATTCGTATTCGCGCCAGTGGGTGTGGGCGGTGAGCGCGACTTCGTCGGTGCCCTCGACGACCACCTCGTAGCGGATGCGGTCGACGACCCCGAACGCGCCGAACGTATTGATCAGATGGAAAGGATTGTAGGACTGGTTCATTCGCTGATGGCTCGACAGCATATTGCGGACCGGCAGGTAGCTGAGCACCACGGTGCAGGCCGCGAAGACGAACACCGGCACCGTGAACCAGAGCGGCGAGTCCGGCAGTGCCGGCGCCGCGGGTATCGGAAACACCCTTGCCAGCGCGGAATCGGCGACGGCGGACCAGGCGAGCACGATGACCAGCCAGTTGAGGAAGGCGAAGTTACCCGACAGCACCAGCCACAGCTGTGTGACGATGATGATTCCGGCGGCCACGCTCGCGACCGGCTGTGGCGCGAAGAGCCCGAAGGGCACCACCAACTGCGCGACGTGATTGGCCCCCGCCTCGATCCGGTGCAGCGGCCGCGGCAGCTGGTGGAAGAACCAGCTCAGCGGGCCGGGCATGGGCTGGGTCTCGTGGTGGTAGTAGAGGCAGGTCAGATCCCGCCAGCAACTGTCACCGCGCAGTTTGATCAGTCCCGCCCCGAACTCCACCCGGAACACCAGCCACCGGGCCAGCCACACCACCAGCACCGGCGGGGCCACCCGGTCGTTGCCGAGGAACGCGACGAGGAAACCGGCCTCCAGCAGCAGCGACTCCCACCCGAACGAATACCAGACCTGTCCGACATTGACGATCGACAGGTACAGCACCCACACCAGCAGCCACACCACCACGGCCGCCCACAGCGGCAGCAGATCCGCGGCCCCGGCCACCAGGGCCGCCGACACCGCGGCCCCGCTCCAGGCCACCGTCGCGTAGAACCGGTCGGTGTAGTGCAGCTGAAAGACGCTCGGCGCCACCCGGAACGGTCGCCGCGCCACGAACCGCGGTACCGGCAGCATGCCGTGTTCCCCGGTCAGCGCCCGGAACTGCCGGGCCGCCGCCACGAACGCGATCAGATAGATGGCCGCGATCCCGCGCTCGATCACCTGCCGCGCGAACCAGTATTCCGGTGCGATGAACCACTCCATCCCGCGCCTCCTGCGCCGGCCGTGTCACCTCGGGCACTAAGTCCGTCCACTTGGAAGCGTACTCACCCCCCGCGCGCACCGGCCCGGGTCGCTGACCCGGGCGGCCGTTGACTCCCCGCCCGCCAACGGCCGCGGGCGCAGCCGCTGCGCGGGCCGGACCCGCACACCCCACTGCACGGTTCACTTTTCCGTAGCCGGACGGGTCTGTCTGTCGGATGTTCGACGGACACCGCGGCGTCCGCCGGGATGCCATGCTGGCTCGAATCCGGTTCGGTACCGTGACCGGGTGCTGCGCGAAGCCGACCCGACCCACGCCGCGGTCGCGCAGGAGGCGACGTGGCTGGCCATCCGGTTCCGGCACGCCGCCTGCCTGCTGCTCACCGTGGTGCATCTGGCCGGCGGGGCCGTCGATCCGGGCGCGGGGCGGACGGTCACCGTGCTGCTGGCGATGTGGTCGGCGGGCCGGCTGTGGGGGCGGCGCCTGGGGCCGTGGTGGACCGCGGCCGATGTCGCGGTGGTGGCGATCTACCTGCTGGGTACGGTCAGTGTGGCCGCGTCCGGCGTCGGCACCGGAGACCTCATCGATGTGAAGGTCGTGGCGGCAACGGTGATCTCGGTGGGTATCGCTGAGCGGGTGCGGATATCGGCGGCGGTGACCGTGCTGGTCCTCGCCGCGCTCTACTGGGCCAATCGCAGTACGCCCGGTCTCACGCCCTGGGGTTTCCTGTCCGATCTGGCCGTCGCCTACCTGCTGGTCGAATGGCTGCTGGCGGTGGGGGTGCGCCGGGTGGTGCTGCGCGCGGCCACCGTGCACGACCAGACCGTGACCGCGGCCGCCGACTCCCGCATCGCCGGTGAGGTCGCCGCGGCCCGGCGGCGCTACGAGCACGAGCAGTGGGCGGTCATGCACGATACCGCCGCGGCCACCCTGCTGATGGTGGGTCAGGGCGCCGCCGCCGATCGCGAGCGCATCGCCCGCCAGGCCGCGCGCGATCTCACGGTGCTGGAGTCGGGAATCCCGCTGCCGGGCGATGATTCGCCGGCCGACCTGTCGGAATTGTTGCGCGAGTTGAGCATCGAATGCCCGGTGCCGGTCACCCTGCGCACACCAGGTCCGCTGCCGATCCGCCGGGCGCTGGCGTGGACGGTGACCGCGGCCGCGCGGGAGGCGCTCACCAATATCGACCGGCACGCCCAGGCCTCGAACGTGGTGATCAGCGCCGGGCCCGGGACGCTGCTGATCACCGACGACGGCATCGGATTCGACGGCGCGCCGGACGAGGACCGCTACGGCGTCCGGCATTCGATCATCGAGCGCCTGCGGGCCGTGGGCGGCGACGCCGAGGTCACCGGCAACCCTGGGCGCGGCACCGAGGTCCGGCTGCGCTGGCCGGTCGCCGCACCGGTTGCCGCCGAGGATCATTCGTTCGGCGCACCGGCGGCCGCCTCCGGAATCGACCGGCTCGGGCGCAGCTTCGGGTACGGCATGGTGGGCATCGCGGTCGCCGACACCCTGTTGCAGTCGACCCTCACCGCCGCCGCGGCGACGCCCCCGGCGGCGGTGAACGCGCTGCTGGTCGCGGTGAACGTGGCCTGTGCCCTGGCGGCGCTGGCGCCGCGCCGCCGCGAATCGGTGACGCTTGCGCTCATGGGCGTGGCGATCGCCGCCTCGCTGCTGCTCATCGCCCTGCTGCCGCCGGATGCCGGACTGGCGGGCGCGAACTGGTCGATCGGCGCGTCCGGCTGGGCCGTGGTCGCGCTGGGCTTCCGGCTGCCGCCGCGGCTGTCGCTGTCCGCGCTGAGCGTCTGGTGGGTCCTGGTGTGCGCGCTGGTACTGGCCCGCGCGCCGGGCGTCGAAACCCTCACGGTGCTGGGGTATCACACCGCGGCCATCTTCTTCCTGCAGATGCTGACCGCCTGGTTCGCCGCCACCCTCGATCGGGCCACGCGGCAGGCCGCCGCCCTGCACCGGGAACGCCTGCGGCACCGCACCGCCGACGCGGTCGGGCGCATGACCGAACAGGAGTGCCTGCGCCGCTATCGCGAACTGCTGACCGAATTCACCCCGCTGCTCGCGGGTCTCGCCGACGGCAGCCGGGATCCCGGGGACCCGGCCGTTCAGGCCGCCGCCCGCACCGAGTACGCCCGCCTGCGCCGCCTGTTCACCCAGCAGGACGGTCTCGGCCACCCGCTGCTGTCCGACCTGCGCACCGGTATCGACGCCGCCGAACGGCGCGGGGTGGCGGTGACCGTCGAGGCGGACGTTGAGGTCGGTCGCGGCATCGGGCCCGCCGGGCGCGATCTGCCCGACGTGGTCCGGGGCCATCTGGTGGCCGCGACCCGGATCATGCTGGACGCCAGCCGTTCCCGCGCCCGGGTGGTGGTGACCGCGGACGCCGCGGGCTGTACGGTCAGTGCGCTGGGCGACTGCCCGGCCGACACACTGGACCGCCTGTCCACGCTGTCCGGCACCGCCCTCGACGCCGCCGGGGCGGTGCACACCGAGGTGGTCACCGCGGGCGAATTGCTGTGGGCGCGACTGCATCACCGTTTCCAGGTCGAGGGGGCCCGATGATCCGTATCGCCATAGTCGACGACCACCCGCTGATCCGCGACGGCGTGCGCGGCTGGTGTGCCGCGGCCGAGCCGCGCATCGAGGTGGCCGCGGACCATCCGGATCCGGCGGCCTTCCTGGCCGCGGGCGGTCCGGACCGCGGCGACCTGGACGCCATCGTGCTGGATCTCCAATTCGACCAGCGCGCACCAGATCTGAGCGCGCTGGGCACGATCTGCGCGCGCGGTCACCGGGTGGTGGTCTATTCGCAGTACACCGAACCCCACCTGGTCCGGGACTGCCTGGACCTGGGCGCGGTCACCTATCTGTCGAAAACCGAAGGGCGCGAACACCTCATCGCCGCCCTGCACGCCGCCGCCGAGGTGCGGCCGTATCTGAGCCCGACCATGGCCCGGGCCATGAGCGCCGACGGCGACGACCGGCCGCGACTGTCCGGCCGGGAGCGTGAGGTACTGCTGGCCTGGTTCCAGACGGAGTCCAAAGCCCTTGTCGCCCAGCAGCTCTACATCACGGTCGGCACGGTCAACACGTACCTGGAACGCATCCGCGCGAAGTACGCGGCGGTCGGACGCTCGGCCCCGACCAAGGCGGCCCTGGTGGCCCGCGCCATCCGCGACGGCCTGATCACCACCGACGAGCTCTAGTCGCCGCTGTCCAAGTCGAGGTCGACGTCGATCCGGTCGCGGTCGGCCCACTCCAGCAGCGGTTCGATGTCGAACACCGCCTCGTCGATGCCGGCGTGCAGGTCGCCGAGTTCGGCGTAGCGCCCGGGCACGGTCTTCATGGTGAAGTCGCCGGGGTGTACCTCGGGTATCTCGTTCCAGCGCACCGGAGTCGACACCGTCGCCTCGGGCACGCCGCGCACCGAGTACGCGGCGGCGATGGTGTGGTCGCGCGCGTTCTGGTTGTAGTCCACGAACAGCTGCGCCGGATCGCGATCCTTGCGCCACCAGGCGGTGGTGACGTCCGCGGGCGCACGCCGCTCCACCTCGCGGGCGAAGGCCAGCGCGGCCCGGCGCACCTCCTGGAATCCGAAGCGGGGCGCTATGCGGACGTAGACGTGTAATCCCTTGCCGCCGGACGTTTTCGGCCAGCCGTCCGCACCCAGCTCGTCGAGCACCTCGTGCACGACCCCGGCCACCCGCTGCACCCGCGACCACGGACAGTCCGGCATGGGGTCGAGGTCGATACGCCATTCGTCGGGGAGTTCGGTATCGAAGCGGCGCGAGTTCCAGGGGTGGAACTCGACCGTCGACATCTGCACCGCCCAGATCACGTCGGCGAGCTTCTCGACGCAGAGTTCGTCGGCGGTGCGGCCGTAGCGCGGGAAGTACAGCTGGACAGTCGGAATCCAGTCCGGCGCACCGCCGGGCAGGCGTTTCTGGTGGACCTTGCCGCCGGGCAGGCCCTTCGGGAAGCGGTGCAGCATGCACGGCCGGTCCCGCAAGGCGTTGACGATCCCGTCGCCGACGCTCAGGTAGTACTGCACCAGGTCGAGCTTGGTCGCCCCGGTCTCCGGGAAGTACACCCGATCCGGATTGGACACGCGCACCGTGTGTTCGCCGACCGGCACCTCGATCGCCGGTGCGGCTGACTTGCTGGCCACCCGTCCGACGGTAACCGGCCTTCCGGTCATCCGCGACCGGCTCGCCGCGAACCACACACCGAACTAGAACACGTTATAGTTCACCTCGCTGGGATTTCTTCACTCGGGAAGGTGGACGCAACGGTGCGGACCTGGGACTCTTCGGCCGATGTGGTGGTGGTCGGATACGGCGGCGCGGGTGTCGCGGCGGCGCTGGCCGCGCGGGAGTCGGGCGCCGACGTGCTCGCCCTGGACCGCTACCTGGGCGGCGGGGCGACCGCGCTGTCCGGCGGAATCGTGTACGCGGGCGGCGGCACCTGGGTGCAGCGCGCGGCCGGGGTCGAGGACGACGTGGAGAACATGCTCGCGTATCTGCGCGCCGAGGTCGGCGACACCGTGAGCGAGCGGACACTGCGCAGGTTCTGCGAGGAGTCGCCCGCACTGATCGATTGGCTGACCGGGCACGGGGTGCCGTTCCAGCCGTCGCTGTGCCCCTTCAAGACCTCGTACCCCACCGACGACTACTACCTGTACTACTCGGGCAGCGAAAACTCCGGCGGCTTCCGCGAATTGGCGCGACCACGGCAGCGCGGGCATCGCGCGCACGGACGCGGCGTGTCCGGCAAGAAGCTGTTCGGTCCGCTCGCCGAGTCGGCGGCGAAACACGGAGTGCGCGTTCGAACCGGTACCCGGGCAACGCGACTCGTGGTCGAGGACGGCCGGGTGGTCGGCATCGAGGCGATCACGATCAGCGGCGCGCCCGCGGCGGTGCAGCGCAGGTTCGCCGCGCTCGCCCGGATCTCGGCGAAACCCGGTGTGTACCACCAGGGTTTGCGCAACGCGGTGCAGGCGCTGCTGGCCCGCATCGAGCGGCGCTACGGGGCGCCGGTGCGCATCCAGGCGCGGTCGGGGGTCATCCTCACCACCGGTGGCTTCATCGCCAATGGCGCGATGGTCGCCGAGCACGCGCCCGACTATCCGTGGGCCGAGGGCCTGCCGCTGGGCACCGCCGGTGACGACGGCAGCGGTATCGCCATGGCCCAGGCGGCGGGCGCGGCCACCGGTCGCATGGACGCGCTGTCCACCTGGCGTTTCATCGCCCCGCCGAGTGCCTACTTCGGCTCGATCGCCGTGGATGCCAACGGGCAGCGCATGATCGACGAGTCCCGCTACGGCGCGGCGCTGGGCGCGGCCATTGCCGCCAGTCCGGGGCATCGGGCCTGGATGCTGGTCGATGCGCGGCTGGCCGCCGAGGCGCGCCGCCAGATCGGGAAGCAGTCGGTGTGGTTCCAGCGCATGCAGGCCGAGCGACTGCTGCGGCTCGGCAGCGTGACCGGCCGGACCGTCGAGGAGGTCGCGGCCCGAGCCGGTATCGACCCGGCGGCCCTGCGCAAGACCGTGGACGGACACAATCGCGCCATCGAGCAGCAGCTACCCGACCCCATGGGCAAGCCCGACGACATCCGCCGCCCGTTGCACGCGGGACCCTTTGCGCTGCTGGATATCTCGTTCAAGTCCCGGCTGACCTACCCGATGCCCATGCTCACCCTGGGCGGGCTGCTGGTGGACGAGGAGACGGGCGCGGTCCGCACCGAATCCGGTGCGGCCATCCCGGGTCTGTTCGCGGCGGGCCGGGCCGCGGTCGGGGTGTGCTCGAACTCGTACGTGAGTGGCCTGTCCCTGGCCGACTGCGTCTTCTCGGGCCGCCGCGCCGGGACCCACAGCGTGGCGCTGGCGGCCACGCACTGACCCCGGCGGCCGGCCGCGGCGTCAGTCGGTGGTGCGCGCCCCGAGTTCGAAGGTGTGCAACAGATCCGCCGCGACGCTCACCGCGATGACGGCCGGTTCCTTCCCGGTGATATCGGCCAGCCCGATCGGAGTCTTGATGCGGCCCAGGGCTTCCGGCGAATGACCGCCCTCGGTGGTAAGCCGCTTCCGGAACCGCGCCCACTTGGCCGGGGATCCGATCAGGCCGATGGTACCGAGGTCGTCGGCGCGCAGGGCGGCGTCGCAGAGGGCGGCGTCCTCGGCGTGATCGTGGGTCATGATCAGGATGTGGGTGCCGGGCGGCAGCCGGTCGAGGACCTGCTCCGGCAGCAGCGGCGTGTGATGGGTATGGACCCGCGCGATGGCGTCGTCCAGCGGCGCGAGCCGTTCCCCGGTGAGCACCTCGGGCCGGGAGTCGATCAGGTGCAGGTCGACATCCTGGCGGGCCAGGATGCGGGCCAGTTCCAGCCCGACATGGCCGACCCCGAAGATGGCCACCGCCGGGCGCACCGGCAGCGGTTCGAGCAGCACGGTCACCGTGCCGCCGCAACATTGGACGCCGTGCTGACCGACGACCTTGTCGTTGAGGGCGAATTCCATCAGCTCGGGTTCGGCGTGCGGTTTCGCGATCAGCTCGCGGGCGCGCTCGACGGCGACGGCCTCGACATTGCCGCCGCCGATCGAACCCCAGATATCGGACTGTCCCACCACCATTTTCGCGCCCGCGCGGCGCGGCGCGTGGCCGCGCACGGACGCCACCGTCACCAGGACGCCGGGTTCCCGCCGGTCGCGCAGTCGCGCGACCGCGGTCACCCAGGTCATGTCACGCACGGGCGGAAACGCTTTCCCCGGTGGCGAATTCGCGGGCCCGCCGGGCCGCGTCGACGGCCCAGTACACCGCCTCCGGCGTGGCGGGCGCGCCCAGCTCGACGCTCACCCCGTCCGGTCCGAAGGCCGCGGCGGCCTGGCGCAGCGCCTCGCGCACCGAGAACGCCAGCATGAGCGGCGGCTCCCCCACCGCCTTGGACCCGTACACCACGCCCTCCTCGTGCGCGTGCTGCAGCAGGGTGACATTGAAGACCTCGGGCATCTCCGAGAAGCTGGGCAGCTTGTAGGTGCTCGCCGCCTGGGTGAGCAGCCGCCCGCGGCCGGGTCCGTCACCGGTATCCCAGCGGATGTCCTCGAGCGTCAGCCAGCCCGCGCCCTGCACGAAACCGCCCTCGATCTGGCCGATATCGATGAGCGGGGACAGGCTGTCGCCGACATCGTGCACGATGTCGACGCGGCGGATGTGGTACGCGCCGGTGAAACCGTCCACCTCCACCTCGGCGGCGGCGGTGCCGTAGGCGAAGTACTTGAACGGCGAGCCGTGCATGGTCTTCGCATCCCAGTGCAGGCCCTCGGTGCGATAGAAACCGGCCGCCGACAACTGAACTCGCTGCAGATAGGCCGTCCGGCACAGGTCGCTCCACTCGACGACCGCGTCCCCGGGCCCCAGGGCGCGGGCGACGCCGTCGGCGATGCGGACGTCGGAGGCATGGACCCCCAGCCGAGCCGCCGCCACCTGCAAAAGGCGTTCGCGCAGTTGCTCGCAGGCGTTCTTGATGGCCGCGCCGTTCAGGTCGGCCCCCGAACTCGCCGCGGTCGCGGAGGTGTTGGGCACCTTGTCCGTTCGCGTCGGCGCGAGCCGCACCTTGTCCAGCGGGATGCCCAGTGTGGTGGCCGCCACCTGCAGCATCTTGGTGTGCAGGCCCTGCCCCATCTCGGTGCCGCCGTGATTGATCAGCACCGACCCGTCCTTGTAGATCAGCACCAGCGCCCCGGCCTGGTTGAAGGCCGTCATATTGAACGAGATGCCGAACTTGACGCCGGTCACGGCCAGCCCGCGCTTCACGTGCGGATGCGTCGCGTTGAATGCCGCGATCTCCCGTGTGCGCGTGGCGATCTCACCGCGTTCGAGCACCTGGTCCCAGGTGGCGGTGATGCGTTCGGGGTGGCGCACCTGCTGCCCGTAGGGCGTGGTCTGCCCGGCACGGTAGAAGTTGCGGCGGCGCAGTTCCATCGGATCCAGGCCGAGCAGCGGTGCGCACCGGCCCAGCAGGTCCTCCATGACGAGCATGCCCTGCGGACCGCCGAAGCCCCGGAAGGCGGTATTGGAGGGCTTGTTGGTCTTGGCGATGCGACCGGTGAAGCGCGCGTTGGGAATCCAGTACAGGTTGTCGACATGGCAGAGCGCGCGGGCCAGCACCGGTTCCGAGAGGTCCAGGCTCCAGCCGCCGTCCGAGGTCAGGGTGGTGTCCAGGGCCTGAATGTGCCCGTGGGCGTCGAATCCGACCCGCCACTGCGCGTGGAATCCGTGCCGCTTGCCGGACATGGTCAGGTCCTGGGTTCGGTTGAGCCGCAACCGGACCGGACGCCCGGTGAGGGTCGCGCCGAGCGCCGCGATGGCCGCGAAGCCGTGCGGCTGCATCTCCTTGCCGCCGAATCCGCCGCCCATGCGCAGGCATTGCACGGTCACCTCGTGACTGTGCAGCCCGAGTACGTGGGCCACGATCTCCTGGGTCTCCGACGGATGCTGCGTGCTGGACTGCACGAACACCTGCCCGCCCTCGTCGACATGCGCCAGGGCGGCATGGGTTTCGAGGTAGAAGTGTTCTTGATCGGAGAAGTGGATTTCACCGGTGAACACGTGCGCCGAGGCCGCGAACCCGGATTCCGGGTCGCCGCGCTGCACCTGGGGATGCGCGCCCTGGAAGCTGCCGGCCGCCACTGCTTCCTCGATCGTGATCAGCGAGGGCAGCGGCTCCAGCTCCACCTCGACCGCCGCCGCGCCCAGCCGCGCGGCCTCCAGGGTCTCGGCCAGCACCCAGCAGATGGCGTGGCCGTGGAAGCAGACCTCGTCGGGGAACAGCGGCTCGTCGTGCTTGACGCCGGCGTCGTTGATGCCGGGCACGTCCGCCGCGGTGAGCACCCGCACCACGCCCGGCACCCGCAGGGCGGGCGCGGTGTGCAGGGCGGTGATGCGCGCGTGCGCGTGCGGCACCTGCACCGGATAGGCGTGCAGCACATCCTTGGTGCGGTACACCAGGTCGTCGGTGTAGAGCGCGGCCCCGGTGACGTGCAGGGCGGCGCTCTCGTGCGGCAGCGCCACGCCCACCGCGGGATTCTCGGGTCGTTGCGACAGGTGGCTCATGACAGCACCCCCGCGGGTTCGGCGGTCTCGGCGAACAGTTTGCGCAGGCTCTCCCCGAGCATGGCGCTGCGATACCGCGCGCTGGCGCGGTGATCGTCGAACGGCGTGCCCTCGTCCCGCAACACCTGCGCGGCCTCGATCACGGTCGATTCGGTCCAGGGCCGGCCCACGAGGGCCGCCTCGGTGTCGTAGGCGCGCAGCGGGGTGGCGGCCACACCGCCCAGCCCGATGCGCGCGGTACGCACCAAACCGTCCTCGATGTCGAGCGCGAAAGCCACTGCGACGCTGGAGATGTCGTCGAAGCGGCGCTTGGCGATCTTGTGGAAGGCGGTCACCGGCGCCAGCGGCAGTGGAATCCGGACGGACTTGATGAGCTCGTCCGGCCGCCGCACCGAGCATCGGTAGCCGGTGAAGTAGTCGGCCAGCGCGACCTCGCGCTCACCGTCGGCATCGGCCAGCACGACCGACGCCGCCAGCGCCAGCAGCACCGGCGGCGCGTCGCCGATGGGCGAGCCGGTGCCGAGGTTGCCGCCCAGGGTGGCCGCATTGCGGATGAGCCGGGAGGCGAACTGCGGGAACAGCTCCGACAGCAGTGGCACCCGCCCGGCCCGGCGGCGTTCGATCTCGGTGAGGGTGAGCGCGGCGCCCAGCTCGATCCGGTCCGCGCCGATGGTCAGCTCACGCAGTTCGGGCAGCTGATCGACGGCCAGCGTGTACTCCGCCCGCCGGCCGCGGAGGTTCACCTCGACGCCCAGGTCGGTGCTGCCCGCCACCACCGTGGCGTCCGGATGCTCGCGCAGCAGCCGGAGCGCGTCGGCGAGGGTCGCGGGCCGGACGAAACGCTGCCCACCGGAACTGAAGTCGGTCGCCACCGGTTCCGGCGGGTCGGAGGCGAGCCGCCGGGCCAGTTCGTCATCGGCCTCGGGCTCGCCGACCGCGAAGGCGGCATCGCGGATGGGCCGGTAGCCGGTGCACCGGCACAGATTGCCGCTGAGCGCGTGCAGATCGAAGCCATTGGGCCCGGTCTCGGCATGCGCGCAGTCGGGTGCGATCTCGTCGAGCGCTCGCCGATCCGGCCGGTAGTACTCCGCGGCCATGCTGCACACGAATCCCGGTGTGCAGTAACCGCATTGCGATCCGCCGCGCACCGCCATCTCACGCTGCACCGGATGCAGCCGCGCGGGGCCGCCCAGGCCCTCGGCGGTGACGATCTCCTGTCCGTCCAGCGCGACGGCGGGCACCAGGCAGGCATTGATCGCCACCCATTCGGTCGGCTCGGCCACTCCCGGCCGGGCCACCAGCACCGAACACGCGCCGCATTCGCCCTCCGCGCAACCTTCCTTGCACCCCGTGAGCCCGAGCTCCCGGAGAAAGTCCAGCAGAGAGGTATGCGGCGCGGCGGGAGAAATCGTCGTGGTCTTCCCGTTCACCGTCATGAAAATTGCCATTGCAGGCTGCCTTCTACGTCGAGTGCACTATCCAGTGTTCGCGGATTAATTCCGCTCGTCGAGAAAGCCGTGCTTCAGCAGCCGTGCGCCACGCGGCCGGGCACCCACACCGTCCGATGGGCGAGGCGACGCAGGTCGGAATTGGTGGACATCCGGTCGCCTCCTGCCTGTGACCACGGGTTACGAGGCACCGAACCTACGTCGCGGCACGATATTCGGTCAACACGAGGGGCCGCGCGCCGCGGGATTCTGTAGGAAAATACGAAGGCGGCCGGGAGGCGCGCCGAACCGGCTGGACAATCGAACAATCTGCTGCGGGACAGGTATTTCCTGCGCCATCATTCGGGTCGTGGTCGCGGCCTGTTCGGGCCGTTGTTCACGCGTTCCAGGAGGCATCATGCAAATGCGCTTTTCGCGCCCCTCCCGTAAACCCGATATCGGCGTCGTCCGGCCCCGGCATCCGGTCGACGAAATCCCGCCGCCCCCACGATTGGCGCTGCTGGGCCTGCAGCACCTGGCGATCATGTACGCGGGCGCGGTCGCGGTGCCGCTGCTCGTCGGCGGGGCGCTGAAACTGCCGGCCCACACCATCGGCCTGCTGGTGAATGCCGATCTGCTGGTCTCCGGCATCGTCACCATCATCCAGTCGGTCGGCATCGGCCGGATTCTCGGTGTGCGGCTGCCGGTGGTCGCGGGCGCGACCTTCACCGTGGTCTCGCCCATGATCCTGATCGCGCAGCAGTTCGGCGGCGGCGAGGCCGGGCTGCCCACCGTCTACGGCGCGATCCTGGTGTCGGGCGTATTCGGTCTGATCATCGCCCGCTTCTTCGCCAAGGTGGTGCGGTTCTTCCCGCCGCTGGTGTCGGGCTGCGTGATCTGTGTGATCGGGCTGTCGCTGATCGGTGCGGACGCCGGGCTGATCGCCGGTGACGACCCGAAAGCGGCCGACTACGGCCAGATTTCGCATATCGCGCTGGCCGGGCTGGTCATCGCGCTGATCGTGGTGATCCACCGGTTCGCCCGCGGGCTGATCGCCCAGCTGGCCGTGCTGATCAGTGTCGTGATCGGCACGCTGGTGGCGGTGCCCATGCATCTGGTCGACATGTCGGCGGTCGGGTCCTCGGGCTGGTTCGCGATCTCGCGGCCGTTCATCTTCGGCGCCCCCGAATTCCATCTCGGCGCGATCATCTCCATGTGCGTGGTCATGCTGGTGACCTTCACCGAGTCCACCGCCGATATGGTCGCCGTCGCCGAAATGGTCGACAAGCAGCTCGAGCCCGCGGACCTGGGACGCGGCCTGGCCGCCGACGGACTCTCCGCGGTGCTGGCCGGATTCATGAACTCCTTCCCCGACACCGCCTTCGCCGAGAATGTCGGCCTGGTCGGGCTGACCGGCGTGCGCAGCCGCTGGGTGGTCGCGGCCTGCGGCGGCATGCTGGTGGCGCTGGGGCTGGTGCCCAAGGTCGGCGGTGTGGTCGCGGCACTGCCGGGTCCGGTGATCGGCGGCGCGGCCACGGTCATGTTCGCCATGGTCACCGCGGTCGGGCTGCGGGTGCTGCACAAGGTCCAGTTCGAGGGCACCAGCAATATGCTGATCATCGCGGTCACGCTGTCGGTGGCGCTGCTGCCGGCGGTGGCCCCGAACATCTACACCAAGTTCCCGGCCGACTTCCAGATGATCGCGGGCAGCCCGATCACCTCGGCCGTGATCGTGGTCTTCGTGCTCAATCTGGTCTTCAATCACTGGGGCGCGAGCAAAACCGGCACACCGGTGGACGAGGCGCACTGACCGGTCACACCGGTTCCACTGCACCGCTGGGCAACTCGGCTTCCACCGGGTCCGCCCGGCGGGCGTAGCGCTGGGCCAGAGCCGCGCAGGTGAAGAGCTGGATCTGGTGGAAGATCATGAGCGGCAACACGATCAGGCCGACCGGATGCCCGGCGAACAGCACCGAGGCCATGGGCAGGCCGGTGGCGAGGCTCTTCTTGGAGCCGCAGAAGGTCAGCACGATGCGGTCCGCGCGGGAGAAACCGAGCAGGCGGCCGCCCAGCGAGGTGAGGGCCAGCACGGTGGCCAGCAGGGCCGCGCAGACCAGCACCGTGGACACCAGCACCCGGGCCGACAGATCGTGCCAGATGCCCGCCGTCACACCGGCACTGAACGCCGCGTAGACCACCAGGTAGACCGAGCCGCGATCCACCGTCTTGGTGGCGGCCGGATGGCCGAGCACCCAGCCCAGGCGGGGGCGCAGCAGCTGCCCGGCCACGAACGGCAGCAGCAGCTGGACCACGATGGCGAGCACCGCCGACGGTGAAACATGCACGCCCGCCGTGGTTTTCATGCAGGCCATCACGAGCAGCGGGGTCGCGAGAACACCGATCAGATTCGACAGTGAGGCGCTCACCACCGCGCCCGCAACATTGCCGCGGGCCATCGAGGTGAAGGCGATGGAGGACTGCACCGTCGAGGGCACCAGGCACAGGAACAGCACACCGGTGTACAGGTCCGGGGTGAGCACGCTCGGGACCAGCACCCGCAGGGCCAGGCCCAGCAGCGGGAAGATCACGAAAGTGGCTGCCAGCACTCCGGAGTGGAGTCGCCAGTGCCGCAGTCCGGCCAGGGCCTCACGGGGTTCCAAGCGGGCGCCGTAGAGCAGGAACAGCACCGCGATGGCGATCTTGGTGGCCCAGTCCAGCACCTCGGCCGCTTCGCCGCGCGCGGGCAGCAGGGCGGCCAGCGCCACGGTGGCGAGAATGCCCAGCATGAAGGAGTCGATGCGGAGTTTGGCGAGGAGCTGCACGTTTCGACGGTAGGAGCGCGAATGCTGATCGCGATAGTCGTTCGATCCGATATCTCTCATCGAGATACGTGATAATTACCCGCATGTTCGAACCCGAGCTGCTACGCACCTTCCTGGCCGTGGAGCGGGCCGGCGGCTTCACCGCCGCGGGCCGTCAGCTGGGCCTGCGCCAGTCCACCGTGAGCGGCCATATCGCACGGCTGGAACAGGCCGCCGGGCGGGAGCTGTTCCGCCGCGACACCCGCAATCTGGCGCTCACCGCCGACGGCGCGGCCATGATCGGCTTCGCCCGCGCCATCCTCGACGCGCAGGCCCAGGCCCAGGCCTACTTCTCCGGTTCCGCCCTCACCGGTCTGGTCCGGCTGGGCGCGTCCGACGATGTGATGGCCCGCGCGCTTCCCGACATCCTGGTGGAGTTCCAGCGCACCCATCCGGGCGTGGATCTCGAGCTCACCGTCGGGCTGAGCGAGACCCTCAAATCCCGCATGGCCGCAGGCGAACTCGACCTGGTCTTCGGCAAGCGGCTGCCGGGCGAGCGGCACGGCACGCTGCTGTGGCGGGACCGGCTGGTGTGGGCGGGGCGTTCGGCCCCAACGGAATTCGACGATCCTGTGCCCTTGGTCACCTATCCGGAGCCGAGCCTGACCCGGCAGCAGGCGCTGCGCGCGCTCGAGCACGCGGGCCGCACCTGCCGGGTCGTGTGTGTCAGCGACAGCCTGCTCGGACTGCGGGCGGCGGCCCTGGCCGGGCTCGGGGTGATCGCGCACGCGGCGGGTGTGCTGCCCGATGGCCTGGTCCCGCTCACCGACCCCCGGCTCCCCGAATTGGGGGAACTGGATTTCGTTCTCATGCACCGCCGCACCCGCCTGGCGGATCCGGAGCAGGCGCTGGCCGACGCCATCATCGCCAATGCGCGCCGCCTATCACTACAGACCACGCGGTCGGGCATGTGACCGCACCGCCCGCCGTGGACGGTAGGGTGCTGAGAATCCGAATTCGCGCTACGCAGAGCGCGGATCGGCCGGCCGTTGGCCGGCAGCGTCAAGGCGGGTGGGCTGAAGCGTTCGTGTTCAGCATTTCTCGAGCCCGGCAGGTTGTATCGCACATCCGAGGTGGGTCTGGTGTTGATCGGTGCAAGGACGAACGACAGTGCTGTCATTGCGGATTCCGGTGGGCCACCGCCGTTATGGAGCAGGACAACGCTGATCGTGCTGGCCTTCGGTGCGGCGTTGTCGCTGGTGCTGATCTTCACGACCGTGGATCCGTGGCTGGACCAGGTGGGTTTTCTGGCGGGCGGCTTCGACGTCCACGTCTACCGGGACGGCGCGTGGAAGATCTACCACGGCCATCCGCTCTACACCGAGACGACGCATCGCGGCCTGTCCTACACCTACACGCCGTTCTCCACGCTGATGTTCCTGCCGATCCTGATGGTGCCGTGGGGCTACGTCACGAATTCCTGGCTGGCACTGAACATTTGCGTGCTCTACGGCTGTGTCCTGTTGTGCTGGCGCGTACTCGGCCACCGCCTGACCTGGCGGCTCGCCGGGATCAGCGCCCTGCTGGCGGCGACGGCCATGTTCCTGGAGCCGGTGCGCACCACGCTGTACTACGGCCAGATCAACCTCGTCCTGATGGCGCTGATCCTCTGGGACTTCTCGCGCCCGGAGGGCAGCCGGTTGCGCGGCGTGGGCACCGGGCTGGCCGCGGGCATCAAACTGGTGCCGCTGTATTTCGTGGCGCAGTTCCTGGTGCTGCGGCAGTGGCGGGCGGCCGTGGTGGCCGCGACCACCTTCGTCATGACGATCCTGGTCGCCGGCGCCGTCCTCCCGTCCGATTCGAAGCAGTACTGGACCAGGACGTTCTTCCAGTCGGACCGCATCGCCCCCGACACCCAGCCGGCCAATCAGTCGCTGCGGGGCGTGATCGCCCATCTCTCGGGCCATCAGGTGCCGCAGTGGCTGTGGCTGCTGATCGCCGTCCCGGTCGCGGTCGGCGGCCTGCTGCTCGCGGCGGCGCTCTACAGCCGCGGCGAGAGACTGCTCACCGTGACCACCGCGGGCCTGACCTCGTGCGCGGTCTCCCCGTTCTCCTGGAACCACCACTGGGTCTGGTTCCTGCCGCTGTTCGTCTACCTGATCAACCGGGCCGCGTCGGAACCGCGTTGGTGGTCGGCGGCCGGCTTCCTCTACCTGACCACCGGCGCCTGGGCCTACCACTGGACCGATCGCTGGGTGGTGGTCGGCTGGTTCCTGTTCCCGCCGTCCTGGCCGATCTCGCAGATCCTGCTGAACTGCTATGTCATCGTCTACGTGGTCATCCTGGGCGGCCTGATCGCCTGCCTCCGGCGCTCCCCCGACCGCGAATAGGCAACCGACCGGTCGGCTATTTGGCCGCATCCGTTATGGAAGAGATGCCGAGGGTATATCCGAATCAGGCCGGGGATGGGAATCCCTCTCGCGCATACCTTTCGCGAGCGATGACCGAGGAGGACGCCATGAAGGAGCCGGTGTGCATCGATTGCTGGCGGCGTGACAACCTCACCTTCGCCCAGCGGCTGGATCCCGCCTTCATCAAGCCGGGGCCGAAGTACCGGTGCGCCATGCACCGGGCGCAGTGCGAGGCGGACGGCATCGGACCGGACCACACGGAGCGCACCGACCGCGCCGCCTGACGAACCCGGACGCGGGGCGCGTCACGGCGTCTCGATGACGAGACCCGTTCGCGCGCTCCGCTTCTCACCCCACTCGTAGAGCGCGGTCAACACCGGGACCAGACTCCACCCTTCCTCGGTGAGGTCGTACTCCACCTGCGGCGGGACAGCGGGAAACACCGTGCGCCGCACCAAGCCGTCGGACTCCAGCTCCCGCAACTGCTGAACCAGCATCTTCTCGCTGGTGTCCGGCATGAGCCGCCGCAACTCCCCATACCGCCGCACCCCCTCCTTGAGGTGCGCCAGAATGACCGCCTTCCATTTGCCCCCGATCAGATCGACGGTCACCTCGACCGGGCAGTGGTAGCGCTTCGCCGGCATCTCTCCTCCGGTACTTACCGAAAAGTGCGTTCTTGTAACACTGTAATCAGGGGACTTTCATGAATTCCCATGAAGGTCATTACATTCGATCGATTCAAGCCCGGCGTCACGCTGGAGACCATCACCCCGTATCTGCCCGAGGAGGTCGCCAATGTGTGGCGGCTGTGGAAGGCGGGCATCGTGCGGGAGAACTACGCCCGCGCCGACGAGCCGGGGGTGGTCATCGTGTTCGAGGTCGACAGTGTCGAGGAAGCGCAGCGGTATGTGAACGACTTCCCGCTCACCAAGAAGGGGTTCCTGGAGTGGACGTATGTGCCGGTCACGGCGCCGCTGCCGATCGAGGCGCTGATGGACGCCTCGGTGGATGTCGCGGAACCCTACGACCGCACCCGGTGAGGCCGTCATGCGACAAGCCTACGGACTGACCATTCCGCAAACCGTCGAGGACGCCTGCCACCCGGAACGCATGGCGCTGCTGATCTACGACATGCAGGTCGGCATCGTGGGGCAGCTGCCCGACGGCGAGAGCATCGTGAAGTCCTGTGTGCGGTTGCGGGATGCGGCGCGGGCGAACGGCTTCCGCGTCTTCTACACCCGCCACATGTCGATTCCTCCTGCGGCGGCAGGGATTTCGCAGTTGCGTACCGCCATGGAGTGGCAGCACGTGGACGATCCGGCCGAGGTGCGGGCCGCCTTCGCGCAGGGCTCGCCGCAGTACCAATTGGTGCCCGAGCTGTCCCCGGGTCCCGACGAGGTCGTCTTCGACAAGATCACCATGTCCGCATTCGCCGGGACGCCGCTCGATATCACCCTGCGGGACTTGGGAATCGGCGCGTTCGCGGTGGCGGGCATCGCCATGGAGGTCGGCATCGAACCGACGGTGCGGCACGCGACCGACCTCGGCTACCTGCCCGTCGTGGTGACCGACGCCTGCGGTGCGGGCCACGCCGAGGCGGCCGAACGCTCGCTGGCCGGACTGGCCTTTGCGGGCGGTTCCCGCACCATCGACACCGATGTCCTGAGCGCGCTCATGAATCGCCGCTAGCGGGCAGAATCTCGGTGTAGGACAACGGGATCGCGGCCGGTCCGCGCAGCGTGACGTGTTCCCGGTACGGCGGACGCTCGCAGTCGAGCCGGGGTTCGCGCACGCGCCGCGCGAAGCGGGTGAGGGCGATGTCGGCCTCCAACCGGGCCAGCGGTGCGCCCAGGCAGAAGTGCTGACCGAGACCGAAGGCCAGGTGCCGGTTCTCGCGGGCCGGATCGAAACGGCCGGGCTCCGCGAAGACCTCCGGATCGCGGTTGGCGGCGGCGAGCAGCATGATGATCATGTCGCCCGCCGCGATCTCGATGCCCGGCAAGGTAATCGGGTCGCGGGCGATGCGCGGAACCAGTTGTACCGGCGGGTCGTAGCGCAGGGTCTCCTCGATCACCGGTCCCGCGAACGATCCGGCGGTGCGCAGATTCGCCAGGTGATGACGGTGATCGAGCAGTGCCAGGGTGGCATTGGCGATGAGGTTCACCGTGGTCTCGTGCCCGGCGATCAGCAGTAGCCCGCAGGTCGCGATGAGCTCCTCGCGGGACAGCGCGTCCCCGGATTCCTCGGCGGCGATCAGCGCGGACAGCAGGTCGTCCCCGGGCCGCCGGCGTCGCTCGCGCGCCAATTGTTCGAAGTAGGAGTGCAATTCGTTGTTGGCCCGCACCAGCTCGACCGGGTCGGGGCGGCCGGAAGTGGCGGTCCCCGACACCGGGTCGAGGGTGCGGGCCAGGACGGACGACCACTCCCGCAGGCGCGGTTCGTCCTCGATCGGCACCCCGAGCAGTTCGCAGATCACCGTGATCGGCAGCGGATACGCGAGATCTGCCACCATATCCAGCCGCCCATTCTCGGCGGCCCGATCGAGGGCGGCGTCCGCGATCGCGGTGATCCGCGGCGCCATCCCCCGCACCACCGCCGGCGTGAACGCCTTGGCCACCAGCCGCCGCAATCGCGTGTGATCGGGCGCGTCCCGGAACAGGAACGACATCGTCCCCGCCAACTCCCCGGCCCGCTCCCCCGCGAGATCGTAGGTCGGCGTCGGCCCCAGCGGCAGCGACGCATGCCGCCGTTCCACCACCGCCCCCGGATGCCGCAGCACCGCCGCGCAATCCCGATACGACGTCAGCACCACCACCGGCCCGCCCCCGAGCCGCACCGGCCCGTGCTCGCGCATGCGGTCGTACAGCGGATAGGGATCGGCCCGATTCGCCGGATCCAGCAGCCCGGCGAAGAACCCGGGAGCGGACGGGGAGTGCGCAGTGGTCATGGATACCGCCTAGAGGTCCGCCGAGCCGACAAAGCTACAGTCACTGTAGCTACACTGACTGTAGTATTTGCGCGACAGATCCAGATGTCAAGGCAGCTCCGAAGCAGAGAGGTGAATCGTGGCCGAGCGCCGAAACCGGGCCTACGCACCTCGGATGGCACCCGAGCAGCGACGGGAGCAACTCCTCGACGCGGTGCTTCGGGTCATTGTCGAGGAGGGCATTCACCGGGTGTCCATCGACTCCGTGGCCCGCACGGCCGGGGTCAGCCGGCCGGTCATCTACGGCCTGTTCGAGGATTCGGACGCACTGCTGCGCGCCTCACTGGACCGCGAGGAGACCGCGGCGCTCGCGGAGCTGGCGACCGCGGTGCCGCTGGCCTCCGCCGGGGATCCGGGCCGCGCCGCCACCGAGAGCCTCGAACGCTTCCTCACCGCGGTGCAGGCCGCGCCGGATCGGTGGCGGGCGGTCTTCCAGCTCGTCGATTCGAGCACTCCGACCTTCCGGCGCCGGTTGGAGCGCGGGCGGCAGGCGTTCGTCGCGGCGCTGGAAACCTTCGTGCGCGAAGCGGTTCCGGCGGAGCGGCGGGGGGTGGTGGATGTGGAGCTCACCGCGCGCACCCTGTTCGCGCTGTTCTGGGAGGCGGGACGGCTGGTGCTGGCCGCGCCCGAAGCCTTTCCGCCGCAGCGTATCCGCGATTTCGCGGCGAATCTGATCCCGGCGCTCCCCGCCTTCCAGCGGCCGGGCGACTGAGAGCGGCAACATCTGGGGGAATACCCGGATGGCCATTGATTCGGACATTCGGGACACTTGAGGCTGTGAATCGCCTATTGCCCGAACAGGTCCGCGCCGCCGGTGAGGGGCCGCGGTGACGGCGCTCGCCCGCGGGGAGAATCGGCCCGCGCCCGCTGATCTGATGACGGTCACCGTAACCTGCTCCGCCGCAGTCGATGTGTCCGCGCTGCTCCTGGGCGCGAACGGGCGGGTGCGGTCGGACGGGGATTTCATCTTCTTCAACCAACCGGTCGGTCCCGGCGTGGTCTACCGGCACGGCCGCGGCGCCGGGGACATGGTGGACGTTCAGACCTCCGCCCTGCCCGCCGACGTGGATCGCGTCGCCATCACCGCCAGCCTCGACGGCAGCGGGCCCGCCACCTTCGCCGCCGCCGGGACGCTCACCGCCGCCATCGGATCCCCCGCGGGCACACTGACTTTCCCGATGAACAGCCTGACCAGCGAGGCAGCCGTCGTCTGCGTGGAGATCTACCGCCGCGGCGACGCCTGGAAGGTGCGCGCGGTCGGCCAGGGCTACGACAACGGCCTGGCCGGACTGGCCGAGGCCTTCGGCGTGACCATCGACGACGACACCGAGCCGCCGGTGCAGGCCCCACCCGCCCCTACGCTGCCGGCGCAGGCCCTCCCGCCGCAACCGGCCGCGCCACCCCAGCAGCAGCCGCAACCCGCGCAATATCTACCGACACAACCCAACCCCGCCGCGCAGCCGATGCCGTTGCCGCCCACCCTGCCGGCCCAGCAATTCCAGCCGCCGGCGGCGCCTATGCCCATGGCCCCGCAGTCTTTCGCGCCGCCGCCCTATCCGCCCGCGGCCCCCGTCCCGAATCATTCCGCGCCACAAGGAGTTCCGTCCGTGCAGAGCGAGCTGTTCCATCCGAATCATGCCGAGGTCAGCGGTTACGGCATTCAGAAGCAGGGCGGCAAGATGATCCGGGTGGCGGTGGACGGGGAGACCCTGGCGCGGGCCGGATCGATGGTCGCCTATCAGGGCGAGCTGCACTTCAAGGCACTCGGGTCGGGTGGGATCGGGCGGGCGATCCAGCAGCGGCTCACCGGCGAGGGCGTGCCGCTCATGCAGGTGTCGGGGCGCGGGGATCTGTTCCTGGCCAATGCCGCCTCCGATGTGCACATCGTGGACCTGGACGGCACCGACGGCCTGACCATCAATGGCGCGAACGTGCTGGCCTTCGACTCCACGCTGTCCTACAACATCCAAAGGGTCCAGGGCGCGGCCGGTTACGCCAGCAATGCGGGCTTCTTCAACTGCGTCTTCACCGGTCGCGGCCGGATCGCCATCACCACCCACGGCTCCCCCGTGGTCCTGAATGTCGACCAGCCGACCTACGCCGATCCGCAGGCCGCGGTGGCTTGGTCCTCCAGCTTGCAGACCGGCATCAAGCGCAATGACTCCTTCGGTTTCAGCCGCCTGATCGGCCGCAGCACCGGCGAGGGCCTGACCCTGTCGTTCTCGGGCCGCGGCTTCGTCATCGTGCAGCCCTCCGAGCTGCCGCCGGGCGGTTTCATCGGTGGCACCGGCGGCGGTCAGGAGGCCGGGCAGTCGGGCGGCATGTTCGGCGGGCTGCTCGGCTGACCTCGCCGTTCGTGGATCAGACTGTGGCTCAGCGCTTGACGGCCGTCGCGAATTGCACTGCGCCGGAGGAATTCCGGCCGGTCACCTCGCAGCCCGCGGCGGTGAGGACGTCCGGCACGACGTGGTAGCCGAGGCTGCGCGCGCCCCCGATGCCGGCCACGCCGCGGAAGAGCGGGAAGTCGAGCACCGGCGGGTGGGCCAGCGCGGTCACCGCGATCCGCCCGCCCGGCCTGGCCACCCGGGCGATCTCGGCCAGCGCGCCCTCCGCGTCGGGAAAGAAGTGCAGCGCGAAGAAGCAGGCCACGGCGTCGAAGGCGCCGTCGGCGAAGGGCAGGCGGCCCGCATCGCCGCGCACGAAACCAACCGGTCCAACCGCATTGGTGCGCGCCGCCTCCGCCAGCATCGACTCCGAGGCATCGAGCCCGACAGCCAGGCCCGAATCCCCCGCCGCCCTGCCGAAAGCCCTGGTGAACAGCCCCGGCCCGCAACCGACATCGAGTACCAGCGCGCCCTCGGCGATTCCGAGCGAATCCACCGCACGCTGCTTCTCCCGGCGCACGCCGACCGCATTGCGTCCCATGGCGAGCCGGAAGAACTCGCGCCAGATGGGCTCGTAGATACGGGAGATCAGCGGCACCCGCATGGCCGCCTGCCCGATGCCCTTGGCCGGAGGCGTCTCCGCCCCGAGCACATCGAGATAGCCGTGGACGACGGTAGATTCGGGGACGAGCAGTTCCACGATGCGCTGCTGCGGCGACTGGGTCGCGATCATGCCGCGCAGCTTACGCAGGTATTCGGCGCAGCGAAAGGATTGTCTGGGACAGGAATCGGCTGTTAGGTTCGATCTGCACGTCTCGTTCCGATGGAGGGGTTTTGCGCACAGTCACCCGAATCCTGCTGATGCTGGTCACGCTGGTCTGCGCGCTGGCCCTGCTGCCCTCCCAGGCCATGGCCATCCCTGCCGACCCCGCGCTCGACGAGGCCACCTCGCAACAGCTGGACAAGCTCCTCGCCGTGCGCAACTCGACCACGGGCACCCGGACCGACGCCATCGCCCAGCTCTCCAGCCGCTTCCTCGGCACCCCCTACGGCGCGAACATGCTCATCGGCTCCGCCACCCAGCCCGAGCAGCTGGTCATCGACTTCCGCCGCGTCGACTGCTTCACCTACCTCGACTACGTGGAAGCCCTGAGCCGCTCCACCACCCGCGCCGACTTCATCCAGAACCTGGTGGCCACCCGCTACGCCGGCGGCCAGGTCGAATTCACCCGCCGCAAGCACTTCTTCACCGACTGGGCCGCCGTCAACCGCATCGCCGCCACGGACATCACCCCCACCCTCACCCCCGCCGCGGTCACCGTCACCAAACACCTCAACGCGAAAGCCGATGGCGGCAACTACCTTCCGGGCATCCCCGTGGTGGACCGCGACATCACCTACATCCCCAGCGGCTCCTTCGACAACGCCGTCATCACCGCCCTCCACACCGGCGACTACCTCGGCGCCTACACCCCCGACGCCGGCCTCGACGTCTCCCACGTGGGCATCTTCATCAGCACCCCGAACGGCCCGATGTTCCGCAACGCCTCCTCCCTGACCGCCAACAACCAGGTCGTCGACACCCCCCTGACCCAGTACCTCACCACGGTGCCAGGCCTGGTCGTACTGCGCCCGAACTGATTCGGCCCCGCTCAGACCAGGTGGACCTCGACGCCCGCGTCGCGGATGGGGGTGAGGGCGGCGGGGTCGGCTTCGCGGTCTATGACCAGGACGTGGATGGCGTCGATGGGGCAGATGCGGGCGAGGGCGGTGCGGTTCAGTTTGTCGGCGGTGGCGACCGCGATGACGCGGTGGGCGCGGCGGACCATTTCGGCATTGATGCCCGCCTCGTCGAGGTGGCGGCATTGGGCGCCGCCCTCGGCGGAGATCGCGCCGACGCCGAGAATCACGGTGTCCAGGCGTAATTCGGCCAGGGCCAGGGCGGCCAGGGGGCCGTGGAGTTCGTAGGACTCGCGGCGGGCCAGGCCGCCGAGGCAGATGGTGCGCAGGTGGGGGCGCAGGACCAGTTCGGCGGCGATATTGAGAGCGTTGGTGACGATGGTGAGTTCGTGGTCGGTGGAGGTGGGGAGGTCGGGGCGGGCGGCCAGGGCGCGGGCCACGGCCGTGGTGGTGGTGCCGCCGTTGAGGGCGACCACTTCGGCCGGATCGATCAGGGCCGCAGCGTGTTCGGCGACGCGCTGTTTGGGCTCGTCGGCGCTGCCGCGGTAGCGGGCGGGGAGGTCGTAGGCGACGGCGGTGGCGACGATGCCGCCGTGGGTGCGGGTGGCCAGGCCCTGGTCGGCGAGGGCGGTGAAGTCGCGCCGGATGGTGGCGGGGGATGCGCCGAGGTGGGCGGCGGCCTCCTCGACCGAGAGGCGGCCGGCGTCGGCAAGCAGTTCCAGCAGGCGATTCCAGCGCCGGGAACGGTCTGCGGGAGCGGTCATTTGACGCTGCCGGCGGTGAGGCCGGCGACCAGGCGCTTCTCGATGAGAGCGAACAGAATCACGACGGGCACGATGCCGACGGTAGAGATGGCGAAGACATATTGCCAAGCCACGTCGTACTGCCCGACGAACTTGGTGAGCGCCACCGACAGCGGCTGATTCTCCGGCGTGGTGAGAATGACCAGGCTGGCGGCGAATTCGTTCCAGCACGAGACGAAGGCGAACACGGTGGCGGTGACGATGCCGGGCCACACCAGCGGCAGGCTCACCCGGGTCAGGATCTGCCAGCGGTTCAGCCCGTCCAGCTGGGCGGCCTCCTCCACCTCGACCGGCACCCCGGTGAAGAAGCTGTGCAGGATCCACACCGCGAACGACAGATTGAACGCGCCGTTCACCAGGATCATGGCCAGCCAGGTGTCGTTGATGCCGAGGGTGAAGAACTCGCGCAGCAGGCCGGTCACCAGCACGGTCGGTTGCAGCATCTGGGTGATCAGTACCAGACCCAGGAACAGCGTCTTGCCCGGAAACCGCCGCCGCGCCGTGTAATACGCGGCCGGAATGGCCACCACCAGCACCAGCAGCGTCCCGAACACCGAGATCACCAGGGTGCTCACCAGATTGAACGGCAGCGGCGTCTCCGGCGTGTGCCACATGGTGGCGTAGTTGTCCGGCCGCCACTGCCGCGGCAGGTAGGTCGGCGGGATCCGCAGGATCTCCGAACGCGGCTTCAGCGACCCGAGCACCATCACCAGATACGGCAGCAGGAACACCGCCGCCAGCACCGCGCCGACGGCCGTGAGCCCCCACCGCCGCCGGGTCATCGCGCCTCCTCACCGGCGGGCCGGATCAGCTCCACATAGATCGCGATGATCACCAGGATCAGCACGAAATTCAGCACACTCATGGCGGCCGCCGTCGCGACCTGCTGATTCTGCCGAATCAGCTTGAAGGTCAACGTGGTCGTGGTGTCCGCCGAGAAGCCCGCGATGCTGCCGGTCAGCACCTGCAGGATCGGCAGCGAGTTGAACGAGTTGATGATGTTGATGACCGTCGCCACCGCCATGGCCGGACGCAGTTGCGGCAGTGTCAGATACAGGTACCGCTGCCAGGAGCTCGCCCCGTCGACCCGCCCCGCCTCGTCGATATCGGCCGGAATCGATTGCAGCCCTGCCAGAATCGTGTAGGTCGTGAACGGCACGGACACGAACACCGCCACCCCGATGGCCACCAGGAACGCCGGCCCCGGCTCCTTGGTGAATCCGAAACCCCGGTCCAGCACCCCGATATCGACCAGGAACCGGTTGGCGATTCCCACATCCGGATCCAGCATGTAGTCGAAGATGGTGGTCGTCATGACCACCGACGCCGCCCACGGCACCAGGATGGCCAGCCGCACCGCCGTCCGCCCCGGGAAGTCCTTGTTCAGGAACTGCGCCAGCCCCGCCGAGAGCACCAGCGTGATCACCACGACCGCCACCACCCACACCACAGTGTGCGCCAGGATCGCGGGCAGCTCGTCGATGGCGAACAGCCTGCGGAAATTGGCGAATCCGGCCGGGCCGCGGTCGGTCCCGTAGGCGCTCAGGTCGCGGGTCGAGGTCCAGATCATGTACCCGGCCGGGTACGCCACCACCGCCGCGATCAGGACCAGCACAGGGCCGATCCACGGCAACGCGCGCAGCGTGGCCGTGGATCGATGGGAGGCGACGCCCCTCAACTCGCCGCCTGCTGAATCTTCTGCAGCACCGAGGCCGGGTCGCTGCCCTGCGCGATCGTGCCCATCTGCTGCCGGATGGCGCCCTGTGCGGCACCCCATTTCGGGTTGTTGCTCGGGTAGAACTTGGCGACCGGCAGGGTGGCGGCGAACGCCTTCGTGACGGGATCGTCGGTGAGCGCGGCCGCACCGCTGGTGGTGATGGGGATGAAGTGCTCGCCGCTGACGAACTTGGCGTAGACGGCCGCGGAGTAGAAGTAGCTGAGGAACTTCTTGATGGCCGCGGCCTTGGTGCCGTCCTTCTTGAAGGCCATCAGGTGATCGGCCACACCGAGGGTGGACGGGTCGCCGGTCTTGGTCGGCGAGGGCGCGGTGGCGTACTTCAGGCTCGGATTCTTGGCGGCGATCTGGCTGATGGTCGGCGGCAGCCCCTCGATCATGCCGATCTTGCCCTGGATGAACGCGTTGATGACGTCGAGCCGGTTGGTGGCGCCCGGATTCGGTTCGGTCGCACCGGCGTCCGCGATGGCCTTCATGGCCCGCACGCCCTCGAGGTTCTGCGGGGTGTCGACGGTGACCTTGTCGCCGTCGGACCAGGTGCCGCCCGCGCCGAAGGTCCAGATGGAGGTCTCGCCCTGGGCTTCCTCGCTGCCCAGCGGCAGCCCGTACCCGGAGACGCCGCCGAGGGCCTGGATCTTCTTGGCGTCGTCGGTGAGCTCCGTCCACGTCCGGGGCGGTGCGCTGATGCCTGCCTTGGCGAACAGCTCGGTGTTGTAGAACAGCGTGCGGGTGGAGGCGAAAAGCGGGAGCGCCCACTGGGTTCCGTTGATGGACGCGTTCTTCGCGAAGCCGGGCTGGATGTCGGCGATCACCGCCGGGTCGGCGATATCGGTGGCCGGGTACAGCTGGCCGTCGGTGGCGTAGGTCGAATAGGCGTCGATGTTCAGGATGTCGGGCGTGGTGCCCTTGGACTGCAGTTTGGTGCGTACCACGTCATTGATCGAATCCCAGGACTCCATCGAGAGTTTGACCTTGACGTCCGGATTGGCCTGCTGGAAATCCGCGATGATGGCGTCCCACTCGGCCTTGGTCCCGTCGCTGTAGGTCGGCGCGAGGAAGGTGAGCGTATTGGGGTCCGAGTCGTCGGATTTGCTCCCGCCGAAACCGCAGGAGGACACCGTCAGCACCAGGCCGGTCAGCAGCGCCACCGAGGAAAGTACGCCGCGCAGTGGACGTTTCACGACAAGGGCTCCTCAATCTGCACACCCTGCGACGCGAATCGCGGATGATGAATGAAGCGAACGATTCGGTATGTCCGAATCTAACGCGAAGTCTGCTCGAATGTGATCGTTTGACCGGGAAAATTGACAGGAACGATCACTGGGTTGATCCTGGGTACGTGCTGCCCGAGGCGAATCGAATCTCCATCCCCGCAAGCCATCTGGCCGCCGGATCCCATCTCGCCCGCGAGGTGGCCACCCAGCCCGACGACTGGGCCCGCGCCGCAGCCACCGCCGCCGCGCACCGCCACCTGCTGCCCGTTTCGGGCGAACGGGTGGCCGTACTCGGCTGCGGCACCTCGCTGTTCATGGCCCGCGCCTTCGCCGCACTGCGCGAATCCGCCGGACAGGGGCTCACCGACGCCTGGCCGGCGGGCGATCCGCGCCTGCGCGATCTCGCGGGGATCGGCCGCGGCTACGACCGCTATCTGGTGATCTGCCGTTCCGGCACCACCACCGAGGTGCTGGACGCCATCTCCGCGCTGCCCGAGGAGATTCCGCGTACGGTCATCAGCTCCAGCCGCGCCACGCCGGTGCTGGAGCTGGCCGACCCCATCCTCATCGACGAGGTGGACGAGCGGTCGGTGGTCCAAACCCGGTTCGCCACAACGACGCTGGCGCTGCTGCGCTGGCACCTCGGTGAGGATCTGCGCCCGGTGATCGCGCAGGCCCGGGCCGTGCTGGCCGACCACGACCCCGATGCGCTGAACGGTGTCCGCCATGCCGAGCAGATCACTTTCGTGGGAATGGATTTCGCCGCCGCGCTCGCCGACGAGGCCGCGCTGAAGCTGCGCGAATCCTGCCGCTCCTGGACCGAGTCCTACCCGTCCACCGAGTACCGGCACGGCCCCATCAGCATTGCCGGACCCGGCCGCGCGGTGTGGGCGCTGGGCCCGCAACCGCCCGGGCTCACGGACGACATCCGCGCCACCGGAGCGCATGTCGAGCAGCGTGACATCGACCCCATGGCCGAGCTCGTGCGGGTACACCGGCTGTGCCTGCTGCGGGCCGCCGACCTGGGTTTGGACCCCGATCACCCGCGCAACCTGACCCGATCAGTCATCCTGAGCTGATGGGTGTGCCGTGATCGCCGACGCAGCAACGGATCTGGTGCTCGCCGTGGACGTCGGCGGCGGCACCACCAAGGCCGAGATCACCGATGCGGGCGGCGCCGTCCGATGCGCGGCAACCGTCGGGACACCGCACGGCGAGGCCGCCTTCGACGGCATCGAACGGCTCGGCCGCGAGCTGCTGGCGGCCCTGCCGCCGGGCGACCGGCAGCGGGTGACGCGTGCGGCGGTGGTCCTGCCCGGGCTGGTCGACTCCGATCGCGGCATCGCGGTGTTCAGTAGCAATCTCGGCTGGCGGAATGTGAAGGTGGGCCATCGTTTCGCCGACGGCTGGGGCCTGCCGGTGCTCATCGACCACGACGTGACCGTGGCGGGCTGGGCCGAATGGCGCTTCGGCGCGGGCCGCGGCCTCGACGATGTGTGCGTGCTGATCCTCGGCACCGGCATCAGCGGCACGCTGTCGGTGGGCGGTCGCCTGGTGCGCGCTCCCACCGGGCAGCTCGGCCTCGCGCAGGCCGGGGAATACGGCCACATCCCCGTGCGCTACCGCGACGGGCTGCGCTGCCCGTGCGGCAATACCGGCTGCGTCGAGACCGTCGCGTCGGGACCGGCCATCGCCCGCGCCTACGCCGCGCGCACCGGCCACGAAATAACCGGCGCGGAAACCGTTTTCGCCGCCGTCGACACCGATCCGGCGGCCCGGGCGGTAATAGACGATGCCATCGACGCGCTGGCCGCGGGCCTGCTGGGTGTCGTGCACGCGAGCTGCCCCGAGCTGATCGTGCTCGGCGGCGGCCTGGCCCGCGCGGGCGCGGTCCTCACCGACGGCCTGCACGCCCGGCTCACCACCCTGCTGCGGGTGGCGCCCGTCCCCCGGGTCACACTGGGCGAGTTCGGTATTCGGGCCGGCCTGATCGGCGCGGCCCACCTGGCGCGGACGGGTGAACTGCGATGAGCGCCCGGCGCGGACTCGAATTGCGCGGCCGGGTGGTGACCCGGGCGGGGGTGCTGGAGGACGGTGTCGTCTCGATCCGGGGCGAGCGGGTGGCCACGGTGCGACCGGCCACCGAATGGGCCACGACCCACCGCGAACTACCGCCCGAATACGCGGGCACGATCGTCCCCGGCCTGGTGGACATCCACACCCACGGCGGTTTCGGCCATCGTTTCGACACCGAGGATCCGGCGGAGGCACGCGCGGCCGCGGCCTTCCATCACCGGCACGGCTCGACCAGCGTGCTGGCCAGCCTGGTGACCGCGGCACCCGACACCATGGTGGCCCAGGCCGCCGTGCTGCGGACGCTGGCCGCCGACGGGGCCATCGCCGGCATCCACATCGAGGGCCCGTTCCTGTCCCGGACCCGCTGCGGGGCACACGATCTCGGCTGTCTCATCGATCCCGATCCCGCGCTGATCGATCGTCTGTTGCGGGCCGCCGAAGGCAGCCTGCGAGTCATGACCCTGGCCCCGGAACGTGCCGGATTCGACACCGCCGCCAAACAATTGGCCGACAGCGGCGTGGTGGTCGCCGTCGGCCACAGTGATTCGACCTTCGCCCGCTTCCGGGCGGCGCTGAGCCCGGAAGGGTCCGCCACCCTGGTCACCCATCTCGCCAATGGCATGCCGCCGCTGCATCATCGGGCGGCCGGGCCGGTGGCGGCGGGCCTGGTCGCGGCGGCCCAGCGGCAGGCCTTCGTGGAGGTCATCGGGGACGGCGTGCACGTCGATTCCGGTTTCGGCGCACTGGTTTTCGCTGCGGCCCCCGACCGCGTGGTGCTGGTCACCGACGCCATGCAGGCCGCGGGCATGCCGGACGGGCAGTACCGGCTGGGACCGCGGCCCGTCACCGTGACCGACGGTGTGGCCCGGGTGCCGGGCGGCTCGCTGGCCGGCGGCACCGCGACGCTGCTGCACTGCCTGCGCTGGGCGGTGCGCGAGTGCAGCGTCCCGCTGTACGACGCCGTCGCGGCCGTCACCTCCACCCCCGCCGACGCCACCGGGCTGGATCAGGTCGGCGACCTGCGGCCGGGCCTGTACGCCGACGCCGTGGTGCTCGACGACGACCTGAACCTGCGGCGGGTGCTGCGGCGGGGACGGTGGCTGGCGTGATCCTCACCGTCACCATGAATCCCGCCTACGACCTGACCTACCGGCTCGAACGCCTGGAACGCGGGCGCGCCCATCGGGTGCTGTCGGTCGAGCAGCGCCTGGGCGGCAAGGGCATCAATGTCACCCGGATCCTGTGCCAGCTCGGCAGCTGCGTGCGGGCAACGGGATTCGCCGACCACACCTTCGCCGCGGCGGCCGCCGCCGAATTCCCCGCCGACTTCGTGCCCGCCCTGCCGTGGGTCCGGCGCACCCTGGTGGTCAGCGAATCCCGCGACGGCACCGCCACCGGTCTGTGGGAGCCGGGCGCATACGTGCACGAGCCGCACGCCGTGGACCGGCTGCTGGATCGCGTCGCGTTCCTGCTGCCCGAGCTGCGCGGGCTGGTGATCTCCGGATCGCTGCCCGGCGGGGTCGACGACGCGGTGCCCGCCGAGCTCGTGCGCACGGCCGTCGCGGCGGGCGTGCCGGCCGTGTGCGACGTCGACGGTCCGGCGCTGAAGCTCGCGGCCACCGTCCCCGGCGTCGTGCTCACCCCCAATCAGGATGAGCTGGAACGTCTCACCGGTGTGGTCGCCGAGACCCCGCGGGCCGTGGCGGCCGCCGCCGGTCCACTGCTGGCGGCCGGTGTCCGCGCCGTGGTCGCCACCCGCGGCCCGGCCGGCGTGGTCGCGGTGACGGCGTCCGGGGCCTGGTCCGCGACGCTGCAGGAACCGTTGGCGGGCAATCCGACCGGCGCGGGCGATGCCGCCGCGGCCGCGGTGATCCGCGCGCTGGCCGCCCCGGGCGAGCCGGACTGGCCTGCCCTGCTCACCGATGCCGTCGCGACCTCCGCGGCGGCCGTGGTGATCCCGGTGGCGGGCGAGATCGACCTGACGCTCCGCGACCGCCTCACCCCGGCCGTCCAGGTCATCGCTATCCCGGAGTCCCACCCGTGACGCTGGTCCCGCTCCCCGAACTGCTCGCCGCCGCCCGTCCCGGCGGGCTGGGCGCGTTCAATGTCATCACCCTGGAGCACGCGCAGGCCATCGCCGCCGCGGCCGAGTCCGCAAATCGTCCTGCGGTGCTCCAGATTTCGGAGAACACCGTCCACTACCACCGGGGCCTGAAGCCGCTCGCGCACGCCTGCCTGCACCTGGCCGCCGACAGCGCCGCCGCCCTCACGGTCCATCTGGACCACGCCACCTCCCGCGAATTGATCACGCAGGCGGTGGAACTCGGCATCACCTCGGTCATGTACGACGGCTCCGCCCTCGAATACACCGCCAATGTCGAAGCCACCGCCGCCATCACCGGCTGGTGCCACGACCGGGGCGTGCACGTGGAGGCCGAGCTGGGCGCGATCGGAGGCAAGGACGGTGCCCACACCCCCGGCGTGCGCACCGATCCCGACGAGGCCGTCGCCTTCGTCTCGTCGACCGGGGTGGACGCCCTGGCCGTGGCGGTCGGCTCCGCCCACGCCATGCGCACCCGCGATGCCGTGCTGGACACCGAGCTGATCGCCGCCCTGGCCGCGAAACTCCCTGTCCCCCTGGTACTGCACGGATCGTCGGGTGTCTCCGACGCCGGGCTGGGCGCGGCCGTCCGGCACGGCATGGCGAAGATCAATATCGCGACCCGCCTGAATATCGCACTGGCCGAATCGGTCCGGTCGACCCTCGCGACACACCCGGACCTCTCCGACCCGCGCCGATATCTGGGCCCCGGCCGGACCGCGATTCAGCACGAGGTCGAGCACTACCTCCGCGTCCTGTCCCCCGGACGGGGGATGGCGGGTCCCGCGCAGGCGTGACGATCGGCTCGCGGAACTGTCCTACGCTGCCCGGGAATCGCCACTTCGGCAGTAGGAGGCCCCTTGTTCGGCAGACGCGGATTCCTGACGGGAGCAGCGGCATCGGTGACCGCGGCGGTGGCCGCCACGGCGACCGGCCCGGCACCCCGGGCCCGGGCCGATGTGGACCCGGGGAAACCGAACATCCTCGTCGTCATCGTCGACGAGATGCGCGCACCCGCCTGGTTCCCCGATCAGCAGACCCTGGATCAGCTGCTGCCCAACCTGGCCCGCATCCGGCACGGCAGCGTCTCGTTCGAGCAGCACTACACCGCCGCCAACGACTGCACCGCCTCCCGCGGCGCGCTGGTGACCGGGCTCTACAGCCACCAGACCGGCTGCATGGTGGTCTCGGAATCCACGCTCTCCCCGCGCTTCCCGACCTGGGGCTCCATGCTGCGCGAGCAGGGCTACGAGACGACCTGGTGGGGCAAGTGGCATCTGGGCCACTACCCGGACCGCACGCCGGGCGCGCTGGACGCCTACGGGTTCGGCGGCGGCACCTACCCGTCGCCGAACGGCGCGCCGGGGCAGGGGTTGCAGGCCGATCCGAAGATCGTCGACGACTTCGTGGACTGGTTCGAGCACGATTCCGGCGGGTCGCCGTGGTGCACCACGGTGTCGCTGGTGAATCCGCACGACATCCAGTACTGGCCGCGCTGGACCCGCCGGGACCAGGCCAACCTCGACCTGCCGCGCTGGATGGACCAGCTGCCCGGGAATTTCGAATCGCTGGAACAGCTTTCGGCCAAGCCGCGGCTGCAGATGGCACTGGTGCAGGCGTCGGTGGTGGCGTTCGGGCTCGCGCCCTACGGCACACCCGAGGCCACCCAGGCCTGGATCGATATGCGCAACCTGTACCTATGGCTGCAGCAGCAGGTCGACGGGCAGATCGGCCGGGTGCTCGACACGCTGTACTCGCGACCGGACGTCGCCGCCAATACGGTCATCGTGTTCACCTCCGATCACGGCGATTACGCCGGATCGCACGGGTTGCACGGCAAGGGCGGCGGCGCCTACGACGAGGCGATCCGGGTGCCGCTGTACGTACACGACCCACGCGGATACCTCAGCCCCACCGATTCCACCAGCGCCCGCACGCAACTCACCTCCAGCGTGGACCTCGCGCCCCTGCTGCTGACCATCGCCACCGGCGGCGCGGACTGGCGAGCCGGGGACCGCTACGAGCACCTGCGCGGCCGCTTGGACCTGGCAGCCCTGTGCCGCAATGCCTCCGCCGCCGGACGCCCGTGGATCGCGCACACCACCGACGAGTCCACCATCGAGGAGGCGGCGATCCTGTTCGACCACAACGCGCCCGGCCACGTGGCCATGGTGCGCACGGCCGACGCCAAGTTCGCCTCCTACTCGAAATGGCTGGACGGCCGCATCCAGATCGACACGTCGGCCGAGCAGGAGTTCGAGCTCTACGACTACTCCACCGAGAACGGCCGCCTGGAGATCGACAATCAGGCGGCGAGCGGAAATCCGCTGCGGGACACCATGGCACAGCTGCTGGCGCAGGCCATCGACACCGAGATCCAGCAGCCGCTGCCCGGGTACCTGAAGGACGCCCAGGAGCAGGGCATCGACGACTATGTGCAGTCCAACCGCAGCATCGCCGCGCGCGCCGAGCGCCTGGGCAACTTCCTGGAGGACTTCCTCACGCCGAAGTGACGAACTCGCGCAGGGTGATCGGCGGGTGGCCGGTGAACCGCTCGATGGATTCGGTCACACGGAAGAGCTCGTGACCGGATCCGATGGCGGCGAACATGGTCCACAGGTGGGTCAGGTGCTCGACGGCCACCGCGTCGCGGTAGACGGTCATGGCCCACTCCGACCACTCCGCCGGATCGACGTTCCGGTAGGGGACGCCGAACAATTCGGCGGCCTCGCCGACGGTCATGATCTCGCCCGCCAGCCACAGCACCGGATCCACCGGGCCCTCGGTGCGCAGCACGCCCGCCCCGACCCCGGCCACATCCGCGCCCGCGATGAGCGGCAGGACCGTGTCGGGCGAGCCGAGCGGCAGCGCCAACTCCCCGCGGTCGCCGATGGCCACCCGCAGGTTCTCGTAGAACACCGCCGCGCGCAGGTGCACCGCGCCGATGCCGGCGGTGTCGAGCACCTGTTCGGCCACCCAGTGCCGCCGCATGTGCGGGGTGCCCGCCTGCGGATCGGAGCCGAGCTGTGAGGTCGCGACCACGCGCTGCAGCCCGGCCTGACGGCCGACGGCCGCGAGAACCGCGGTGGCGTCGAGCATTCCGGCGGTCACCGGATAGGTGAAGTAGGCCCGGCGCACACCCTGCAGGGCGGGTGTCACGGCGGTGATCTCGCGCAGATCGCCGACGACGACCTCCGCGCCGAGATCCTTCAGCTCGGCCGCACGGCCGTCATCGCTGTGCACGAAAGCACGCACCGGCAGGCCCGCGCGCATCAGGGTTTCGGCGACCAGCCTGCCGGTACCGCCTTGGCTTCCACCGGCCGCGCCGGTGACGAGAATCGGTTCCATTGCTCTGCTCCTCACGCCGTCGCCGGCAACCGCAGTTCGAAGGCCCCGCGCGCGGCGAGGCCGGTCAGGAAGTCCACGGCGTCGAAAGCCTCACCGGGACTGGCGACTCCGCTCTTGGCGCCGCGGTCGGTGAGCCGCACCGCGGCTTCCACCGAAGCCAGCGCGGCCGCCGACCACAGGTCCCGGCCGGTCAGCGTCCCGGCCGCGGGGCCGCCGGGTGCGAGAACCTGTGCGGCGATCATGAATTCGCTCGCCGCGCGGGCGGCCGCGTCCACCTGCTCACTGGCGAAGGCCTGCTCCTCCTCGAAGGTGCGCGAGGTCAGCTGCGCCTCCACCGCTCCGGTGCGGGTGTGCCGGGGCACCGTGACCGCTTCCGGGAACGGCACCGGCGCGATCATGGGCCGCGGCCCGACCGGCGGCGGGAACGCGAAGATCGCCTGTCGCGGTTCGACGAATCCGTACCGCTGTTCGCCGTCCTCGTAGCCGATGCGATCGGTGTCGGCGAACAGCAGCCGCGCGGTCTCCACCGCGCCGTGGGTCATCATCCAGTTGGTGACGTTGTAGGCCACCGTGATCCGGTCGATGTCGGGAATCCCGCGCGCGACCGCACCGGCCAGTAGATCACCCAGTCCCCCATAGAAACTCACGCTCGGCAGCATGGTGATCCCGGCGCGCTGCGCGGGTTCGGTGAAGCTGTCGAACAGCCGCTTGACATGGTGCACCTCCACCGCATGATCGACATAGTGGCAACCGCCCTCGACGGCGGCGGTGGCGACCGGCAGTCCGGTGGTAGCAAAGGGCCCCGCGCAGTGGATGATCACGTCGGCGGCCTCGGCCAGCGCCCGCAGTGCCTCCGGATCATCCAGTGCGGCCGGCATCACCCGCGAATAACCCAGGGCAGCCAGAGCATCCGGATCCCGCCCGGACACCACCACCTCTTTTCCCCGTGCGGTGAGATCGGCGGCGACCAGGCGACCGGTGTGACCGGTGGCCCCATAGATGGCGAATACGGTCATGAAAGATCAACTCTTTTGGCTCGACGGACAATTCGAACGTCAGTTCACGTATATAGACCGCTGCGCCGACGAAAAGTCATCGCTCGTTGCCGGGGAATTTCGATTCCCGGATCTCCGCACCCGGAGCCAGGTCAGGAACGCAGGCGCACGGGCAATCGCTTCAGGCCGTGGATCACGGCATTCGGATACCACCGCAGCTCGGAGTCGTCGACAGCCAGCGTGATGTCCGGAAAGCGTTGCAACAGTGCGGTGAAGGCCACCCGGCCCTCGAGGCGGGCCAGGGGAGCGCCGACACAGTAGTGGATGCCGTAGCCGAAGCCCAGGTGAGCGGTGCGGTCGGCCGTGGGGTCGACGCGGTGCGGATCGGTGAAGTGGCGCGGGTCGCGATTGGCGGCGGCCAGGGCCACCAGGACCATCTCACCCTCGGGAATGACGGTGCCGCCCACCGTGATCGGCTCGCTCGTGAAGCGCAGGGTGGCCACGTCGACCGGGCCGTCGAAGCGGAGGAATTCCTCGACGGCGGCGGGAATCAGATCCGGGTCGTCGCGCAGCCGTTCCAGCCAGGCACGGTCGCGCAGCAGGGCGAGCATGCCGTTGCCGACCAGGTTCACGGTGGTCTCGTGCCCGGCGACCAGGAGCAGCAGTGCCATGCCGATGAGTTCGCCCTCGTCGAGCTCGGCGTCGTCGGCGACGAGCGCCGAGAGCACGTCCGCACCGGGCTCGGCCCGCTTGCGCTGCAGCATCTTCCGCAGGAACGCCACCATCTCGTCGTGCGCCCGCGCCCGGTCCACATCCGGCTCCAGGGTGCCGACGAGAGCCTTGGTCCACTCGCGGAAGGTGCCGTGGTCCTCGATGTCCACATCCAGCAGGTGACAGATCACCGCCACCGGCAGCGGCACCGCGAACGCCTGCAGCAGATCCACCTGCTCGTGCCCGGCCATGGCGTCGAGCAGGTCGTTCGCCGTACGTTCGATGACCGGCTGCAGCGCGGCCACCCGGCGCGCCGTGAACGCCTGGGACACCGCCTTGCGCAGCCGGGTGTGAGTGGGCGGATCGGCATTGAGCATGTGCCGCAGGCCGTCGTGGGTGCGCGGCCCCGCCCAGGTCCCGGCGTACTTGCGCGCGATCACCGCTTCCAGCCGGTCGATGTCCTTGCACAGCCGCGGATCCGCCAGCGCCGCGCGCGCCTCCTCGTAGCCGATGATGAGCCAGCGGTCCACGCCGTCGCCGAAATGCACCCGGTGGACCGGGCCCCGCTCGCGCCAAAGCCGGTAGTACGCATGCGGATTGGCGAAGAAGTGGTCGCCGAGCAGCTCGGTCACCCTTCCGACGGTACGGGAAGTCAGCGCTTGGCGGCGGCGCGTTCCCGCATGCGGTTGAGGGTCAGCCGCCAGAAGGTGGTGGCCAGGTCGACCGGAAGGCGGGGTGTGGCGGCGCGTTTGGTCATCTCCAGGCGCGCCTTGCGCATGATCTCGGCGGGCGCCTTGTCCGGGTGGCCGGTGTCGAACGGCGGGTGCGGGTCGTATTCGATGTAGAGCTGGGTTATCTGCGCGACCTGCTCCCCCGCGATCCGGCCGACCAGCCACAGCCCGAGGTCGATTCCGGCGGAAACCCCGGCGGCGGTGACGATCTTGCCGCTGTGCACGATCCGGTCGTGCGGGCGCGACTCGGCCCCGAACGCGGCCAGGGCGGGCTGGGCGGCCCAGTGCGTGGTGGCGGGATGACCACGCAGGATGTCGGCGGCGGCCAGGATCAGCGCGCCGGAACAGACCGAGGTGGTCCACTGCGTGTTCGGGTGCACGGCCCGCAGCCAGTCGATGAGCTCGCGGTTGGCCATGGCCTCGGTGGTCGCGGCCTCGGATCCGCCGACCAGCACCAGATCCGGTGCGGGGGTCTCGGCGAAGGTATGGGTCGCGCCCAGCGCCAGCACTCCGCTGTCGGAGACGATCGGGCCGACTTCATTGGAGACGAACCGCAATTCGCTGTCCGGAATCATCCGCAGCACCTCGTACGGCCCGATCGCGTCCAGCACGGTCATGCCCGGGTAGAGCACGATGGCGATCTGGAATGTCATGGGACACTCCCCCTTTCAGAATGTGGTGAACCGAGCGCGGTACTCGCCCGGCGGTATGCCCAGCTGGCGGTGGAAGATTCGGTACAGGGTCTCGGGGCTCCCGAGCCCGACGGCGGCGGCGATCCGGTCCATGGGCTGGTCGGTGGTCTCCAGCAGGCGCCGGGCCGCGGCCACGCGGACCTGCTCGACATAGCGGGCGGGGGTGGTCCCGGTCTCGCCCGCGAAGACTCGGGAGAAATGCCGGATGCTCATGCCGACCCGCCCGGCCAGCGCGGGCAGCGAGAGATCCGCCTCCGGATTCTCCTCCATCCAGACCTGCAGCGCCCGCAGCGAATTCCGCTTCGGCGGGTTGGCCGCGAGCGGCGCGCTGAACTGGCTCTGCCCGCCCGGCCGGTGCAGATACACCACCATCCAGCGCGCCACCTCGCGCGCCAGGTCCGGCCCGTGGTCGGCGGCCACGATGGCCAGCGCCAGGTCGATGCCCGCGGTCACCCCGGCCGAGGTCCACATCGGCCCGTCGCGCACGTAGATGCGGTCGGGTTCGGTGGTGATGGCCGGGAACTGCTCGGCCAGCAGCTCGCCGCCCGCCCAGTGCGTGGTGGCGCGGCGGCCGTCCAGCAGTCCGGCCCGGGCCAGCAGGAAGGTGCCCGAGCAGACCGAGCCCACCCGATCCGAGCCGCGGGCCAGCCGCTGAATGCCGGTCACCAGCTCGGCGTCCCCGGCCGCGGCCCAAACGGTCAGCCCGCCCACCACGAGCAGCGTGTCCAGCGGTCCGTCCCAGGTGTCGAGCCCGTGCGCCGCGGTCACCTCGATGCCGCACGAGGAACGCACCGGACCGGCCTGTGCCGCGGCCAGTTCGACCCGGTAGCCCGGAGTCGCGCCGAGCGCGGCCGCCCCGGTGAACACGTCGGCGGGCCCGGCGAGATCGGTCAGCTGGAACCCGTCGAAGACCACGATCAACACCACCCGCATGCCTTCAGCCTGCGGTCTCCGCCCCGATGGCGTCAATGACACGACTCTTGCAGATTCGGCCATTCGGCACTAGCCCGGAGGTTGCCGCCCCCAACTGGCATGAGCTGAATCACCCCGGCCCGCTTGATATGAATGCGGGGTGGCCCGACACCTTTTCCTGTGCCCCCTGCGGTGGTCCGACATGGACGCCGACGGGCATGTGCACAATGCGGCGCACCTGCGCTACCTGGAGGAATCCCAACGAGGCCCGCTCGGATCCGCTGGGCCGCTACGAATCTCTGCCGGGTAGCCACGAATCTCTGCCGGGTAGCCATGAATCTCTGCCGGGTAGCCACGAATCCGGCGGCGCCCCGTAGCGGGTGGTGGTCGCTGGCCAGCGCCTGTCCTATCGCATGCCGCTGCTCTTCCGGGCCGCGCCGGTCACCGTGACCTCGGTCGTGGAGCGCATCGGCAGCACCTCGTTCACCCTGGCCCACGAGGTCCGCGACGCCGAATACCTGTATCTCTCCGCCACTTCCACGCTGGTCGCCATCGACGACGGCGCGCCACGCCCGCTGACACGCGGAGAACGCGAATATCTGATGACCTTGGCGGCCCCGCACGCTTAGACTTGTTCGTATCGCCTGGTCAGCGTTGCAAGGGGTACATCATGGCCAAGATGACCATTGTCGAGTTGCTCGACGTTTTCAAAGGTATGACGCTGCTGGAGCTTTCGGAGTTCCTGAAGGCGTTCGAGGAAGAGTTCGGTGTCACCGCCGCGCCGCCCGTGGCCGTCCAGGCCGTGGCGGACGCGCCCCCGGCCGAGGCCGCGGACGAGCAGAGCGAATTCGATCTCGTCCTGGAATCCTTCGGGGACAAGAAGATTCAGGTCATCAAGGCCATGCGGGAGATCATTCCCGGCCTCGGCCTCAAGGAGGCCAAGGACCTGGTCGAGGCGGCCCCCAAGGCGGTCCTGGAGAAGGTCGACAAGGACGCCGCCGAGGCGGCCCGGATCAGGCTCGAGGCCGCCGGGGCCCGCGCCGCCCTCCGCTGATCAGTGGGGCACAGCGCGGTTCAGTCCTGTGCGCGGCGGCGGGCGGCCGTTTCCAGATACGCGCCGAGTTCGGATTGCAGCACCTTGTCGAGGGCTTGATCGAGGCTGTCGCGGATCGATCGGGTGCCGAGTTCGCGGAAATGGTTGATCATCGCGGTGGTTTCGGCGATCTCGGCGTCGGACTCGGGCAGCCAGCCCGGCCCGTGCTGGGCCACGATGTGGTCCTTGGCCGCCACCACCATCAACCGGGAGATGTCCTCGAGCCGCTCGACGAGGGCGGCGTGCAGATCGATCAGCCCCGGCAGGCCGAAGCCGTACGAGCTGAGGTCGGCGAGGATCCCGAGCAGATCGGGCCGGGTGAGCTCGACGGTGTCGCCGTGCAACCGCAGCAGCCCGAGCTGCTCCAGCCGGGCCAGCTGGTCCCCGTCCACCTGATGCTCATCGCTGTCACCGAAGAAGGTGTCCACCAGCTCGCGCGGAATCTCCACCGGCTCTTCGGTTTTGCCCCAGGTGGCGGTGACCGCGCTCTGCAGTCCGAGGATCTCGGTGAGATCCTTGCCGGTCTCCCAGCTGGTGATGAAATCGGCGATGTGCGCGATGGTGAACCCGCGCTGCAGCAGCGCGTCGATGATGCGCAGCCGGGCCAGGTGGCTCTCGTCGTAGATGAGCGCCCGCCCGCTGCGCCGGGTGGGCGTGGGCAACAGCCCCTTCTCCTGATACGCCCGCACATTGCGGGTGGTGGTGCCGGCGGCCTGGGCGAGATCGTCGATGCGGTACTCCGCCATCCGTATCGCTCCCGTCCCTGCCGCCGGCCACCCGAGTCCGGTCACGACCTTAGCGCAGGTGGTAATCCGCCAGATCCACCCTGGCCAGCTGCCGCGCGTACTGGGTGCCGAAACCGGGGTACATGGTGGCGTTGAAGCCGTCCTCGGTGAGGTACCAGCTGCGGCAGCCGGAGTTCGTAGATCTCGGCCAGCGTCGGGGTCGGCGCCTTCTTGGCCATGGCCGCGAAGCCGCGCGCGCCGACATTCTCGATCCACATCAGATCGGCCATGAACGGCTTCAGCTTGGCGTGCAGTGCCGGGTCGATGAGCTCGGCTCCCGGTGCGTCCCAGTCGATATCGGCCAGCGCCCACTGCCGGGACTTGATCTTGGCCAGCATGTTGTCGAAGTCGAAGGACATGTCAGACTCCTGTCTTCTGGATGGTCCGGTCCGGCGTGCCGCCGCGCCCGGCCGCCCGCAGCTGCGGCGCGAAGATCTCGCAGCCGTGCACCACGCCCCAGAGGTTGATCCCCAGCGCCCATTCCCAGTCGCCGAAACCGATGTCACCCACCGATTTCCCGCCGATTCCGACACCGGCGTTGTTGATCACCAGGGTCGGTGCGCCACCGAACAGCAGCTTCGCGTGCAGCGCCAGGCTCTCCACGTCCTCGCGCCGGGAGACGTCGCAGAACACGGCGTGCGCGGTGCACCCGTGCGTGCGCTCGATGAGCCGCACGGTCTCGTCCGCGCGGTCCTTGTCGATGTCCGCGCACACCACCTCGCCGCCGCGTGCGGCGAGTTCGAGGGCGAACGCCCGCCCGATCCCGCTGCCCGCGCCGGTCACCACTGCCCTGGCTCGATGCGAGCGACGCTTGCCGCCGAGGGCGAACATCAGATCGTCGATCGGCCACATACTCGGCCCACCTGCTTCCGTGATATCGAATTCGATTGCGCCAGCGCCGAAGATCCCGATCCGATTGTTCGGCAACAACCCATTGACCTGCCGCAACCCCACCACCGACGCCGCGGCCGCGAGTCGCGTCCGCGTCGCCGCCCGGGTGGGGACTGCGGCAGGTGCCGGGAAGGTCGCCGTTGACCTTGTCCTCATGAGCCCAAGCATCGCCATTCAATGTGACAGTTGTCAATGGCACATTGATAACGACCTAGTGGCAGGATGATGCACCCGCCGATACGAGCGTGGCCCCGGCGGGACACCGGAGCCACACTCGCCGACACGACTACCCTTGCGCGCCACCGGGTTCGAAGCCGGGCGGCAGGTAGCGTCGCCGCTCCTCCCGCATGCGCTCGACGTCTTCGGCGCTCAATGCGGCGAAGGCGGCCTCGCGGCGCTGGAACAACTCGGCGCGCTGCTCCTCGGTGAGCTCTCGCATGCGGGCCTCGCGCTGCTGGGCGAGCCGGGTGAATTCCTCCAGTGTCATGGGCTGATTCATGGCCACCATCTCCTCGATCAATCGCAGGAACTCCAGTGCCGACGGCTCGGCCATGCGGTCGAGACCGTCGCGCACACCGAGCAGGCGGGCGCGCAGGCGCAAAGCCTGTGCGATCCGGCGGTCGAGCACCTCGAGCTGCTGGCGGACCAGGTCCCGGGGGTCCTGATCCGGCGCGTCGGCGAGCACGCCCGCGATCTCCTCGAGCGTGAACCCGAAGTCCCGCAACGCGATCACGCGATGCAGCCGCCGCACATCCGCCGCGCCGTAGCAGCGATGCCCGCCACCGGTGCGCGAGGACGCCGTCACCAGCCCGAGCCGGTCGTAGTGATGCAGCGTGCGCACGGTCACCCCGGTCTCCCGGGCCAACTCGCCGACCCGCCAGGTCCGCTCACCCATCGCGCCTCCCTTTCGGTGTGCCCCACCCACGCTAAAACCTGACGTTACGTCGGTTTCAAGCGTGAGCCCGGTCACAAATTCCCGATCGCGACCTGATACTTTTCGGCTATGACAGTCGATTGGGTGTCGACAGGTGGCACGCCGGGGAGCGCGCGAACCAAACCGCCGGCCTGGCTGCGAGCTCCGGTGGCGCCCGCCGGCGGCCGGCCGAATAACGAAAACGCCCGCCGCCCCGAATGATTCGGGACAGCGGGCGTCGGCCCGATGACCTCGCGCAGCCCGGGCTCAGCGGGTGCTGTGGGCGCCCAGCGCGGCGCTGAAGATCGCGGCGCGGGCGCGCGTGGACCGCAGATTGGCCCGCTCCTGAGCGGTCAGCGCCGAGCGGGAACGCTCTGCGAGGACCGAGAGCACGGTCAGCGGGTTACGAGAGAAGTTGATGAAAGCCATGACAGCCCTCCTTCCGGAGTTGCGCCGGCGTAATACCGATTGCACAAACCTCGCCGGTTGCGAGGTACAGATCGGCAATTATGGCCCGCCAGCGACCTTTTGGTCAAGTTCCGTTCACCTTCCGTTTACCTTAGGAGAACTATGCCGGATACGAGCTCTGTGGGATTGCCGCCCTTGACTCTTGGCGATGGCGAACGGGACGCGCTGCGTGAACTGGCGCGGTTCCCGCTCCTGGATGCCATCTACGGGCGGCGCTCCCGGCGCTTTCCGCTGGGCGGGAGTATCCCGGCGGGCCCGCTGGCGTTCACCAGCAAGCACGCGCCGCGCGCGCTGAGCGAGCTGGAGCGGGCGGTGGTGCTCAATACCGTCGCGGGCTGGACCGGCTGGCATTTCGGGATCAGCCACCATCCCGGATATGCGCCCGCGTGGCCGAACTACAGCGGGTCGGCAACAGGACGAACCTTCGCCTCGGCGGCCGGATTCCACACCAGCGAGTTCTTCTTCACCGACGACTCCGGGACCTACTTCCTGCCGACCCGCGACGCCCCGCCGACGGCGACCTACGCCGAGGGCGACGGTGCGGCCGAGGCCCAGCTGAACGCGCTGCTGGCGCGGGTGATTCGCTTGTCGGACAAGCGCATTCACATTCCGCGCGAGGAGCCGTACCTGGAGGGCCACAACACCTGGATCGCCAATCACCCCGGCTCGCTGCTGGTGATTCCGGTCGCGGATGTGGCCCAGCAGCTGCTGGCCAATATCGGGTTCTTCGTCCAGAACGGGTTCGCGCTGTACGACGACATCAACAAGCGTGAGATCCCGGGCGTCGAAAAGTACCGGGACCGTTTGCGTTTCACCGATCCGATTCCGCTCAGCTTCGTCGAGCAGTACTCACTGACCGAGGCCACCGCGGAACTCATGGCGGCGGTGGTGAACGGCCATCTGCTGCTCGGTGCGATGGGCCTGGGCGGGTGGACCTTCGACGGCATCGACCGGCTCACCGTGCTGGGGGCGTCCGGCGATCCGGAAGTCCCGGGCCTCGGGTTCCGCTATGACGCCGATCCGGAGTGGCCGTTCCCCAATCCCACCGGGCTGCCCGGGGTGTTCGAGGCGTTCTGCCGTCCGCACCACGAGTCCATGGCCGCCGCGGTCGAAGCGCTGGCCGAGCGCAAGTTCGGGCCGGGCGGGCCGTACCACCCGGCGACGCCGGGGCCCTTCGCCGACACCCCGGGCGTCCGCGGCGCGGCCGCGCCGTGGGACCGACGATTCCGCGAATTCGTCTCTCTCCAAGCGGCTTACATCGACGAGACCTTCGGGAAGTTCCCGGGCACGGTGCCCACGGTCTGGATCATGAACTACCTCCAGGCCCAGCACATCGACCTGGACTTCTACGACACGCTGCTCACCGACACGGCCTACCTGTCCACGCACCGCGAGCATGACGGCGTCTGGCACGGCTCACGCTGAGGCGCGCCGACCTTCCGCATCGGCGCGCAGTCCTACCGCGTTCGCGAGCCGGCGGTGGGACTCCAGGCGAGCGGTGCGGTCGTAAGTGCTGGTGTGGACCAGGAATTCGTCGGCCCCGGTGCGGCGAACCAGGCGGTCGAGGTCGGCCAGGACCTCGGATTCGGTGCCGTGGATGTGGCCGCGCAGGGCTTCCTCGAACAGCTCGCGCTGGCGATCGGTCATGGGTTCGCGCTCGATGAGCTCGGGCGGGCTCAGGGGCGGGAATTCGCCGCGGGTGCGGGACCAGGCCGCCGACCAGGCCTCGGGCAGGAGCAGGCGGTGGGCCTGCTCGGTGGTGTCGGCGATGACGACCGAGCCGGAGAGGACGACATACGGTTCGTCGCCGCCGGGGCCCGCGCGGAAGCCGGTGCGGTACCGCTCGATCGCCTCGACCATGGCGTCCGCACCGGACACGGGCGCAATGACCAGGGGCAGGCCCGAGCGGGCGGCACGCTCGGCCCCGGAACCGGTGGCGAGCAGGAAGGCGGGCACCCGCAGTCCCTCCGCGGGCCAGGCGTGCACGCCCTGGCGACCACCCGCGAAATAGGCCAGCAGCTCGGACAACTGGGCATCGAAGTCCTCGGCGTCGCGCCGGTCGTGGCCGAGGGCGCGGCGCACGCCGCCGGTGAAGCCGACCGAGCGGCCCAGGCCCATATCGATGCGGCCGGGATACAGCGATTCCAGGACGCCGAACTGTTCGGCGACGATCAGCGGCTGATGATTGGGCAGCATGACGCCGCCGGTGCCGACTCGGATGCGGGAGGTGGCCGCGGCAATGCCGGCGGCCAGGACCGTCGGTGCGGACCCGGCCACGCCGGGCACGCTGTGGTGTTCGGAGACCCAGAAGCGGTGGTAGCCCCACTCCTCGGCGAGCCGGGCGAACTCGACGGTCTCGCGCAGGGCCTCTGGGTGCGGCTGGTCCAGGCGCACCCGGGAGCGGTCCAGGATGGAGAAGCGGATCGCCCGCAGTGCCGCAGTCATGGTCAGTGCCAACGCAGGCGGCGGGCTTTGATTCCGGGCGCGCGATCCGGGTCACAGCGGCGGCGGTGGGAGGAAGCCGGTGGCGACGTAGTAGTCGAGGTAGCGCTTCAGGGTGACACGGTCGGCTCCGGGACAGGCGGAGTCCGGATCGCTCGGTGCCCCGGTCACCTCGGCCGAATAGTTGACGGTGAGTGCGGCCGCCCGCACCAGCAGGTCATCGGCTCCGGGTTGTTCGGCCGCGGTCAGCAGTGCGGCCGCGAATTCGGCCGGGTCGACGAGGTCGATCCGATAGCCCCGGCTCAGCAGTTCGTCGCGAATGGCCTTCAGGGACAGGGTCCTTCCGGGCAGCAAGCCGACGGTGCCGGGCCCCGAGGGCTCGGCTGCCGCGGCCACGACGGCCGCGGCCGCCTGGTCGACGGGCAGCATGGCGACCTCGGCGTCCGACAGCTCGGGTGCGAGGCCGAGGACCAACATGGCGCGCAGCATGGTCCACCAGGCGTCGTCGGTGCCGGCGGCGCCGGTGCGGGAATCGCCGGTGATCAGGCCGGGACGGTAGACCCGAGCGGGCAGGCCGCGGTCGGCGGCGGTCCGGACGAGGTGTTCGGCAACCCATTTCGTAGCGACGTAGCCCGGCAGATCGTGCGGGAGCGGGGCGTCGGCGACCGAGGCGGTCGAGATGTAGTGGACCGGCTTGCAGCGACCCGTGGTGGCCAGCCGCAGGATCTCCACCGTTCCGCTGACGTTGGCGTCGCGCATGCGGGCATACGGCTCGAGGTGGTTGACGAGCGCGGCATTGTGGTAGATCACGTCGATCCGCAGGGTCAGTTCGGTGAAGTCCGCCGGGGTCAGGCCGAGCCAGGGTCGGGCGAGATCGCCGGGGACAGCGGCGATTCGATGGGCATCGGCGGAGATGTCGATGCCGAAGCGGGTGGCGTTCGCGGAGATGCGGTCGCGTGCGGCGGAGGCATCGCGGGCACGTGTCAGGCAGTAGATGGTGGCGGAGGTTCGGTCGAGCAGCTCCCGCAGCAGGAAGACGCCGAGGAATCCTGTTGCGCCGGTGAGCAGAATGGCGGCGGGCTCGCCGGGGCGCGGCGCGGGGAGACCCGCGGCGGTGATCTCCGGAGCCAGCGAGATGTCGGCCGACGGGCCGGGTTCTGCGCCGGTCGGGGCCGAGTCTGCCCGCAGCGCGGCGGCGAGTTCCCGCACCTGTGGATGGGCGAAGAGGTGAGTGAGCGGCACGGGAAGGCCGAGCCGGTCGGCCAGAGCGGCGCGAACCCTGATGGCGGACAGGGAGTTTCCACCCAGGGCGAAGAAGTCGTCCTCGCGGCCGACCCGATCGATGCCCAGTTCCGCACTGAGCACATCCGCAATGGCCAGTTCTTCGGGTGTCTCGGGCGCACGGTATTCCCGCACCGAGAGTTCGGGATCGGGCAGCGCGGACCGGTCCAGTTTGCCCGTCGGTCCGAGGGGGAAGGCTTGAACTACGGTCAGCTGGGTGGGAATCATGTAGCCGGGCAGCCGCTTTCGGGCCGTCGCGAGCACGTCGGAGAGGTCCGGGTCGGCCTCGCCGGTGCGCAGGTATCCCACCAGCCGGTCCCGGCGGATCGCCACAACGGCCTCGGCGACGGCGGGGTGCGCGCGCAGTGCGGCCTCCACCTCACCGGGTTCGATGCGCAGGCCGCGCAGCGTGAGCTGGAAATCCGTACGGCCCAGGTATTCCAGGCCACCGCAGTGGGTACGCCGGACCAGGTCGCCGGTCCGGTACATGCGCTCCCCTGCGGTGGTGAAGGGATCGGCTACGAAGTGATCCGCCGTAGTGCCGGCCTGTCCGAGGTAACCGCGGGCGAGTTGAGCACCCGCGACATACAGCTCACCGGGCGTGCCCACGGGCACGGGGTGCAGCCGGGAATCGAGGACGTAGGCGCGCGAATTCCAGTGTGGCGCACCGATGGACACCGGTGCGTCGCCCAAGTGCGTGACCTCGACGCCGGTCACGGAGATGGTGGCCTCGGTGGGCCCGTACAGGTTGTGCAGCCGGGCCGGTCCGGCGGCGGTGAAGCGCGCGATCAGCTCGGCGGGCAGGGCTTCACCACCGGCCCACACCACACGCAGTGCCGCGAAGGCTCCCGCTGGAGCATGGTCCAGCAGCGCGCGCAGCAGAGACGGCACGGCGAGGAAGGCCGACACCCGGTGGCGTGCCATGAGATCGGCCAGGTGCTCGGGATCGGTGCGGCCCGGACCCGACGGGATCACCAGGTGCGCGCCCACGGCAAGCGGGACCGTGGCACCGATCAGCGAGGCGTCGAAGGTGGCGGGCACCAACTGGAGATAGGTATCGCGTTCGGTCAGCTGGTATTCGGCGGTGAAGAACGCGATGTATCCGGTGAGGGCGGCGTGCGAGACGCCGACGGCCTTGGGGCGGCCGGTGGATCCGGAGGTAAAGATCACATAGGCGAGATCCTGACCACGCAGCGGCCGCAACCGGTCGGCGTCGGTCACCGGATCGGCGGAGAACTCGAACAGCTCAGCGGAATTCAGAAGATCGGCGGTCACCGTGCACACCGGCGCGGCCGCGGCCAGCATGGCCTCGATCCGGTCGGCGGGCTGGCCCGGGTCGATCGGCATGAACGCGCCACCGGCCTGCACGATGGCGTAGAGGCATACCACCAGATCGGGGCCGGGATCCAGCGCCGCGCCGACCCTGGCACCGGGACCGACGCCCAGCCCGATCAACTTGCGTGCCAGCCGATTCGATCGCTCGGCGAGCTCACGGTAGGTCAGTGCGGCACCGTCTCCGGTCACCGCAATCGCGTCGGGTGTTCGGCGGGCCTGGTCCGTGAACGCGTCGAACATGAACCTGTGTGGCACTGCGTGATTCGGCCCAGCCGTCGCGAAGGTCGCAAGTTCGGCCGCCTCGGTGAGCGGCAGGTCCCCGACCTCCCGCTCCGGGTCGGCGGCGACCGCGGCGAGCAGCCCGGTCAGCCGCCGGCCGAGCCGGGCGATGGTCGGATCGTCGAACAGATCGACGGCATACCGCCACGAACAGTTCAGTCCCGCAGCGTCTTCGGCGTCGCGCTGCGGGACGACGGTCAGTTGCAGATCGACGGGTGAGAAGGTCTCACCGAGATCGGCCGCGGTGACCGTCAAACCGGGCAGCCGCAGCACCTGAGCGCCGAATTCCTGGAAGGACAGAGCCACCTGGAACATCGGGTGATGCGCCCGGCTGCGCGGCGGGTCCAGATCGGCCACCAGCCGTTCGAAGGGCAGTTCGGCATGGGCGAGGGCGGCCAGGTCGGTGTCGCGCACCCGGTCGAGCAGGCGGGCGAAGCTCTCGCCCGGGTCGATACGGGTGCGCAGGACCAGGGTATTGACGAACATGCCGACCACATCGTCGAGTTCGGGTTCGCCGCGGCCCGCGACCGGCGCACCCACCGCCACATCCGTGGTCCCGGCAAGCCGGGCCAGCACGACCGCCAGCGCCGCGTGCAGCAGCATGAACACCGAGACGCCGCGCGCACGGGCCAGTTTCTCCAGCGCCCGGTGCAGGGTGGCATCCACCCGGAAGTGCTGGGCCGCACCGCGATGCGACGCCACCGGCGGGCGCGGGCGATCGGTGGGCAGGTCCAGCAGTGGGGGCAGGCCCGCCAGCGCCTCGCGCCAGTACCGCAGTCGAGTCGCCAGCAGTGAGCCGGGATCCGATGCCACGCCCAGCAATTCGCGCTGCCAGATCGCGTAGTCCGCGTACTGCACGCGCAATGGCGGCCAATCTGGGGCCGTGCCGCGGGTGCGGGCGGTATAGGCGGTCATGAGGTCGCGGGTCAGCGGGACCATGGAGAAGCCGTCCGCGGACAGGTGGTGGATCACGACGGCCAGCACATGCTCGTGGTCGGCGATCCGGAACAGCCGCACACGCACCGGAATCTCGGCGATGACGTCGAATCCCATGCCCGCCAACGCGATCAGCCGCGGCTGTACCTCGGACTCCGCGATGTCGACCGGCGCCAGATCCCACTGGACAGCGGCGGCGGGCCGGATGTCCTGATGGCCGGTACCGTGGTGCTCGGGATAGCTCGTCCGCAGCGCCTCGTGCCGGTCGAGCAGATCACGCACGGCGAGTTCCAGAGCCGCCGTGTCGAGTTCGCCGGACAGACGCAGTGCGAACGGTATGTTGTAGGTCGCCGATCCCGGGTCCAGGCGCGCCAGGAACCACAGGCGCTGCTGTGCCGGCGACAGCGGCGCCCGGGTCGCGCGGTGCGACCGCACCGTCAGCGGTGGCCGGTCGCCGGCGTCGAGCCCGTCGACGGCCGCCGCCAGCTCGGCCACCGCCGAATGCTCGAAGATCAACTGCACGGGCACCCGGGTGCCCCGATCCGCACTCAGTCGTCCGGCCAATCGGATGGCGAGCAGGGAGTTTCCGCCGAGCTCGAAGAAGTCGTCGGCCGCGCCGATCCGGCCCACCCCGAGCAGTTCCGTGAAGGCGGCGGCCACGGCACGCTCGGTGGCGGTCGACGACGGCCGGTACGGGCGCGCGGCGACGGTGGGCTCGGGCAGGGCGGCCCGATCCAGCTTGCCGGACGGAGTCAGCGGAACGGCGTCGATCACGGTGAGGGCGGCAGGGACGGCGTGACGTGGAAGCTGTTGCCGCGCATACTCGGCCAGGCTCGCGGTATCCACGACCGCATCCGATGCGGGCACCACGTACGACACCACACCATCGGCCCCGCTGCGCAGGCGGCGCACGAGAGTGATTGCGAAGGCCACGGATTCGTGTGCGGACAGGACCGCGTCGATCTCGTCGAGCTCCACCCGAATGCCCCGGAGCTGCACCTGCGAATCGTTGCGGCCCAGATATTGCAGCACCGGGACACCGGCACGGCCGCTGATCCAGCGCACCACATCACCGGTCCGATAGAGGCGCTCCCCCTTGCCATTCGGGTGCGCCACGAAGCGGGCGGCGGTCAGCCCGGGACGCTCGTGATACCCGCGGGCCAGGCCCGGCCCGGCCAGGTACAGCTCGCCGGCCACCGCCGTCGGCACCGGCCGGAGCCGGGCGTCCAGGACGAGCGCGGTCACCCCGGCGATCGGTCCACCGATATCGACGGTGTCCGCGGTGGTCAGCGCAGCGCTGATGGTCGCGGCGACGGTGGTTTCGGTCGGGCCGTAGAGATTGAAGAAGGACCGTCCCGGCGACCAGCGTGCGACCAGATCCGGCGGGCACTCCTCGCCGCCCGCGATCACCACCGCCAGGTCGGGCAGCCCGCTCGCCGCCAGTCCCGCCAGGGCGGCCGGGGTCAGGAAGGCGTGCGTCACCCGCTCGGCGCGCAGCAGGTCCGCGAGTTCGCGACCGCCGTAGCAGTCCGCGGGCGCGAGCACCATGGTCGCGCCGGCTCCGACGGCCAGCAGCAGTTCGAGCACGGCGGCGTCGAAGCTCGGGGAGGCGAAGTGCAGGGTGCGGGACTCGGCGGTGACGGCGAAGCGGCGGGACTGCTCGGCGCAGAGCCCGGCGAGGCCGGAATGCGTGACGGCCACGCCTTTCGGGGCCCCGGTCGAGCCGGAGGTATAGATGACATACGCGATGTCCCCGCCGTGCAGGCGGCGGGTGCGTTCGGTGAAGTGCAAGGATTCCGCCGAGGCGTCGGCCACGAGCGTGGCGCAGTCGGGCGCGTCGAGTTCGAGCCAGTCGAGGGCAGCGCCGAGCCGGTCGCGGAGTGCGGCCAGGGTGAGCCCGCAACGCGCGCCCGCGTCGGCGAGCATGTGCGCCACCCGATCCGGCGGATAGCCGGGGTCGACCGGCACGAAGGCCGCCCCCGATTTGGCCACCGCCCAGACCGCGACCACCGCCTCGGGCGAACGCGGCAGCGCCAGCACCACCCGATCGCCCGGACCCAGCCCCCGAGCCACCAGCACCCGGGCCAGGCGGGTGGATCGCTCGTCGAGCTCGGCATAGGTCAGCGACTGCGCGCCCGCGCGCAGTGCGATCCCGGACGGATTACCCTCCGCCGCCGCGGCCAGCAGCTGGGGCAGCAGTCGGATCCGTGGGTGGCGGCGGCCATGCGGGTTTCTCGCCCGGCCCACCGCAGAAACATCGGCGCGCACCGGTTCCTACTCTCAGCCTCGATTCGCCTTCCCACACGAGCGAACTGAATACCGCGTTCCGGGCCGGTCGGCAACACTTACGGGTGTCGCGGGGCCGACATTCCGGGTACGCCGCGGTCAGGCGGACAGCAGGCCGAGGTCACGGCGACCGGAACCGACCACCGGGGTGGGGTCGGTGGCGAGGACCCGGTGCAGCAGTTCGTGATAGACGTCGCGGAAGTCGACGGTCACCTTCAGGTCGCCATTGTCGAGGTCGGTGAGGCTGGGCTCGTCGCCGTGGAAGCCGCCCGCCACCGACGCCCCGGCCAGGAAGACGGGTCCGGCGGTGCCGTGATCGGTGCCCTGCGAAGCGTTGGCGGCCACCCGGCGGCCGAACTCGCTGTAGGCCATCAGCACCACATCGCGGCCGCGCGGATGCGTGGAGAGGTCCTTCAGGAAGGCGGTGACCGCCTCGTCCAGGCGGCCCAGCAATTGCTCCTGGGTGTGCCGTTCGTCGGCGTGGGTGTCGAAGCCGCCCAGGCTGACCGAGTAGACGCGGGTGGGCACACCGGCCTTGACGCACTGGGAGACCAGGTCCAGCTGGGCGGTCAGAGGGTTCGCGGCCGTCTTCCCGAGCGTCCTCAGGGACGAAAAGGTCTGCCGGACAGTCTGTTCGGCCTGGTAGCCGGTACAGACCCGGGCCCGCGCCGGGCTGTCGGAGGCGTCGGCGGCGGCCAGGCCGGACAGGGCCGCCGCCAGGTCGTCGGACAGCGGCGCTGACGCTGGATCCAGCGCTGCCGCAGTGTGTTTCGCACCCATGGCGAGCTGGGGCAGGACGGGCCCGATATTGACCGCGCGGACCGGATCGTCACCGGTCGCGTCCAGCCAGCGGCCGATCCATCCGGTCTGCACCGGCTCGTCGGGTGAGGCCGTCTGCCAGATGTCCATGGAACGGAAGTGGCTGTGGTCGGGTTCGGGATACCCGACCCCGCGCACAATGGCGAGGGTGCGGTCGCGCCACAGGCCGGACAGGCCCTTCAAGGCCAGGTTGAGGCCCAGTTGGTCGTCCAGGTGCAGGACTTCCTCGGGGCGGTAGGACAGCTCGGGGCGGGCATCGTGATAGGCGTTGTCCGCGTAGGGAATCACGGTGCCGATGCCGTCATTGCCGCCGTAGAGGGTGAGCACCACCAGGATTCCGGAGCCTGCGGCCAGCGGAGTGGTGACGGCGCGCTGCTGCAGCTCGTCCCAGGTGATCGCGGAGGCGCCGGCCACGCCGAGCGCGCCCAGCACGCCGGTGCCGACCAGGAACTGTCTGCGACTGAATTGCGGCATGGTGGTGTGGCTTTCAGCTGGTGAGGTATTCGGGCGTATTGATGGCGAGCGCGGCCAGCCGGGGCGGCTGATCGACCGCGGTCGCGAGCACGGCGGCGCTGCGGTCGGACCAGGAGCCGACGCCGAGCAGGTAGGCGGTGGCGTCCAGGCGGTCGCCCCGGCTCGCCCGCGTGATCGGCGACAGGTCGGCCTGCTTCATCAGATCCAGTGCCGCCGTGAGCCGTATCTGCGCGGCGGCACTCGACATCCAGCCCTGCCCGCGCGGCCAGCCGCCGACGGTGGGTGGATAGAAGGGCAGCTGGCCGAGTTTGCGCAGCGTCCCGGCGAGGGCGCGGGCATCGGCGTCCGCGGTCAGCGGGATCTGGAAGGCCCGCACGGCGGCGATCATCCATTCCACCGGCCCGTGGACGACAGTGTCGCGGGCAGTGGTGAATTCGGGATCGGTGCAGACGGCGGTCACCAGGGCGGACAGGTCCCGGCCGGGGCCGTAGGCGGCGGTGAGGCGGTTCAGGGCGGCATCGGAGGGCGGATCGTCGGAGGCCAGCTGCTGCCACAGTCGCCCGGCCACGAAACGCGGGGACTCCGGGCGGGCGAGCACGGCATCGCAGAACGACCGGGCGTCCAGCGCACCCGTCACGCCCAGTATGGTTTTCGCGCCGGTGTCATGACGCTTGACGTCGAAGGTGGCCGCACCGCCGGTGATGGTCCAGCCGGTCAGGGCCCGGGCGCCCTCGCGAACATCGGTCTCGGTGTACCCATTGCCGTGGCCGAGCGCGAAGAGCTCCATGAACTCGCGGGACAGGTTCTCGTTGGGCGCCTTCGCGGTATTGGCGACACCGTCGAGCCAGCGCAGCATGGCCGGATCGGTGAGCATGGCGTAGGCGAGCGCGGCGAAGTCACCCGCGCCCCCGGCCCGCAGCGTCCGGTTCTGCGCGGCCATCTCGGCGGCATTGCGCACCTTGGTGGCCGAGGTGGCGAAGTGGTTGTGCCACAGCAGGGTCAGCTTCTCCCGGACCGGGACCCGGACGGCCGCCATGCGCCGCAGCCACCACCAGGTCAGCGTGTCCAGCTGACCGGTGATCTGCGCCTGGTACTGCTTGCGGGCCTCGGTCGTCGCGCCCTTGCCGACCGGCGCGGGCGGGACCAGCTCCGGCACGGGCGTGGCCCGCGCACCCGGATCGGCCTCGGGGTCGGCGGTCAGCGCGGCGCGCAGGTAGCCCGCCACATCCGGGACCGCATCGATCTCGGGCCCGGTCGCCCCGAACCCGGTCCGGCGCAGCACCCGCGCGGTACGCATCCACTCCGCAGACTTGCCCATGTCCCCCAGTATCGAGCGCCCGCGCGCCCGCTCAGCGTGCCGGGCGCGGAGTTTCAGGCAATCTTCAGTCCCCGACCGGCCCGCGGACCGCGTGCAGCAGCGGCGCGCGACTGTACCCCGGCGGCAGATCGGGCAGCGGTTCGCCGAGGTACTCCTCGAACAATCCCGACAGCGCCCGCAACTCGACCGCATCGAAACCCACTGAGCGCAGCAGGTTCTCGATCTCCTCGGGTTCGAAGAAACTCAGCCACGGCTCGTTCAACGCCGCGATCCGCTCGGCCCGCGCCCGTACCGCCGCACGCTCCTCGTCCGTGTTCCCCGCGCTCAGGTAGTCGAGCACGACATGCACCGGCTGTCCCTGACCCGCGATGAACCGCAGGGTCTCCTCGATGGCGACCCGGGTCAGATACATGACCACACCGAGCCAGACGAACACCGCCGACCGCTCCCGATCGAAGCCAGCGGCAGCCAATCCCCCTGCCAGCGTGCCGGTTTCGAAATCCACCGGAACGAACGTGAGCGACTCCGGAATCTCGATCCCGGCCTGCGCGAGCATCTCACGCTTCCACTCCTGCGTGTCCGGATGGTCGACCTCGAACACCCGCAGACCGGGATACGGATTCCGATACCCGAACGTATCCAGCCCCGCCCCCAGAATCACCACCTGTGTGGTCCCGTCGGCCACCGCCGCGGCCACCACCTCCTCGGCGAACCGAGCCCGCGCCGCCAGGAAATACCGGCGCACCCGCTGCCGCGGATCGTTCCCGCCCGGCCGATCCAGGGTCGCGGTATCCAGATCCCCGATCCGATCCGCCGTCATCCCCAGAATTCGCGCCGCCAGCGGATCGGTGAACACCCGAGGCTCCCCCGAAAGCTGGTGATGGGCCCGCGCATACGCGGTAGCCAACGCCGTCCTACTCGCCCTACCCGTCTCCATGGGCTCAGCCTAGAACCGTCCCCGGCCGTCGGAACTATGACAAACAACTCGCCTAGTCTTCGGCTGTGGACGTATTGAGCCCGAAGGCGCTGTTGTTCGACGTACAGGGGACCGCTACCGATTTCCATTCGACCATCCGGCGGGCGGCCGAGGCCACGCTCGGGGGTGAGCGGCCGGGAGAGGACTGGGGCGCGTTCGTGAACGAGTGGCGGGCCGCGTATTTCGCGGCGACGTCGCAGCGGCCGGAGCAGGGGCCCTGGGTGAGCGTGGCCTCGGTGTACCGGAAGACGCTCGACCCGCTGCTCGAGGCGAGGGGGATCTCGATCGGGGTGCCGCAGCGGGAGGAGCTGGCCCGGGCCTGGGCTCGGCTCGACCCGTGGCCGGATACGGTGGCGGGGCTGCGGCGGTTGCGGGGACGGTTCACGCTGGCGACGCTGTCGAATGCGGATGTCAGTGCCGTGGTGGAGATCTCGCGGCACGGGGAGCTGCCGTGGCATGCCGTGTTCGCAGCGGAGATGGCCGGGGTGTTCAAGCCGGATCCGCGGACCTACCGGCTCGCAGCGCGGTATCTGGGGCTGGAACCCGCCGAGATCATGATGGTGGCCAGCCACAAGTACGACATCCGGGCGGCCGGCGAGCTCGGATTCCGGACGGCGTTCATCACGCGCCCCCTGGAGTACGGCGATCCCGAGCTCGGCGATGCGGAGTTTTCGGATGAATTCGATATCAATGCCGTGGATTTCCTCGACCTGGCCGATCAGCTCGGCTGCTGAGGGCACCCCGGTCTCCTACAGTGGCAAGTGGGCGTCTCGATACGGGAGGATCGGCCTTGTCCACAACGCTTGTGAAGGGTCAGAACGGACCGCTCACCGCGCCGGAGGTGGTGGTTTCCGTCCGGGTCGCGGCGGCCGCCGCGCTGTCCGCGCTGCTGGTGACCGAGCACGGGAAGGTGCGCTCGGACGCGGATTTCGTGTTCTACAACCAGCCGGCCGGGCCCGGGGTGCGGCTGCGGAACGGGGAGGCGGGGCAGCCCGCCGAACTGTCGGTGGCGCTGACCCAGGTGCCCGCCGACATCACCCAGATCCGGGCGGTGATCACGCTCGACGAGGCCGGGTCCACCTTCGGCCGCATCGCGCCGCCGATCGCGCTGGTCTCCGATGAGCACGGGAACCCGCTGTACGAGTACGAGATCGAGGATCTGCAGAGCGAATCGATCGTGATCGCGGTCGAGCTGTACCGGCGCTACGGCAACTGGAAGGTGCGCGCGGTCGGCCAGGGCTATGCGGGCGGCTTCGCGGCCCTGGTCACCGACCACGGGGTCACCGTCGAGGAAGCGCCGCCCGCCGAGACCCGCACCGCTCCCCCGCCCCCGCCGCCGTCCCCCACGGCCTACCCGCCGCCGGCCGAGCCGACCTATGTCACGCCGAACTCGCCGTATCCCACTCAGCCGCCACCGAACTCGCCATATAGCACTCAACCACCGCGGACTTCACCGTATCCCGCTCAGCCCCAGCAGAATTCGGCGTATCAGGTCCCGCCGCCCCCGAACCCCGCGCCGCCGGCCGGTGACGGCGGACTCTCACGCGGGCGACCGGTGAATCTGTCCAAGGGCCAGCGCGTCACCCTGCGCAAGGACGGCGGTGTCGCGCTGACCCGGATTCGGATGGGGCTCGGCTGGGATCCCGCCCGGCAGGGCGGTCTGTTCGGGCGGCGACCGGTGAACATCGACCTGGACGCCTGGGTGGCCATGTTCGCCGACCGGCATCTGGTGGACGTGGCCTACTACGGGCAGCTGACGTCCAAGGACGGCTCCATCCGGCATTCGGGCGACAACCTGACCGGTGAGGGCGCTGCCGGGGACGACGAGGTGATCCTGGTCGACCTGAGCCGGGTGCCACGCCAGGTGAACACGCTGCTGTTCATCGTCACCTCGTATCAGGGCCACACCTTCGAGCAGGTCAGCAATGCCTACTGCCGGCTGGTGGACGACACCACGCAGGCCGAGCTGGCCCGGTACGCGCTGGCGGGTGGCATGCCGTTCACGGCGATCGCCATGGCCAAGGTGTTCCGCGCGAACGGCGAGTGGGCCCTGCAGGCCATCGGAGAGGGCTTCCAGGCCAAGCATCCGGGCGAGGCTGTCCCGCAGCTGGGCCGGTTCATCACCGTCTCCTGAGAGCACAACGCCCGCCGGAAACGGGGCGCGCCCGGATTGGACGCGCCCCCGCCCCGAACCGAACCGGGAATCAGGCGCCGTAACGCAGCACCACGAAGTTGTCGCCCTGCGCGGAATCCTTGGTGGTCCCTGCCACCACGATCCCGCCATTCGCCTGCAGCGCCACGGCATTCCCGTGATCGGCCGCCGTCCCGAGGTCGGTGCTCACCTTCCCGTTCGCACCGAAGCCGCTGTCGGGCTTGCCGTCGGAGGTGTAGCGGGCCAGCGCGATATTGTCCCCGGTGCCGGTCCCGCTGCTGGTGCCGACCGCGATGATCGTGCCGTCGTGGGCCAGCGCGACCGCGGCCGCCACATCGGACTTGCCGCCGAAGTCCGTGGTGGCCTTGCCATCGGCACCGAAACCGCTGTCCGGCTTGCCATCCGGCGTGTACCGCACCACCAGGAAGTTGTCGCCCTGCACCGGATCCTTGGTGCTGCCCACCACCACGATCTTGCCGTCGGACTGCACCGCCACCGCATTGCCGTGATCCGCGGCGGTGCCCAGATCGGAGCTCACCTGACCGTTGACGCCGAACCCGGGATCCGGCTTGCCGTCGGAGGTGTAGCGCGCGACGGCAATATTGTCGCCGGTGGTGGTGCCGCTGCTGGTCCCGGCGACCACGATCTTGCCATCTGATTCCACGACAACGGATTTCGCAATATCGGACCTACCACCGAAATCGGTCGATACCTTGCCGTCGGTGCCGAATCCGCTGTCCAGCTTGCCATCCTGCGTATATCGCAGCACCACGAAGTTGTCGCCCTGCACCTGGTCCCGCGTGCTGCCGGCCACCACGATCTTGCCGTCGGCCTGCACCGCCACCGCATTGCCATGGTCGGCCGCGGTGCCCAGGTCGGCGCTCACCTGGCCGTTGACGCCGAAACCATTGTCCAGCTTGCCATCCGCGGAATAGCGGGCGACGGCGATATTGTCCCCGGTGGCGGTACTGTGGCTGGTACCCACCGCGACGATCTTGCCGTCGGCCTGGAGCGCGACCGCGCTCGCCACATCCGATTTGCCGCCGAAGTCGGTGACCACCTTGCCACCGTTGCCGAAGGCGCTGTCCAGCTTGCCGTCCGCGGAGTAGCGGACCACGGCGAAGTTGTCGCCCTGGGCCGGATCCTGGGTGCTGCCGGCGACGACGATCTTGCCATCAGGCTGCACCACAACGGCATTCGCGTGATCGGCCTGCGACCCTAGATCCGTGGTGACCTTGCCGCCGTCACCGAACCCGGTGTCCAGCGTGCCCGCGGCAACCGAACTGCCCTGCGCGCCCGTGCAGGCGGTGATGACGAGCCCGACGATGGCCAGGAAGACCAGTAGCAGCAGGGATTTCGGTGTGACTCCGAACCGTCGTGACGTACGCAACATGTGAGCTACCTCGTTTCAGCAATGGAAGGGGGTAGAGCAGCACAGATTGGAACCACGAAAACTACGACAGTATGGCCGGAATCCGGATCCGGCCGGACCCGGATGAACCTGTTCACCCGCGGCACACCGGCGACTCGCCGGAAAACTCGGCCGGGCGAGCCGGCCGAGGTCCGGAACTCAGAGGAACTTACCGACCTGCGACGCCGCCTCGACCGGATGTCCGGCCTGGATCGGGTGACCGAGCGCCTGCACCTTCCAGATGCCGTCCTCGCGGTGCACTTTCGCCACCACCATGCCGGTGTGCGGGCCGCCCGAGCTCAGGTTGGACCGGGTGAGCTCGGCGCTGTTGGTGCCGTCGATCAAGCGCCAGAAGGCATTGCGCACCCGCTCGAAGGTGTGCCCCGCATAGGAGGTGATGACGAAGACGATGGCGGTGACGTGCGAGCCGACCCGGGTCAGGTCGACCGTGATGACCTCGTCGTCGCCCTTGCCCTCGCCGGTGAGGTTGTCGCCGGAGTGCCGGATGGCGCCGTCCTTGGTCACCAGCTGGCCGTAGTACGCCGCGTCCACCAGATCGTGCCCGGCGTACACCAGGGCCGAGGCGTCCAGATCGATCTCGACCGGGCGCGAACCCCACTTGTGCTGCACATGGACGGGATCCCAGCCCAGCCCCATCTTGACGAAGCTCAGGTCGGCGCCCTGCCGCCGCAGCGCGACGGTGTCGCCGACCCGCAGCACCGGCGCGATGACGGGCGCGGCCGGGCGCGCCGGCTGCGGCGAGGTACTGATCGACACGCCGTGATCGGCGAGCAGTGCCGCGAAGCCGCCGGGATGGCCGAAGCCGACCGCCCGGGCATACCAGCCGTCGGCGCCGCGGTCCAGATCCACCGCCGCCACCGTCGACTCGTTGCCGAGGCCGTCGATCACGTACTCGTACAACGGGATTCCGCGTTCGTCGGCGATGCCGATGTGCGGTGCGGGATAGTCGCCGAGGCGGCCGTCGCGGTCGTCCAGGGTGACCACGATGCGAATGTGCGCCACCCCCTGCGGTACCGACGCCAGGCTGACGGCGACGGCGTTCTGCCCGGGCACCAGCTGGATGCCGGGGCCCGCGGGTTGGCTGTAGAAGATCAGGTCGTTGTCGTCTCGGACGGCGCCCCGATCGGTGAGAAGCAGCGCGGCCAGATCGATACCCGCGCTGAAGTGCACCGTCACGGTGATATCCGCGACGCCCAGTTCACCGGTCTGCCCTTGGGTGAGAAGTGCGGCCACGCTCCCACTTTATGGGAACCATGGGTCACCCGGACGAAACGAAGCGATATCGCTTTTTCGCGCGCGAACCTTAGGGCATGTCACAGCGTCAGGCCATCCCCCGGTGAATCGTTTTATGCCACAACACGAATCGGTCGCATGATCAGTAACTTACGAGTACCCTACTCGACAGTAGCCTGCGGGGCTACCGTTCAGTAGGGGACACGCAGGCACCACTGGACACCAGCAGACTGTCCGTCATCGGGGTCGGGCGCCGACGGGCATGAAAATGTAAGGGACTGTTTTGGTTCAGTCGGATGCACCGGTCGTTCGCCGCGCCACCGAAGCCGACATCGAGGACATGGTCCGGGTGCTCGCCCTGGCCTTCGAGTCCGACGATCCGATCGAGGACTACGTCTTCCCCGATCCCGTGGTCCGCCGCCGGCGCGCGCCCGGCATGCTTCGCGTTCTGATCAAACACCGCTACCTGCCCGCCGATGCCGCGCTGGTGGCGGAGGTGGACGACCGGATCGTCGGCGTGTCGCTGTGGATTCCGGACGGCTACCGCAATCCGGCATGGCGGGAAGCGATTTCGGGCCCCCAGCTGCTGTGGGCCATGGGCGTCGGCGCGACCAAGCGCGGCATCGAGGTGGATGCCGCCATCGCCCGCACCGCACCCGCCGAACCGCACAACTATCTGGTCTATCTGGGCGCGGAACCCCAGGCGCAGCGGGCGGGTGTGGGCCGCGCGTTACTGGCCCGGCTCACCGCCGAATCCGACGCGCACGGACGCGCGCTGTGCGGAATCTGCAAGGACGAGAACGTCGCCTACTACGAGACGATCAACTTCGAGCAGGTCGGCCGGACCCGAATCGGGAGTAGTGGTCCGGACATGAACTTCCTGCTGCGTCCGCCGACGCGCGTCAGCGCCGGCTGACGTCGGCAGCGGACGCCCGGATCGTGGATCACGACCCGGGCGGCTCCGCATTGCCTCGGGGGGGATCGCCAGGTTCGTTTCTGTTTTGCCGAGGAGACGTAGTGTCTGCCATTGCCATTGTCGGAATCGGGTGCCGCTACGCAGGTGGTATCGATTCACCGGAATCGTTCTGGGACTTCATCATCAACAAGGGCGACGGGGTCGTGGAGATCCCGTCCTCTCGGTGGGACTACCGCCGCTTCTACGACCCGGACAAGCGCACGCCGGGGCGCATGTACACCAAGCGCGCCGCCTTCATGACCGGCGATCCGTGGGCCTTCGACCCCGAGTTCTTCGGCATCTCACCGCGCGAGGCCGCCGCCATGGACCCCCAGCAGCGGCTGGTGCTCGAGGTCGCCTGGGAGGCACTGGACGACGCGGGCATCGCCGGTCGCGTCTCGGGTGCGCCGATCGGCGTCTACGTCGGGGCCTTCACCCTCGACCAGATGGGCACGTCCCTGACCAATGCGACGCTGCCCTGGGTGGACATGCACACCCCGGCGGGCGCGTCGTACACCATGATCTCCAACCGGATCGCGTACGCGCTCAACATGATCGGCCCCGCCCTGACGGTGGACACCGCGTGCTCGTCGTCGCTGGTGGCCTTCCACCTGGCCTGCCAGGCGCTGGAGAACGGCGACTGCACCGTGGCGCTGGCCGGCGGCGTCACCCTGATGCTGCAGCCCGAGACGTTCGTGTCCATGTGCAAGGGCGGCTTCCTGGCCGCCGACGGCCGCAGCAAGCCCTTCGACGCGAGCGCGGACGGCTACGGGCGCGGCGAGGGCTCGGGCATGGTGGTCCTGAAGCGGCTCGAAGACGCCGAGCGCGACGGGGACCGGATCTACGCGGTGGTCAAGGCGACCGGGTCCAATCAGGACGGGCGCACCACCGCCATCACCGTGCCCAATGCCGATCTGCAGGAGGCCCTGGCGAAGTCGGTGACCGAGCGGGCGGGCATCGCGCCGCACGAGGTCACCTACGTGGAGGCGCACGGGACCGGCACGCCGGTCGGCGATCCGCTCGAGCTGCGGGCCATCGGCCGCGCCTACGGACGGGTCGCGGAGCGCACCGGACCGCTGGGCGTGGGCTCGGTGAAGGCGCAGCTCGGGCACACCGAGGCGGCCTCCGGCATCGCCAGTGTCATCAAGTCGGCGCTGGCCATCACCCACCGCACGATCGCCCCGCAGGGCTGGCTCGACGAGCCCAACCCCGACATCCCCTTCGAGGAGCTCGGCCTGGCGCTGCAACTGGAGGCCCAGCCGGTCGCGCCGGAGACGCGAATGACCATCGCGGTCAACGGCTTCGGATACGGCGGCACCAACGCGCACGCCATCCTCCAGGAGTACATCCCGGCGGAGGCGCCCGCCCATGAGCCCGGACACCATGGCGTACTGCCGATTTCGGCCCGCACCGACACGGCCGCTCGCGCCCTCGCACGCGGCTTCGCCGAGCTCATCGCGGCGGGCGCCGAGCCCGCCCGGCTGGCCGAGGCGGCGTGGACGCGCCGCCACCATCACCCCGTGCGCGCCGGCCTGACCTTCGGTGACGACGCCGAGCTGGTGCGGGCGCTGGTGGACTTCGCCAATGGCGAGGGCCGCACCGCCAAGGTGATCACCCGCAAGGTGCCCGAGCCGGTCTTCGTCTTCACCGGCATGGGACCGCAGTGGTGGGCCATGGGCCGCCAACTGCTCACCGCCGGTGGCACTTTCGCCGCCGCGGCCGAGCGGATCGACGCCGTGTTCCGGGAGATCTCGGGCTGGTCCATCGTCGAGGAACTGTTGCGGCCCGAGGAGGAATCGCGGGTCACCTCGACGGCGGTCGCCCAGCCCGCCAACTTCCTGATCCAGGTGGCGCTGGTCGCGCTGCTCGAGGAGCTCGGGATCCGGCCCGCCGCCGTGGTCGGCCACAGTGTCGGCGAGGTGTCGGCCGCCTACGTCACCGGGATGCTCTCGCTGCGGGACGCGCTGCTGGTCAGTTATCACCGGGCGCGGTTGCAGGCCACCACGGCCGGTTCGGGCGGCATGCTGGCCATCGGCCTGCCGCAGGCCGCGGCCCTGGAGCTGATCGAGGGCGATGAGCTGGTCAGCATCGCGGCGATCAACAGCCCGAGCGCGGTCACCCTGGCCGGCAATGAGCAGCGGCTCGACGAGATCGCCGAATCCCTCACCGAGCAGGGCATTTTCGCGCGCCGACTACAGGTCGAGGTGCCCTACCACAGCTATCTGATGGATCCCATCCTCGACGAGCTGCGCTCGGAGCTGGCCGATCTGGCGCTCGCCGATCCGCGAATTCCCCTGTGGTCCACCGTGACCGGGACCCGCGTCGGCGCGGGCGACTGGGATGCCGAGTACTGGTGCGCCAATGTGCGGCAGCCGGTGCGCTTCGCCGACGCCGTCACCGAGCTGGTGGGCGCGGGCAGTCGGGTGTTCCTGGAGGTCGGCCCGCATCCGGTGCTGGGAGCCAACATTCGCGAGATCCTCATCGGGGCGGGCGAGACCGGCACCACCGTCGCCACCCTCAATCGCAAGCAGGCCGACGACGAGAGCGTCCGGCAGACCGTCGCGGGCCTCTACACCGCGGGCGTGCTCGACATCGACGCCCTCTTCGGCACCGTCGTCACCCCGCACGTGGACCTGCCGCGCTATCCGTGGCAGCGCACCCGGCTGCGCGTCGAACTGCTGGGCGTGCAACAGCTCAAGTACGGCACCCCCGGCGGCTACCGCATGCTCGGCGATCCGATGCTCGAGGACCCGACCACGGCCTGGCGCATCCAGCTCAGCGTGGGCGATCTGCCGTGGCTGGCCGACCATGTGGTGGGCGGCTCCCGGATCCTGCCCGGCGCGGCCTATCTGGACGCGGCGCTGAGCGCGGCGGCGCTGCGCACCGAGTCCACCCGGGTGGCCGTCGAGGATGTCCGCTTCCTCGCGCCGCTGGTGGTGGACGAGGGCATGGCGCCGGTGGTGGAGCTGCACGTGGAGGAATCCACGCGGCGGTTCACGATTCGCTCCCGCGAGCCCGCGAGCATCAACTGGACCATCAATGCCACCGGCCGGCTGGTCGAGGGCGTGTACGAGCCGAGCAAGGCCGACCTGCCGGCGCTCGAGGAGATGCTCGCCATCGACCCGGACGCCTACTACACCGCCTTCGCCGCACGCGGCCTGGACTACGGCCCGGCCTTCCGCCGCGCCACCGAGCTGCGGGTGTCCGGCAATACCGTGGTCGCCACCCTGGACGGCGCCATCGCCCGCGACAGCGGCCACCTCGCCCATCCGGCCGTCGTCGACGCGGCCGTGCAGTGCTTCGGCGCGGTCCTCGCCGCCGCGCCGAATGCCGAACGGGGCGCGCTGGTTCCGGTCGCGGTGGAGGGGGTGCGGGTGTTCGCGCCCATCCCCGACCAGGTGACCGTGGTGGCGCGGCTGCACAGTGGTGACAATCTGACCTGCGACTACGACCTGCTCGACGCCGAGCGGAACGTGGTCATGCGGATCATCGGGCTGCGGCTGGGGGCCATCAACCCGGATCGCGGTGCGCTGCAACGGCTCACGGACTACTTCTACGAAGGCCGCTGGGACATGCGGGAACCCGTGGACACCAGCGCGCTGCCGTCCCCAGAGACGGCGTACACCCTGGCCATCGACCTCGCCACCGAGGCCGGTCCGCGCGCCGGTTTCATCGCGGGCTCGACGGCCCACGGTGAGGTGCTCGCGGTCGGCGATCCGACCCGCGAGGACCTGGAAGCCGTGGTGCGCGAACGGCTTCAGCAGATCGTGGCGCTGAGCGGCGTCGAGCGCACGCACGTCGTCCTGGTGGCGGGTTCGGAATACACCGACCTGGACGCGCTCTGGACGCTGCGCCGGATCGCGGTGACGATCGAGGGCTTCCTCGAGGACTGGCTGCAGCAGCGCGGCGACGAAATCCCCATGACCGGTGACGGTTCCATCCACGTCTCCCTGGTCACCGAGCGCGCCTTCGCGCACCCGGACGAGGATGCCGCGCCCGACCCGGCCCACGCCGCCCTGGCCGGCGCCCGCCGGGTGCTGCTCAATGAGCAGTCGCGGCTGCGCTGGCGGCTGATCGACGTGGATCCCGAGGTGGCCGAGGCGGATCTGGCCGCCGAGCTCGCCATCGCGGGCGCCTTCACCTACGACCATTCCGACGAGGTGGTGCTGCGCAACGGCCTGCGCTGGGTGACGGTGGTCGCGGCCACCCTGCCCGACCGGCTCGAAGCCCTGGACCGGGCCGAACCGCTCACCGATCCGGAGGCGAATTTCCGTCTGGAGCTGCCGAAGTCGCGGGTGCTGTCCCGGCTCGCGTGGCGGCGCTGCGACCGGCGCGCCCCGGGGCCGACCGAGGTCGAGGTGCGGATCCTGGCCATCGGCCTGGGCTACAAGGACCCGCTCAAGGTCATCGGCGTGCTCGGCGAGCGCGAGATGGCGGGCACCTTCTACGGCACCGAACCCGGCATGGAGGCCGACGCCGTCGTCGTCCGCGTCGGTGCGGACGTCGACAATGTGGCCGTCGGCGATCGGGTGTTCCTGACCTCCAAGGCCATGATCTCCCGCTTCCACACCACCGACGCGGACCTGATCACCCGGGTCGCCGACAGCACCGAGGTCGGCCGGTGCACGAGCACCGTGGCCTTCGCCACCGCCGAGCACTCGCTGCTGGAGCTGGCGCGGGTGCGCGCCGGCGATGTGGTGCTGGTGCACGGCGCGGCGGGCGGCGTCGGCTCGGCGGCGGTGCAGATCGCGAAACTGCACGGGACCACCGTGATCGGCACCGCGGGCAGTGACGAGCGCCGGGCCTACGTCCTGTCGCAGGGCGCGGACCACGCGCTGGACTCCCGCTCGCTCAACTTCGCCGACGACGTCCTCGGCCTCACCGAAGGCCGGGGCGTGGACGTGGTGATCAGCACCGCGCCCGGGGAGATCCTGCGCCGGAACTTCAAGGCGGTGGCCGAGTTCGGGCGCATCGTGGAGATCGGCAAGGCCGACATCTACACCGGCGGCGTACTCGACCTGGGGTACTTCGACAAGAACCTCTCCTACCACTCCTTCGACCTGGACCGCATGCTCGCGTTCAAGCGCAGGCCCACCGGAGAACTCGTGCGGGGCGTGCACGAGAAGCTGGCCGCCGGGATCTACCGGTACCTGCCCTACGAGCTGTACGACACCGCCGACGTGGCCAAGGCCTTCGAGGACGTGGCCCGGTCGGCGCACTTCGGCCGCATCGCGGTGAGCCTGGAATCCGAAGCGCCGCAGGTGCGCCCGATGATTCCGGCGGTCACCGTGGATCCGGCGGCGCAGTACCTGATCACCGGCGGCTTCGGCGCCTTCGGCCTGGCCATGGGCCGGTGGCTGGTCGGGCTGGGCGCCCGGCGGCTCACCCTGCTCGGGCGCGGCGGCCCGCGGACCGAGGCCGCCCGGACCCAGCTCGCACTCTGGCAGGAACAGGGCGTCGAGGTGGTCGAGGAGCGGGTGGACGTCACCGACGCCTACGCCATGACCGCGGTGATCGCGCGGGCGCACACCGCCGAGCACCCGCTGCGCGGCGTCTTCCACACCGCGGGCAGCCTCGACGACAAGCGCGTACCCGATATGAGCCGGGACAGCCTCGCCACCGTGTACCGGCCCAAGGCCGAGGGCGTGATCGCGCTGCGGCGCGGCATCGAGGCCGCCGGGGCCGAGCTCGACATGTTCGTGCTGTTCTCCTCCGGCAGCGCCATTTTCGGCAGCATCGGCCAATACGCCTACACCGCGGCCAATCTCGCGCTCGATGCCACCGCGGACGTGGTGGCGCGGCAGGGCGGCACCGCGCTGTCGGTCGGCTGGGGCCACATGTCCGGCGGCGGAATGGCCGAGGACGAGTACGTGTCCCGCTACCTGCGCACCGCCGGATTCGATCCGATCAGCATGGAGGAGGGCGCCGAATACCTGGAGAAGGCACTGGAACTCGGCATCCACCACCAGGCGTCCATCATTCCCATCGACTGGTCCCGGGTGGCCGCCACGGTGTCCTGGTACGCCATGACCGGGCGCACCGCCGAGCGCGTCGCCGCCGCGGTCGAGGACAATTCGGCCGCGTCGCATCTGGTGGCGGCGCTGCGCGAGCTCGACGAGCAGAAGCGCGCCGACGTGGTGGCGCACATGCTGGCCGAACAGCTGGCGGTGGTCATGGGCGTCGACGCCGACTCCATCGATCTGACCGTGCCGGTGCCGGAACTGGGCCTGGACTCGCTGATGGCGGTGGAATTCGGTGCGCTGGTGAGCAAGACGCTCGGCGTGGACCTGATGTCCATGAAGGTCGGCCGGTCCTTCACCCTCCAGCAGGCGGGCGCCCGCGCGGCCGAACTCCTGGTCGGCGGCGACGCGGCGGCAACCGGCCAGGCGGTGCCGGCATGACCGAGTCCGCACGCGATCTGGCCCGGAAACTCCTGGCGGGCAACGGGATCAAGGAGACGACGGCCACGGGCACCGCGGCACCGCACCCGGTGTCCACCGGGATCGCACCGCCGGGCCGGATCGCGGCCGCGCGCACCCCGCGCGGTCCCGGCCGTCAGTTCGCCGATCACCCCGATGTCGCCGCGGCCGTGGTGAAGCGGGCCGCCATCGGCGCCCTCTACGGGCAGTCGGGGATGCCGAACCCGGTGTTCCTGCCGCGAACCAGCCCGAACGACACCGTGATCCGGGCCCTGGACACCGACCTGGTGAACTTCAGCGCCTACAACTACCTCGGGTTGTCCAGCCACCCCCGGGTGGTGCGGGCCGCCAAGGACGCGCTCGACCAGTACGGCGCGTCCGCGTCGGCCAGCCGGATCGTCTCCGGCGAGATCCCGCTCTACGGCGAACTCGAACAGCGGCTGGCCGGGATCTACGACGTGGGCGACGCCATGGTGACCACCAGCGGCTATCTCACCAATGCCGGGGTCATCGGCTTCCTGCTGCGCGAGGGCGATGTGGCCTTCTGCGACAGCCTGATTCACGGCAGCGTGGTGTCGGGCACGCAGTGGGCGGGTTGCCGCCGGATCAACTTCCGGCACAATGACCCGGACTCGCTGCGGTCGGTGCTGAAGATGTCGCGCTCCGGATTCGACCGGGCGATGGTGGTCATCGAAGGCCACTACTCCATGGACGGCACCGTCGGCCGCGTTGCCGAACTGGCCGCCGTCGCACGGGAATTCGACTGTGCGGTCATGGTGGACGAGGCCCATTCGCTCGGCGTCCTCGGACCCACCGGGCACGGCATTCGCGAGCACTACGGCATGGCCGGCGCGGATGTGGACATCTGGATGGGCACGCTGTCCAAGGCGCTGGGCAGCGTCGGCGGGTTCATCGCCGCCGACGCCGATCTCATCGGGGCGATGAAGTCGAGCGCGCCCGGCGTGGCCATGCTGACCGGCGGGCCCGTGCCCTCGGGCATCGCCGCGGCACTGGCCGGGCTGGAGGTGCTGGAGGCCGAGCCGGAGCGGGTCACCCGGCTGTGGGAGAACGCGCGCCTGTTCGATGCCGCGCTGCGGGAGCGGGAGCTGAATCTCGGTGACTCCCAGGGCACCCCGATCCTGCCGGTGATCGTGCCGGGCGAGATCCGGGCCGGATTCGTCTCGGCCCACCTGCTCCAGCACGGCGTGTACGCCGGGGCCATTTCGGCCCCGGCGGTCCCGGTGGGCAAGGAGCGGCTCCGCTTCTTCATCACCTCGGAACACACGCGGCAGCAACTGCTCTCGACGGCCGACCTGCTCGCCGAGGCGATTGCCGTGTCCGGTCAGCTGCCCGCCGACATGACGGGCTGACGCACCCCCGCGCGCTGTGGGCGGAGTGCGAACACCGCCCACAGCAGCAGGCCCAGCATGGTTGCGACGACACCGATCTCGCACACCAGCGCCCAGCCGCCCGCCTCGTAGGCCACCCCGGCGGTCACCGAACCGGCCACACCGCCCAGGAAGTAGGTGACCATGTACGCGGTCGTCAGGCGGCTGCGCGCGGCCGGATCGAGGGTGTAGATGGCGCTCTGATTGGTCAGATGCGCGCCCTGGATGCCGAAGTCGAAGATCACCAGCGCGGCGATCAACGCGACCACGCTGTGCCCGCCCCAGGCCATCAGCGCCCAGCTCGCCAGCAGCACCAGCCAGGTCAGCGTGGTGACGCGGCGCAGGTGCCCGCGATCGGCCATCCGCCCGACCACCGGCGCGCCCAGCGCCCCGACCACACCCGCCAGACCGAACAGGCCGATGGTGAATTCGCCGTAGTGGTAATCACTTCCGTGCGACCCGGACAGCAGGAACGCGATGGCCGTCCACACCGCCGAGAAGCAGGCCATGAGGATGAAACCCAGCATCATGCGCTGCCGCAGCACCGCGTGCCGGCGGATCAGACCCAGGATCGAGGCCAGCACCTGCGGGTAGCTCTCGCCCGTGGCCGCCCGCGGCGTGGCGGGCGCGAGCAGGTACACGCTCACCGCCATGACCACCTGCAGTCCGGCCGCCACCAGCAGCACCGCCCGCCAGCCGCCCAGCTGCGCCACCGCCCCGGACAGCACCCGCGACAACAGGATTCCCAGCAGCAGTCCGCTCATCACCGTGCCGACCACCTGCCCGCGCCGGGCCGGATCGGCCAGCGCCGAGGCCCACGGCACCACCACCTGCGCGGCCGAGGCCGCGACACCGGTGGCCACCACCCCCGCGAACAGCACCGCGAAATTGGGCGCGCAGGCCGAAACCAGCAGGGCCGCAACCGAGGCCAGCAGCAGCACCGGGACCATGCGGTGGCGGCGCAGGAAGTCACCCAGCGGCACCAGCAGGGCCAGGCCGCACAGATAGCCGATCTGCGCGGCGCTGACCAGCAGGGCCGCCGTCGCGGTGGAGATGCTCAGATCCCCGGCGACCTGGTGCAGCAGGGGTTGCAGATAGTAGTTGCCGGCCGCGGAGGAGCCCGCGGTCACCGCGAACACCAGCACCGTCGTCCGGGTCAGCGCCGCGCCGGGCGCTGTCGCGGTGTCGGGCGCGGGCCGGGCGGGAGCCACGGTCATCGAATCAGTCACCAGTCCATGGTGGATGCGGCGATGGATCAACAAAAGCGATGGTTTTCGATACTGCCATCTCTGAAGTAGATGGCATCGGTAGGCTCGGAGTATGGAGTTGCGTCAGATCGAATGCTTCCTGGCCTGCTGCGACCATCGGTCCTTCACCGCCGCGGCCCGCGCCCTCAACCTGGTCCAATCGGCGGTCTCCACCAGCGTCGGCAAGCTCGAACACGAACTCGGGGTGCGCCTGTTCGACCGCACGCCGCGCACCCTGGAACTCACCGAGGCGGGGCGGGCCATGGTCGCTCCCGCCCGGACGCTGCTGCGCGCCCGGCGCGACATCGTGGACGCCATCGACGCCGCCCGCGGCGAGATCCGCGGCGAGGTGGTCGTCGGCAATCTCATGAACATCCACAATTTCGACCTGGCGGGCATCATCGCCCAACTGCACCAGCGGTTTCCGGCGGTGACCCTGCAGATGCGGCAGAGCATCTCCGGCGTCGCGGGCAATGTGGCCGGGCTGCGCGACAATTCGCTCGAGCTGGCGCTGCTGGCCGGCATGAGCAGCGAATTTCCGGGCATCACCACGCATCTCATCGCCGAGGAGACCCTCGTGCTCTGCACCGGGCCGAACCATCCGCTGGCGGGGCGTCCGTTCCGGGCCGCCGACCTGGACGGCGTGCGCTACATCGACTTCCCGCCGGGCTGGGGCATCCGCACCATCGCCGACGAGCTTTTTCCGGGCCGCGTTCCCGTGATCGAGGTGGCCGACCAGGCCTTCGCACTGGAATTGGCCGCCAAGGACTTCGGGATGGTCCTCATCCCGAAGTCCGTCGCGCTGCTCTCCCCCGGCGTGCCCCACTCCGAATTCGCACCCCGGCCGCTGCCCTGGAAACTGTGCGTCGGCCACGCAGTCGAGCGCACGCCGTCCAATGCGGCTCGCACCGTGATCGAGGCCCTCACGGCGGACAACCGGCTCAGGAACCGGTGATCGCGGGCGGGCCGGTGACGGTCAGCGGCGGGACCGGGCCGGTATAGGGCTCGATCTCCACCAGGGACAGCTGACCGGTGCAGCCCTGACTCAGGCGGGAGGTGCCGCGATCGTCGGTCAGCGCGTTCGGGTTTCCGTGGCGGCAGAAAGCCGGGGCGGCCGGGTCGGGGTCGTACCAGGCGCCGGTCGACAGCTGTGCGACTCCGGGACGTACCGCGTCGCTGATATCCAGCCCGGCCAGACAGCTGCCGCGGTCATTGAAGATCCGGACGATGTCACCCGCGGCGAGGCCGCGGACGGCGGCGTCGTCGGGATGTAGCCGGACCGGTTCGCGGCCGGAGATTTTCGTGGACTGGCTGTGCGCGCCGATATCCAGCTGACTGTGCAGCTTGGTGCGGGGCTGGTTGGCCACCAGCTGCAGCGGGAACCGCGCCGCCAGCGGGCTGCCCAGCCACTCGTCGGGCTCGAGCCAGACCGGATGTCCCGGGCAATCGTCGTAGCCGAAGCCCGCGATGGTCTCGGAGAAGATCTCGATCCGGCCGCTCGGAGTGCGGAGCGGGTGCGCCGACGGGTCGGCCCGGAAGTCCGCGAACGCGATGTGCTCCTCGGCCTCGATGGGCAGGGCTATCGACTCCCCGGCCCAGAACGAGTCGTAGTCCGGCACCTCGTGACCGCGGTCGCGCAGCCGCTCGCGCCATTCGTCGTAGAGATGGCGCAGCCACTCCCGCGTTGTCCGCCCCTCGGTGAATTCCTTTCCGACGCCCAATCTTTCGGCCAGCTCACCGAACATCCAGTAGTCGTCACGGGCCTCGCCGTGCGGGCGGGTCAAGGCCGGCATCGGGAACAGGAAGCGGTCGCCCTCGCCGGAGCCGTAGTCGTCGCGTTCGATCGTCATGGTCGACGGGAGCACGATGTCGGCGTGCCGGGCGGTGGCCGTCCAGAACGGATCGTGCACCACCACGGTGTCCGGGCGGCCGAAGGCGGTGCGCAGCCGGGCCAGGTTCTGGTGGTGATGGAAAGGATTGCCGCCGGCCCAGTAGACCAGCCGGATAGTCGGATACGTCCGGTGCTCGCCGTTGTATTCGTAAGGCGCGCCGGGGTTCAGCAGCATGTCCGCGATGCGCGCGACCGGGATGAAGTCATCGACGCCGTTGACGCCCTGGGACAGACGCGGGGGCGACGTGAGCCGCACGGCCAGACCGACATTCGCGGCCGACCCGTAGCCGTGGCCGAATCCGCCGCCGGGCAAACCGATCTGTCCGAGCATGGCGGCGAGGACCACGCCGAGCCACAGCGGCTGCTCGCCGTATCGGGCGCGTTGCAGCGACCAGCTCACCGTGACCAGCGTGCGCGTGCCCGCCATCTCCCGCGCCAGCGTCCGAATCCGTTCCGCGGCAATGCCGGTGATCGGCTCGGCCCACTCCGGATCCTTGACGACGCCGTCGACCGCACCGCGCAGATAGCCGGCGAAGCGCTCGTAGCCGACGGTGTAGCGGTCCAGGAAAGCGTTGTCCGCCAAGCCTTCCGCGTCCAGCACCTGGGCGAGCGCGAGCATCAGGGCGGTATCGCTGCCGGGCCGGGCGGCGATCCATTCGGCGTCCGCTCCGGCCGGAATATCGTCGCGCAGCGGCGAGACGGTGACGAACCGGCAGCCGTTCTCCCGCGCCGTCTCGATCCAGCCGCGACCGTTGTGCCGCGAGACTCCGCCCGGCGCCACCGCTGTGTTCTTCGGCGACAGTCCCCCGAACGAGACCACCAGCCTCGAATGCTCGGCCAGCACCGATTTCGTCGTTGCGCGCGACATGATCGTGCCCATATCCGCGAGGATGTGCGGCAGCAACACCGTCGACGCGCCCAGGCTGTAGCTGTTGCGGTGCGAGACATACCCGCCGAGGCAGTTCAGGAAGCGGTGAACCTGGCTCTGCGCGTGATGGAATCGCCCGGCGCTGGCCCAGCCGTAGGAACCGCCGTACACCGCCGTCGGTCCGAATTCGCGGTACACCCTGGACAATTCACCGGCCAGCAGATCCAGCGCGGTGTCCCAGGACACCGGCACGAACTCGTCGGCGCCGCGCGCCGCGGGTCCAGGACCGTTCTCGAGCCAGCCCTTTCGCACGTAGGGCTGCGAGATGCGCGCCGGATGATGTTGGGCCGAGGCCACATTCTCGATCAGCGGGGTGGGTTCCGGATCACCTCGCCAGGGCCGCACCGCCGTGAGCCGGTCCCCGTCGCTGCTCGCCTCGAAAACGCCCCAGTGGGTGAGATGCGTGGCCATCCGACCAACATACGCCCGGCAGACCCGGCCGGCTCGCTCAACGACACCCGGTCCGGCTCAGGAACAACTGCACAGCCCATGTCGAAAACACTGCGCGGTAACGGATTACGCGGCCGATGAGCTGTTCCGCGACTACCGGCGGGCGGTCCACGCGGATCCGGCGGGCGGTCCAGGCGGATTCGGCAGCCCAACTGGGTTGCGCAATCGATAACTCGGAGTACGCTCATTTTTGAGTCCACTCAGTTTTCTGATCCGGGTTGTTGGAGGTGTCCGATGGTCACGCAGGCCAGTCCGGTGTACGTCGGCCGACGCCAGCGCAAGATGCACGACAAGCAGTCACGCATCTTCGACGCCGCCGCCGCCCTGTTCGCCGAGCACGGGTTCGATAGAGTTACCACTCAGCAAATCTCTGATCGGGCGGATATCGCCGCCGGGACACTGTTCCGCTACGCCGCCACCAAGGGTGAGTTGTTGCTGATGGTCTACAACGAGGAATTACGGACCGCGCTGGCGGACGGCGCCGCGGCGGCCCGCACGCAGACCGATGCGGTCGAGGCGGTGACGGCCCTGCTGCGCCCGCTCCTGCGCGCGGCCGAGCAGCGGCCCGAGAACACCATCGTCTACCAGCGTGAGCTGCTGTTCGGCTCACCCACCGATACCTACCGCTCCGAGGGCCTGGCCCTGGTGGCCGGGCTGGAGTCCATGATCACCGAGCGGCTCATCGCCGACGCGCGCCGCGACGCGATCGGCTCACCGCCCAGCGACGAAACCGCCTCGGCGCGTTGGGAAGAGCAGGCCAGGCTGGCGGGGCGCAGCATCTTCGCGGTCCTGCACCTGGCACTGGTGCAACCGTCCACCGGGGCCCATCCCGGCCACGACGCCATGGCGGATCTGCGGGCGCAGATCGCACAGATAATCGCCGGATTCTTCACATCCTTAGGGAGGCAATGACAATGAGCATCGAGATCCGCAAGGTCACCGTGCTCGGCACCGGGGTACTCGGTTCCCAGATCGCGTTCCAGACCGCGTTCCGCGGTTTCGACGTCACCGCGTACGACATCACCGATGAAGTGCTGACCGCCGCTCGCGGCCGCTTCGACAAACTGGCCGCCACCTACCGCGAGCAGGTGCCGGGCGCGGGCGACGGCAAGGCCGAGACGGCCGCGGCGGGCATCGCACTGACCTCCGATCTGGCCGCGGCGGTCGCCGACGCCGACCTGGTGATCGAGGCGGTGCCCGAGGTGCTCGCCATCAAGCAGGACACCTACGAGAAGCTGGGCAAGCTCGCGCCCGAGCGCACCATCTTCGCGACCAACTCCTCCACGCTGCTGCCCAGCGCCATGAAGGACTTCACCGGCCGCCCGGACCGGTTCCTGGCGCTGCACTTCGCGAATCAGGTGTGGCACTTCAACACCGCCGAGATCATGGGCACCCCCGACACCGATCCGGCCGTCTTCCAGGCCGTCGTGGCCTTCGCCACCGCCATCGGCATGGTGCCCATCGAGCTGCACAAGGAGAAGGCGGGCTACGTCCTGAACTCACTGCTGGTGCCGCTGCTGAACGCGGCCATGAACCTGGCCGAGGGCGGCTACGCCGAGCCCGAGGCGGTGGACAACACCTGGCGCATCGGCACCGGCGCGCCGGCGGGACCCTTCCAGATCCTCGACATCATCGGCCTGACCACGCCCTACAACATCATGGCCCACGGCGACGAGGACGCCCAGCGAATCGCCAAGTGGCTCAAGGAGAACTACATCGACCAGGGCAAGCTCGGCATCGCCACCGGGGAAGGGTTCTACAAGTACACGGCGTGATTCGAGCAGGGGGTTTCAGGGGCGTCGGCCCCTGAGAGCCCCCGCGAGTTGGGGTTTCCTTCCAGACCAATCTCTTGGACAGGAGTTCTTATGTTCTACAGCAGTGGCAATTACGAAGCCTTCGCGCGGCCGCGCAAGCCCGCAGGCGTCGAGGACAAGACGGCCTGGTTCGTGGGGTCGGGCCTGGCCTCGCTCTCCGGGGCGGCCTTCCTCATCCGTGATGGCCAGATGCCCGGTAGCAAGATCACCATTCTGGAAGAGCTGAAGTTGCCGGGCGGCGCACTCGACGGCATCCGGGAACCCAAGAAGGGCTTCGTCATTCGCGGTGGCCGCGAGATGGAGAACCACTTCGAGTGTCTGTGGGACCTCTTCCGGACCATCCCGTCCATGGAGGTCGAGGACGCGAGCGTGCTCGACGAGTTCTACTGGCTCAACAAGGACGACCCGAACTTCTCCCTCGAGCGCGCCACCGTCAACCGCGGTCAGAGCGCCCAGACCGAGAACCTCTTCACGCTGAACGACAAGGCGCAGCAGGACATCACCAAGATCTTCCTCGCCACCCGTGAGGAGATGGAGGGCAAGCGCATCGACGAGGTGTTCTCGAAGGACTTCTTCGAGAGCAACTTCTGGATGTACTGGCGCACCATGTTCGCCTTCGAGGAGTGGCACAGCGCGCTCGAGATGAAGCTGTACCTACACCGGTTCATCCACCACATCGGCGGCCTGCCGGACTTCTCGGCCCTGAAATTCACCAAGTACAACCAGTACGAGTCGCTGGTGCTGCCGCTGTACCGCTGGCTATTGGACCAGGGCGTCACCTTCAAGTTCGACACCACGGTCACCGATGTCGACTTCGACCTCACCGCGGATCGTAAGCAGGCCACCCGGATCCACTGGATCTCGGACGGCGTCGAGGGCAGCGTCGACCTGGGACCGGACGATCTGCTGCTGATGACCATCGGCTCGCTCACCGAGAACTCCGACGAGGGCGACCACCATACGCCCGCCAAGGTCGACGACGGCCCGGCCCCGGCGTGGGATCTGTGGCGCCGAATCGCCGTCAAGGACAAGGCCTTCGGCCATCCGGACGTGTTCGGTTCGCACATTCCTGAGACCAAGTGGGAGTCGGCCACCGTCACCACGCTGGATCAGCGCATCCCCGAATACATTCAGAAGATCTGCAAGCGGGATCCCTTCAGTGGCAAGGTCGTCACCGGCGGCATCGTCACCGTGAAGGACTCCAGCTGGCTGATGAGCTGGACGGTCAACCGGCAGCCGCACTTCAAGCAGCAGCCCGCCGACCAGATCGTGGTCTGGGTGTACTCGCTGTTCGTCGACAAGCCCGGCGACTACGTGAAGAAGACGATGCAGGAGTGCACCGGCGAGGAGATCACCCAGGAGTGGCTGTACCACCTGGGCGTTCCCGAAGCGGACATCCCCGAGCTGGCCGCGAGCGGCGCCAAGTGCGTGCCGGTCATGATGCCCTACGTGACCGCCTTCTTCATGCCCCGCAAGGCGGGTGACCGCCCGGACGTGGTCCCGGAGGGTTCGGTCAACTTCGCCTTCATCGGTCAGTTCGCCGAGACCAGCCGCGACTGCATCTTCACCACCGAGTACTCGGTGCGCACCGGTATGGAGGCGGCGTATCGGCTGCTCGATATCGAACGCGGCGTCCCGGAGGTCTTCAACTCCACCTACGACGTCCGCACCCTGCTGGCCGCCATGAGCCGCCTCCGCGACGGCGATCCCATCGACCTCCCGGGCCCTGACCTGCTCTGGCGCGCGCTGGCGAAGCGCCTCGGCAACAACGAGATCGGCGAACTGCTCACCCAGTACGGTCTCATCGAGAAGTAGGCGGTACGGATTCGGTCCGACGTGCCACCACGGCCCGGTTCCCTGGGGACCGGGCCGTTGTCGTCAGTCCGGGCAGTCGTGCCATTCGCGCGCGGCCGCGAGCAGGCGAGCGCGCACCCGGTCCACGTGCGGGCGGACGGGACCGCCCACCCGGCGGGCCAGGAAGACGGTATTGATCGGCGCATCCTGCGGGTCCCAGAGCTTTTCGATGGCGCCCGAGGCCAATTCGCGGGTGCACAGGTAGCTCGGGAGCACCGAGACGCCCGCGCCCGCCACCACGACGGCGAGCACGGCGCGCAGGTCCGGGATCACCAGGCCGGGGTCGGCTTCCAGCCGGGTGTCGAAGACGTGCCGCCAGTAGCGGCGGACGATCGGCAGATCCGGGGCGTAGGTCACCAGGGTCACTCCGCCGAAGTCATTGGCGCGCAGGCGTTCCAGATCCGCGCGGGCGGCCACCTCGGGCGCGGCCACCAGCACGAACTCCTCATCGGCGAGCGTCTCCGCGAGCACGGTCCGGCCGCGCGGGCGAATGGTCGAGACGACCAGGTCGAGTTTCCCGAGTCGCAGATCCGCGAGCAGGTCGTCGGCCAGGCCGGTGCTCACCGCGAGCCGGACACCGTCCGCGACCAGCGGTGCGAGGGCGGGTAGGACGAGGGTGGCCAGCAATTCGGCCGGGCCGCCGAGCAGGACCGGCGGTTCCACGGCTGCGACGCCTTCATCGGAGCCGTCGCCGATCACCGATTCCAGGGCGTCCAGCGGCGCGGCCACCCGCGCGGCCAGATCGTGCGCGGCCGCGGTCGGGGCGACACCGCGCGGCAGCCGCTCGAACAGCGGCCGTCCCACCTGGCGTTCCAGCGCCTGCAGCTGGGTGGTCACCGTCGGCTGTGAGAGGCCGACCTGACCCGCGGCGGCGGTGATCGACCCGGCCCGGTAGACGGCCAGGAAGGTCCGCAGCTGCGTCAGGTCCATGGAGCCATCGGCCTTCCTATGTCGCACCCGGCGAGTCTATTGGCCCGGTGATGCGCGGCCGCTGCGGGCGCGTGTTCAACAGCTGTTTGATAGTCAATTTATTGAATATGTACGACCTGGACATCCTCAGGCACTACAGACTAGGTTCAGAGGTAGTAGACAATGATTTGACTATAGGAAACGAGGGAATCATGCACCCCTTCCGCAAGGCCGTCGAGGCCCGTGACGAGGCGGCCATGGAGGCCCTGCTCGCCGACAATGTGGTGTTCACCAGCCCGGTCGCCTTCAAGCCCTACCCGGGCAAGGCCATCACCGCGGCCATCCTGCGCGGTGTCATGCGGGTGTTCGAGGACTTCCGCTACATCAAGGGGATCGGCGCGGCGGACAGCAGCGATCACGCGCTGGTCTTCGAGACCACGGTCGCGGGCAAGCGCATCACCGGATGCGACTTCCTGCACTTCGACGCCGACGGCCGGATCGACGAGTTCATGGTGATGGTGCGTCCGCTCTCCGGCGCGCAGGCGCTCGCCGAGGCGATGGCCGCGCAGTTCGAGCGGATCCAGGCCGAAGCCATCGCGCAAATCGAACGGGAGGCAGCAGCGGCCGAACGCCAAGCGGCGGGCTCGTGAACGAGTTCGGCCCGACCCCCGTGCCGGCCGATTTCCTGGGATGATCCACGAAAAGTCACCGAAAGGCCGATCCGCCATGACCGATGGCAGGTACACGCGATACGTCGCCCTGGGCGACAGTCAGACCGAGGGCGTGGGCGACGGCGACGACCTGACCGGCCTGCGCGGGTGGGCGGACCGGCTGGCCGAGCGTCTCGCCCTCACCAATCCCGAACTGCGCTATGCCAATCTGGCGGTACGCGGCAAGCTGGCCCACCAGATCCGCGACGACCAGCTGGACGCGGCGCTGGCGCTGCGCCCGGATCTGGCCACTGTGCTGGCCGGCATGAACGATCTGCTGCGCCCGAACTTCGACCCGGACGAGATCGCCGGGCACGTCGAGGCCATGTTCGCCGCGCTCACCGCCACCGGCGCGGTGGTGGCGACGCTGACCTTTCCCGATGTGGCCGAGACGATTCCGCTGGCCCGGCCGATTCGCGGCCGGATCGCGGCGATCAACGACCGGCTGCGGTCGGCGGCCCAGCGGCACGGGGTACTGGTGGCCGAGACCGGCCACCATGCCGTGGTGACCGATCCCCGCCTGTGGGACGCGGACCGGCTGCACGCCAGCCCGCTCGGGCACCAGCGCATCGCCGACGCCGTGGCCGAGGCCCTGCGGCTGCCCGGCGCGAACGACGCCTGGACCCGTCCGCTGCTCCCGGATCTGCCCGAGCACGGGGCGCTGCGCTCGATCGCGGCCGAATTCCAGTGGGCGGCAACCGCGCTGGGGCCGTGGGTGATGCGCCGCCTGCGCGGCATCTCCTCCGGTGACCGGCGGGTGCCCAAGCGCCCGGTGCCGCTCCCGGTGCGCCTCTAGACGTTGACCCCGTAATCCCGTGCGATACCGGCCAATCCGGAGGCGTAGCCCTGTCCGATGGCCCGGAACTTCCACTCGGCGCCGTGCCGGTACAGCTCGCCGAACACCATGGCGGTCTCCGTCGAGGCGTCCTCGGTGAGGTCGAAGCGGGTCAGCTCCGACCCGGTGACGGCGTCCACGACCCGGATATAGGCATTGCGCACCTGCCCGAAGGCCTGGCGCCGGGTCTCGGCCTCGTAGATCGATACGGGGAAGAAGATATTGGTGATGCTCGGCGGCATGGCCGCCAGATCCACCGTGATCACCTCGTCGTCGCCCTCGCCCTCACCGGTGAGGTTGTCGCCGGTGTGCTCGATGGTGCCCTCCGGGGACCTCAGGTTGTTGTAGAACACGAAATGCTTGTCGGAGACGACACGCTGATTCGGCCCGCAGGCGAGCGCACTGGCATCGAGATCGAAATCGGCTCCGGTGGTGCTGCGTACGTCCCACCCCAGGGCGACGGCCACCTTCGTCAGATTCGGCGCCTGCTTCGACAGCGAGACATTGCCGCCTTTGGCCAAACTGACACTCATCGCATTACCTTCCCTCCGCGAGCGGTACCTCCACGCCCAATCGTCCTCGCGCAGCGAGACTGCGGCCACCTCGCTGTGCGAAACCGCGGCCACCTCGCTGTGCGAGACCGAGGTCGCCGAATCCGAGTCCAGCTGTTCGGCGATCACGGCGATCCGGCGTTGCAGGGCGAGTAGTTCGATCAGGTCCCGATTCCCCGGCGCCGCTGTGCCTTCCGAGGAGACCCCCACGCGCACCGCCTCGGCGTGCGCGTCCATCACCGCCGCCCGCAACCGTGCGGCCAGTACCGCCCGCCGCACCGCCGACTCGGGGCCCACCGCCCCGAGCTCTGCCCACGGTTCCCCCTTACCGAGCGTCACGCCTCGAATGTACCTGCACGGCAGTTCAACCGAGTGTGCTCCAGAACTCGCAGCGGTGGTCGGCGTAGAAGGCATCGGAGAACTGGTTGCCGCCGGGGCGGAAGGAGAGGAATGACGGCGCGGCCGTGGTGTATTGCGGGATGGCGGGCAATCCTTGCGGATCCGCGGTGCCCGCGGTGATGAAGCGGGTCCAGTAGCGGCGCATTTCGTCCTGCAGGCGCTGCTGGCCGGGGGTCATGGCGACGTGCAGGAACGGGCCGGCCTGCACGAGGTCGAAGAGGGAGGGGAGTTCCGCGGCGTGGTAGGCGCCCATCGGGAAGGTGCTGGGCGGGGCCAGGGCGGTCCGGTCGTCGAATTCGTAGACGTAGGTGGGGTTCTGGCGGCCGAAGTCGCCGACCTGGTCGGCCATCCTGCAGACGAACTTGTCGGTCCAGGCCCGGGTGAGCGCCAGCGCGGGCTGCGCGTAGTCGCCGAGGGGGTACTCCGCCATGATCCGATCGACCTGCGCCCGGTCCATGCCGCCCAACCGGGTGGTGAGCAGGACGGGATAGTCCGCGGCGGTCATCCTGGCGCCGAGCGGGATGCCGTAATCCATCCACACCCACAGCGCCATCTCGTCATGGTTGGAGCCGATGAAGGTCGGAATATGGGTCATCCCACCGGCTTTCAACACGGCAATGGGATCGCGCGGGAGAAAGTCGTTGCCGTACACCACATTCGCCGACTCGGGCGCGCGATCGACGAGCACGTCCGCCGGAAGACTGCGCAGACAGGCCGCGTCCGCTCCCGGGCATCCGGCTCCGGCCGCCCAGGCATCACCCTCGGCCTCGGCGGCGGTGAGGGCTTGCCCGGCGCACAGGCCGCTCTGCATCATGGCCGCCTGGAACAGCCCGGCCGAGGAGGGCGTGGCCAGCTGCGCGCAGATCGAAACCCCGCCCGCCGATTCACCATCCACCGTCACCCGGTTCGGGTCGCCGCCGAACGCCGCGATATTGCGCTGCACCCAGCGCAGCGCGGCCTGCTGATCCATCAGCCCGTAGTCCCCCGAGCCGTCGCCCTCGTCCAATGCGGAGGCGGCCAGGAAGCCGAGCGTCCCGAGCCGGTAGTTGATGGTGACCACGATGCTGTCGCCGTCGGGCTGCGACACCAGAGGCGCTGCGCCGTACATGCTTCCGGTGCCCGTCTGCAGGCCGCCGCCGTGAATCCACACCATGACCGGCAGGCCGCGGCCGTCGGCGGGCAGGGTGGGCGGCGTCCAGACGTTCAGGTAGAGGCAGTCCTCATCGGTCGAGCGCAGCCCGCCCACGCCCGTGGCCTGCGCGCATTTCGGCCCGGCGTCGCGGGCCTCGCGGACGCCCGGCCACGGCGGCACCGGTGCGGGCGGCCGCCAGCGCAGCGCGCCCACCGGCGGTGCGGCGTAAGGGATTCCATTGAAGAGCCGGTAGTCCGGGGCGAGCACGCCGTGCAGGCTGCCGCTGTCGATGGCGACGGTGTCGGGGGCAGCCGGCAGGGCCCGCGCCACCGGTCCGTTCACCGCGAAGACCGTCACCAGCAGGGCGACCACCGAGAGCACCGCCCCGGCTCCCCGTCCCATCCACTTCCGGTCGCGCACGATCACCCGAGCCTCCTGGGCCAGCAGCGTTATCGCGTAATCGTTCGATACTAATGGGCTGTCCGGTACGGAGGCCCGGAGTCTCGAGATGCGCACAAAACCCCTGCATACGAGTGGGTCACCGCGTGGCGGCCGTCTCACGGCGAGACGGCCGTTGACAGTCGGTTCAGGGCCGGAAACCGTGGGCGCATGACCCGGACCTCACCCGACGCCCTCGACCTGTTCGACCCCGCGCACCTCGACGATCCCTATCCGCTGTACCGGCGACTGCGCGAGGAATCGCCGGTGTACCGCATCCCGGGCACCGACTTCTACCTGGTGACCTCATGGGATCTGGTGACCGAGGCGGTGAATCGGCCCGCCGAGTTCTCCTCGCACCTCACCGGCGCGCTGCTGCGGCAGGAGGGTCGGCCGCCCGCCACCTTCGACATGGACGGCGGCGGCCAGGCCATCCACGTGCTGGCCACCGAGGACGATCCCGGCCACCAGGCACAGCGGAAACTGGTCCAGCCCTTGCTGGCCAAGCGGATTCGCGGGCTCGGACCCACCGCCGCCGAGCTGGTGGACCGGTTGTGGGCCGAGCAGCGGCACGGCGATCGCATCGACTGGGCGACCGGCGTGGCCGACCGGCTGCCGCTGGCGCTGGTCGCCGACATCATCGGGCTGCCGGATGCGGATGTGCCGCAACTGCTCACGTGGGCCTACGACAGCACCGAGATGCTGGGCGGGGTCGTCGAGGCCGAACGCTTCGGACAGCTGGTCACCGCCGCCACCGAGCTGGCCGCCCACCTGTACACCAGGTTCGCCGCCGCCCGACAGGATCCGGGCGACGACCTGCTCGGCGTGCTGGCCCGCGCCTGTGCGGCCGGCGACATCACCGACGCGGTGGCGGTGCTCATCCTGGTCCAACTCGTCGGCGCGGGCGGCGAATCCACGGCCGGCCTGATCGCCAACGCCGCGCGCCTGCTCGCCACCCGCCCCGAACTCCAGGACGAGCTGCGCCGCGAACCCGCGCTGCTTCCCGCGTTCCTCGACGAGGCGCTGCGGCTGGAATCGCCCTTCCGTGGCCATCATCGGCACGTCACCATCGATACCGCGCTGGGCGGCACCGAGATTCCCGCGGGCAGCCACGTGCTGCTGCTGTGGGGTGCGGCCAATCGGGATCCGGCCCGCTTCGAGCATCCCGACGCCATCGACCTGGACCGCCGCAGCGGGGCCAACAATCTCGCCTTCGGGCGCGGCATCCACTTCTGTATCGGCTCGGCGCTGGCCAAACTGGAGGCCACAGCGGCCATGACCGCGCTGCTGGACCGCACCACCGGATTCGCCCTCGTCGAAGACGCCCCGCCGCAGTGGTTTCCGAGCATCTTCGTACGCCGTCACCGCAGCCTGCCGCTGCGCATCCACTGATCCGCGCGGATTCTTCCGCGCGTCCGACGCGTGCCGGAGGCTCGGTCACGGCATGATCGTCGTCGATCGAGGGGGGATTCATCGTCGTGACCACAGGAAAGAGGTTCTGTTCGTGAAGACCGTGTACCTCCGCCGCATCACCCTGGCCACGCTCGCCTGCGCCGTCTCCGGTGCCCTCGCCGCCCCCGCGTCCGCCGACGCGGCTCCGCAGCGGATCACGCTCGACTACTCCAAGGGCCGCTGCGCCCAGACCACCCTGCTGGCCCACTCGTTCACGCCGACCACGCTGGAGATCACCACCTCCAACAACTTCACCGACGACGCCAAGATCGATATGAACGGGCAGCGCACCCCGCTGCCCGACACCTACGGCGCCCAGACCACCCAGATCGACCTGGGCACCCCGATGCCCGGGGTCATCCCCTTCGAGGTCTCCGGCTCGGAGTGGCCGGGCAGCGCCGGCACCGGCTGCAAGGGCTGGATCATCATCGCCTGACACGCCCGCGAGAACGACCGAGCCCCGGAAGTTCTTCCTCCGTGGCTCGGTCGTTTCGGCTCACTTGCCGTGGGCGCGCAACTGGTACAGACCCTCGGTCTCGGCCACCACCACGCCATTGGCGTCGGTCACCACGGCCTCGAGCGTGAAGTCGGCCTTGCCCTTGGCCTCGGCCTCCTCGGTGATGCGCGCGATCTCCTCCTCCGACAGCGTGGCCTCGGCGCGCACATCGGTGGCGGCAGGCTTGCGGAAGAAGATGTGCAGATCCTTCACCAGGGGGAAGTACTTGGCGGTGTCGAAGCTGGCGATGGCGAGCGCGCCGCCCAGGATCTCCGCGACGGTGAACAGCACGCCGGCGTACATGACGCCGAAGTGATTGCCATTGCCCTCGAGCGGCACCGTGGTGGCGGCGAAACCGGGGCGCACCTCGTCGGCCCGCACCCCCATCTTGTGCGCGATCGGAATCGTAAACTCCAGGCCACCGTTCACGACCTCGTTCAGCGGCGGGGCATCGTTCCCCATGCGGACCTCCTCGTCCCGGAAATAGGGCAACTTACTGACGTATTGCCAACAACGTGAATCATTATGGGTGAGAGGGTTGTGGCGCAACTCTTTCAGCCCCGGGGTGAAACCCGCCACATTCGGGCAAATCATCCCATGTCATCTCTAGTATGCAAGTTGTGTCCAAGACCTTCTCCGCCGCCGAGCGGGCCTACCGCGAAATCAAGGAACGCATCCTGAGCGGCGATCTGCCGGGCGGGGAGCTGGTCAGCGAGAACGAGATGGCCGGGGAGCTGGGCACCTCCCGCACCCCGGTCCGCGAGGCCTTCCTCCGGCTCGAGACCGAGGGCTGGATGCGGCTCTACCCCAAGCGCGGTGCGCTGGTGGTGCCGGTGCCCTCGCGCGAGGCCGAGCATGTGATCCATGCCCGCTACATCGTGGAAACCGGCGCGGTGGACGCGCTCACCCGTATCGCCCGCGCGGGGCTGATCCCCCGTCTGCGCGAATCCCTGGACCGCCAGGGCGAACTCGCCGACGCGGGCGACCTCGACGAATTCGCCATCGTGGACGCCGATTTCCATCGCGAGTACGTGGTGGCCGCGGACAATCCGCTGCTCATCGGCTTCTACGACTCGCTGCGCGAGCGCCAGCGCCGGATGAACAGCGTTGCGCTGCACCGGGGCGAGACCCATCCGCACCGGATCATCGAGCAGCACACCCGGCTCGCCGATCTGATCGAAGCCGCCGACGCCGCCGGTTTCGCCGAAGCACTCGCCGAGCACCTCACCGACGTGCACGGCGTGACCCTGAGAGGACTGTGATGGCGACGCTGACAGCCGTCGGCACCCGCACCACCGGTATCGGCACCCATCCCAGGGCGTGGCTCGGCGTGGCCGCGGCGGTCTTCGCGATCGCCTGGGGCGGCAATGAATTCACGCCGCTGCTGGTCATGTACAAGCGGGACGGGCTGCCCGCCACCACCGTGGATCTGCTGCTGTTCGAATACGTGCTGGGCATCGTCCCCGCGCTGCTCATCGGCGGCCCGCTCTCCGACCGCTACGGCCGCCGCCCGCTCATGCGGCCCGCGCCCTTCATCGCGGCCACCGGCTCGACCCTGCTGGCCTTCGGATCCGCTTCCGTCCCCATGCTTTCCGCCGGACGCGTGCTGTGCGGCATCGCGCTGGGCCTGGCCATGGCGGTGGGCAGCAGCTGGCTCAAGGAACTCTCGCAGCCGCCGTTCACGGCCGAGACCGCCTCGGGCACCGGGGCGCGGCGCTCGGCCATGAGCCTCACCGGCGGCTTCGGCGTGGGCGCGGGCGTGGCCGGAGTGCTGGCCCAGTGGGCGCCCTGGCCGGACACCCTCGCCTACCTGATCAATGTGACGCTGTGCGTGCTGGCGGCCGCGCTGCTGTTCCGCGCCCCGGAAACCACTGCCCCGCAAGCGAATCCGTGTCGGCTGCTCGACGACCTGAAGGTCCCCGCCGCCGCGCACCACCGCTTCCGCACCGTGGCGCTGCCGGTGTGCCTGTGGCTGTTCACCTCGTCCGCGGCGGCCTACGCCATCATGCCGACGCTCATGATGCCGAAGGTGCACGGCGCGCCCATCGCCTTCTCGGCCCTCATCACGGTCATCACGCTGGGCTGCGGGTTCGGCATCCAGTCCGTCGCCCGCCGCATCGACCGGCCGGGCTCGCTGCGCCTGCCGGTCCTGGCGCTGAGCCTGGTGATCACCGGAATGGTGCTGGCCGCAGCGGCTTCCGCCACCCTCACCATGTGGCTGACCGTGCTGACCGCCATCGCATTGGGCATGGGTTTCGGCAGCGGCCTGGTCGCGGGCCTGCTCGAGATCGAGCGCATGGCCCGGCCCGACGACCTCGCGGGACTGACCGCGGTGTTCTACGCGGTCAGCTACCTGGGCTTCGGCGTCCCGGCCGTCATGGCGGTCTGCCACAACAGCACCGGCATCGGCTACCCGGCCATGTTCGGTGTCCTCGCGGCCGGGTGCGCGATCTGCCTCGGCATCGTGAGCCGCGCCCGCGCAGGCTGACCCGGGAGGCACGAGACTCCGGAAAACAGTGGCGGCGCTTTGAATTCGGGGCGCCGCTACTGTCGTATCACCTTCGCGTCACAGCGAGCGGGAGATGATCTCCTTCATGATCTCGCTGGTGCCGCCGTAGATGCGGTTCACGCGCGAACCCGTGTACATGTTCGCGATCGGGTACTCCATCATGTAGCCGTAGCCGCCGAACAGCTGCAGGCACTTGTCGACCACCTTGTCGGCGGTCTCGGCAGCGAACAGCTTGGCCATGGACGCGGTCGACGGATCGTTCTTGCCGTCGATGTACTGCTGAATCGCGTAGTCCACCAGCGTCTTGATGGCCAGCGCCTCGGTCTTGACCTCGGCCAGGGTGAAGGCGTTGTGCTGGAACTTGCCGATCGGGCGGCCGAACGCCTCGCGCTCCTTGGAGTAGCGCAGCGCCTCCAGCACCGCCGCCTCGGCCAAGGCCGAGCACAGGCTGGCGATGATCAGGCGCTCGCGGGCCAGCTGCTCCATCAGCTGATAGAAGCCCAGACCCTCCTGCGCGCCGAGCAGATTGGCGACCGGGACGCGCATGTCGGAGAAGAACAGCTCGCGAGTGTCCTGGGCGTGCTGGCCCATCTTCTCCAGCACCCGGCCGCGCTCGAAGCCCGGCAGATCCTTGGTCTCGGCCACGATGAGCGAGACGCCGGCCGCACCCTGGGACGGGTCGGTCTTGGCCACGATCACCAGCAGATCGCAGTGAGTTCCGTTGGAGATGAACGTCTTCGAGCCGTTGATGACGTAGTGGTCGCCCTCGCGGATGGCCGTGGTGCGCACCGACTGCAGGTCCGAACCGGTGCCCGGCTCGGTCATGGCGATGGCCAGCACCAGCTCACCGCTGATGATGCCCGGCAGCCACTTCCGGCGCTGCTCCTCATTGCCGTAGTGATAGACGTAGTGCGACACGATCGGCGAGTGCACCGAGAAGCCGAAGCCATTGTCGTGCGCGTAGACCAGCTCCTCCTGAACCACGGCCTGCAGGCCGAAATCGCCGCCCGCGCCGCCGAATTCCTCGGGCAGGTCCAGCCCGAGCAGACCGGCGTCACCGGCCTTGTTCCAGAACTCGCGATCGACCATGTGCTGCTTGGTCCAGCGCTCGCGGTTGGGCGCGGACTCCTTGCGGAAGAACTCCGCCGCGTGCTTGCGCAGCTCGCGGTGCTGGTCCGTCTCCCAGGTGGGGCGGTAGTCGGGGAACAGTACGGACATCGGTGTCACTCTCCGTTGTTGCGTCGGAAGCCGTTGAGCGGCAGGTCGTCCCGAGCGGCGATGACTTCGAGCTCGGCAATGGTCTTGTCGGCGAACGCCTTCCGGAAGGCCTCGGCACCTCGGGTTCCCCGGCGTGGCCGATGATCTCGATCAGCGAGAGCTGCGGGAACCGTTCCTGCGGCTGCGCCAGCCCGACGGACAGGGGCCGCATCGTTGGTTCCTCCATGCAGCGAACGATACAGTTGTATCGTAAGTGGGTCAATGATAAAGCCCGCTCAGCGCCTGACCGGGAACCGCTACGACTCGACGTAAAATCGGCGGACGCAATCGACGAGCTGAGGGGCGATGCTGAATCCACGAGCCACCAATGACGACCTGACCGCCAAGGCCCGTATCCGCAATGCCGCCATGGATCTGTTCGCCCAGTACGGCGACTCCCGGGTCTCGCTGCGCGCGGTGGCCGCCGAGGCCGGCGTCACCCTCGGGCTCGTCCAGCACCATTTCAAGACCAAGGACGGCCTGCGCGACGCCGTCGACAAGCTGGTCGTCGACTACTTCGCCCAGACTGTCGCCTCGATTCCCCCCACCGGCACGCATGTCGAAGTCGCGTCGGCCCGCGACGAAGCGGTCCGCCGGATGCTGCACGACAACCCGGCCGTCGTGAACTACATCCGCCGCTCGCTGCTGGAACCCTCGGAAACCCGGATCCACCTCCTGGACGCCCTCGTGGACCTGACCCGCAGCGAGGTCGCCGGCCTGCGGGAGGCCGGCCTGGCCTCCACCGACAAGCCCGAATCCGCCCAGATAGTCGCCGTCCTGATCCGCCAATTCGGCGAACTCCTGCTGGCCCCCATGCTCGACGCCGTCTGGGAACGCGTCTCCCCCGACAACCCCACCCGCCCGCGCCTGTCGATCACCGTCAGGGACTGAGCAATCGGAGCCGGACCGGGGCTCAGCGCAGGTGAGTCTCGAAGAAGGCGAAGATGCGCCGCCAGGCGTCCTCGGTGGCTTCCTCGTTGTAGCCGAGGCCCGCGACCCGGATGACCGGTTCGGCGGGGGTGAGGTTGGCGAAGGCGTGAGTAACGCCGGGGTAGGTCTTCACGTCGTGGTCGATGCCGTAGTCGGTCAGGACGCGTTCTAGTTTCGGGCCGCGGCCGGGATTGGCGGGGTCGAGGGCGCCGTAGCTGGCGACGATGGGGCAGGAACCGCGGAGTATGTCCTCGTAGTTGCCGCGACCGGAGGGATAGAACGGCGCCGCGGCGTCGAAACCCTTGGTGGCGGCCAGGAGTGCGAACCCGCCGCCCAGGCAGAAGCCGACCACGGCCACCCGGCCCGCGCAGTTCGGATCGGCGATGAGATGGGCGCGGGCGCTGAGGATGTCGTGAACGGTGGTGCCGTTCCCATTGGACAGCAGTTCCCGGATCACGCTCGGCACGCACCGAACCCGGCCGCGCGCGAAAAGATTCGGGACGATGGCGAAATACCCGTTGTCGGCCAGGCGGCCGGCGATGGTCCGCATGTCGTCGTTGACACCCACCATGTCGTGCACCACCACGACACCGGGCCAGGGCCCGGGTCCGGCCGGGGTGGCGACATAGGCGTCGATGGTGCCGTCGGGTGTGGTCAGTTGGATCGTGCTCACCGGTGAGCCCCCTCCGTCGGAGATCGAACTAACCGGGGCATCGTAGCGCGTCCCGGACCGCCAATCACGTACGTAATACCGTACGGGATAGGTAACATAGAAACGTGACACCTCGAAAGGAAGCCACTATGCGCGCCATGCACGCCACTGAAGCACGGGCCAACTTCTACGCGGTTCTAGATGCTGCCACCGAAGACAACGACGAAGTTGTCATCACCCGCAGTGGCGGCAAGGCGCCCGCGGTTGTGATCTCCCTGGCGGAGTACAACGCCATGAAGGAAACCGCCTACCTGATGTCCTCGCCCAAGATGGCCCGGCGACTGATGGAATCCGTCGCGGCCGTCGATGCCGGTGAAGTCGAAATGCACGAACTCGTCGACGTTCCGGAGGAGGAGACTCCACGGTGACCTTCGTGCGGTTCGATCGCAATGGATGGGAAGACTATTGCCACTGGCAGAAGCAAGACCGAAAGATGTTGCGGCGCACAAACCTTCTGATCGAGGACATTTGCCGGAACGGTAACGCTGACGGCATCGGCAAGCCCGAGCCTTTGCGGCAGAACCTTTCGGGATGGTGGTCACGGCGCATCGACCAAGAACATCGGCTCGTATACCGCGCTGACGACGACACCGTCACCGTGATCGCGTGCCGCGGACACTACGACGACTGACCAGGCTGAGCCGGGACTTCGGTTCGCAGCCCGTGGGCCGCTCCATCGGAGGTCGAACCGACCCCGGCATGTCGGCCGGCCGCCCAGATGGCCGGAATCGAACGGCGCGTCGGAGTTGGGCGCGGGCTGGGTCGAACGGTTGCCCGGCAGGCCAGGGACGGGAACAGTAAGCCCGGAATCGATCCCACCGGATTCGATCACACCGGATTCGAACAGAGGAGACATCTAGTGCGTTTCGGCATCTTCATCCCGCAGGGCTGGCGACTCGACCTGGTCGGCATCGATCCCGCCGCACAGTGGGGAGTGATGCGGGACCTGGCGCAGCGCGCGGATTCGGGGGACGTCTGGGAGTCACTGTGGGTGTACGACCACTTCCACACCGTGCCGGTCCCCACCGAGGAGGCCACCCACGAGGCGTGGTCGCTCATGTCCGCGCTGGCGGCCAGCACCACGCGCATCCGGCTGGGCCAGATGTGCACCGCCATGAGCTACCGGGACCCCGCCTACCTGGCCAAGGTCGCCGCCACCGTGGATCTCATCTCCGGCGGCCGGGTGGAAATGGGCATCGGCGGCGGCTGGTACGAGCACGAGTGGCGCGCCTACGGTTACGGATTCCCCTCCGCCGGTGTGCGATTGGGCCGCCTGGACGAGGGCGTGCAGATCTTCAAGCAGGCGTGGACCACCGGCAAGGCCACTCTCGACGGCAAGCACTACCAGGTCGACGGCGCGATCGTGCGCCCGCTTCCCCTGCAGGAGGGCGGAATTCCGATCTGGATCGCGGGCGGCGGCGAGAAGGTGACGCTCCGCATCGCGGCGAAGTACGCCCAATACACGAATTTCGCGGGCGATCCGGAGACCTTCACCCAGAAGTCGGACCTGCTGCGCGCCCACTGTGCCGCGGTCGGAACGGAATTCGACGCCATCACCCGGAGCTCCAACTTCAATACCCTCGTCGGCGCGACCGAGGCCGAGGTGCAGGACCGCCTGTCCCAGCTGGAGGCCCGCCTGACCCCCTTCGTCGGAGCCGAGGGCGCGGCCCAGCACGTGAAGGATCTGTTCCGTGACTCCCCCGCCGTCGGCACCCCCGAGCAGATCGTCGAACGGCTCTCGCGCGTCAAGGATCTCGGGCTGGGCTACTCCATCCACTACTTCCCGGAGACCGCCTACGACACCGCCGGCCTGGAGCTCTTCGAGCGCGAGGTCGTCCCCGCACTGCGCTGAACCCGAAAACCGCCCGCTGACACCGATGTCCGGGTCAGCGGGCGGCAAGCGGTGCATCGCCGGATCGGACCGATGGGTCGACACCCGATGCGCGGGTCGGGCCGGTCAGGGGGAAGCACCTGACACGGTGTCGCACGGCCGATCCGGCGAGCCGCCGGGTGGTCAGCGGGGCAGCGTCACCGGATCGGTGCAGCTGGCGGGGGCGTCGACCAGCGAGCAGGTCTTGGGCTCGCGGGTCGGGCGGTAGTCGGCGGGAACGCCGCCCGCGCGGGTGATCTCGGTGTAGGCCGGGACCGCGTCGGTGGGGCGGCGGGTGAGGGTGGGGTCGGTCAGGACGTCCACCGTGTAGAGGCCGAATCGCGGTGTGTAGGAGCCCCATTCGTAGTTGTCGGTGAGGCTCCAGTAGTTGTAGCCGATCACGTTCATGCCGTCGGCCTTGGCGCGCTGCACCCAGTAGACGGTATCGCGCAGGTCGTCCGCCCGGGTGTACCCGTCGTCGCGCGGCTTGCCGTTCTCCGTGGGTATGCCGTTCTCGACGATATAGAGCGGCTTGTCCGGGAAGGCGTGCGAATAGTGTTCCAGCGCATAGTAGATGCCGTCGGCCTGCAGCGGGTTGTGCCAGAGCTGGCTGATGTTCGCCGAACGCAGAGCGTCCGGGGACAGGCCGTAGTAGTAGTCGATTCCGATGTAGTCCAGCTTGGCGGCGATCTTGCCGATGAGCGGGGCGTTCACCGCGTCTTCCGCCGACGGGAGGTAGGCGACATTGCTGGTGACCAGCGCGTCCGGCTGCACCTGGTGGATGTAGTCGTAGATGGCGTTGTGCGCCTGCGCGATCCGGTCCTGCATGATCGGCACCGCGGTCACCGGCAGCGAGCCCATCCGGACCTCGTTGATCATGTACATGGCGGGCTCGTTGAACGTGACCCAGAGCGGATTGCCCGCCGCGTAGCGGTCCACGATGGTGCGCGCGTTGGCCAGCCAGTCGTCGACCATCCCCGCCTGATTCCAGCCGCCCCGATCCGCCTCCCAGCCCGGGTACACCCAGTGGTCGAGGGTCAGCATGGGCCGCATGCCCGCCGCCTCGATGGCCCCGATCACCCTGTCGTAGAAGCGAAGTCCGTCCTCGTCCCACACGCCCGGCCGGGGCTGAACCCGCGCCCACTCGATGCCGATCCGGTACACCTTCACGCCCAGCTGTCTCGCCAGCTGGATATCGGACTCGTAGCGGTCGGCGAAGTCGATCGAATCCCCGTACGGGTCATCGGTTTTCCCGGAGGCGGCGTAGCGGGACCAATTGCTGTCCGGCGCATGCCCTTCGGACTGGAAGCCCGAGGCCGCCACGCCCCACAGGAAGTCCGGGCCGAGCGGCGCGATCCTGGCGGGCGGTTCCGGCCGGGCGAAGGCCGGGGCCGCACTCGCGGTGAGGGCGGCGGAGGCGGCCAGGACGACCAGGGCGAGGTTGCGGCGGCGGAATCGCATGGGCAAAACCGTACAGCGCTCGGTTTTGGTGGACAAGCAACTCTCAGAGTCCGCTTAAACTCGACCGATGGCGAAACGAGGCCCCTACGGGAAAGGCATCGAACGGCGGGAGCAGATCCTGGAGGCCGCGCTGCACACCATTGCCGAGCGCGGATTCCTGGCCACCTCGGTGGCCGAGCTGGCCGAGGCGGTCGGCCTGAGCCAGAGCGGGCTGCTGCACTACTTCGGCTCCAAGGAGGAGCTGTTCGTCGCGGTCCTGCGCAAACGCGACGAGATCGACGTGGCCGCCATGGGCGACCCCACGCCCGAGGCGCTCATCCAGCTCATTCGCCGTAATACCCAGGTGCCCGGCCTCATCGAGCTGTTCACCCACATGCAGGCGGCCGCCGCCGATCCGAACCATCCCGCCCACGAGTACATGCGCCTGCACTACGAACTCGGCACCGCCGGCTTCGCCGAGCTCATCCGCGGCATCCAGCGGGCGGGCGGCATCCCGGAGTCCGTCGACGCCGAGGTGATGGCCACCGCGTTCATGGCCCTGGCCGACGGCCTGCAATCGCGCTGGCTCATCGACCCGTCCATCGACATGGAGTTCTATCTCCGGCAGTGCTGGACCCGGTTCACCGGCATGACGTTCACCGGCGACTGACCGATCAACGCCGCCTCAATGACTGCCCGCCAGCGTCAGCGCGCAGATCAGCGCCGACGTCGCCACCGAGACGCCGGTGACCGACGCCTGCTGGTGGTGGACGAGAAATTCACCGTCTCCGGTGAATACGACAACTTCCGCGAGGGCCGCCTGGCGACCCGGTTCTCGGCTCTGCAGCCCGACATCGACTTTCAGCTGGATCGCTTCGACCGGCTCGAGGCCCTGCACCGGCGCGGCCGAGCCATCGGCATCAATGCACTGATCGCGACCCCGCCGTTGTCACAGTTCGCCCATCTCGACACCGGCGATTGCCGCACCCTGTTCCGCACCGCCCTCGAAAACGCTTGGGACAACATCCCTTCCATCTGGCCCGGGGGCCGCGCTGTACCCCAGGATCGCGGTGGCCGCGGCCGCACCGTACGCACGACTCGCGACATCCGGACGCACGGACGGGAAGTTCGAGCGATGTATCACGGTGACGTTGTTGGCCAGCGTCACCGTGCCGTCCACGCGGGTCACCACGCAGTTGCCACCCGACTTGGCCGTCAGATCGACCACCACCGCACCGTTCGGCAACGCCGCCAGACCCGACCGGTCCAGCAGCACCGGCGCGGCCGTCCCGCGCCGTCCGGCCGCGCACACCACCAGATTCGGACGGACCGAACGGATGTAGTCCGCGACCCGGTCCGGATCGGGATCGAGGAGAAAACGATTCGCGCCCCGAGCCGACGCGGCGGCGCGCTGCTCGGCACGGCGGCCGATGGCGGCCGGTGACGCGTCGCCACAGCGAACCGCGGCGTCGATGGCGGCGAGCCCGGCCTGCCCACAACCGATGATCAGCGCACGCACTACACAATCCGGATCCTGCTCGCGTAGGCGCTCACGCCCCTCGCGGTAGGCCACCTCACCGGCGATCCGGCTCATGGCGGTCAGCGGATCGAGGTGAGCCGTCTCGAGATCCGGTGGCATGTGCTCGAAGCCCACCGACTCCACCCCGTATTGGCTCAGCCGGTGAATGGACCGGCGGCGTTTCACCGGATCCTGGAATCCGAGTAGTAGTTGCCCGGTCCGGGTCGGCATCGTATCCAGGTCGTAGGCAGGCGGTTTCACCCAGGCGACCAGGTCGGCGACGGCGAAGACACACTCGGGTCCCGGCACCACCGAGGCGCCGGCGGCCCGATAGTCGGCGTCGTCGAACCGGGCCCACCGCCCGGCATCCTGCTCCACCACCACCTTCAGCCCGCTGCGGACCAGCGCCGTCACATCATCCGGCGTGGAGGCGACACGCAATTCGTGGGCGGCGGTTTCGCGCAGCACGCCGACGGTGGAGACACGCGGGGACCGCGCCGGAATCCGCCGTTCCAGCAGGGCGCCGGAATACGTCATGCCGGCGTCGATCCGCTGGAGCAGCCGCTCGATACGGTCGAACAACTCGACGACCAGGTCCGGACCCACCTCGCCGGTGGCGCGCCGGGGCGTTGTCACATTGAGCCGCACGCCCATTCGATGCGATCCGGTGCGGTCCAGCGCCACGCAGTCGATACCGGCCGCCATCAGCAGCAGGTCCTCCAGGTCCGCGCTGGATCGCACCGCCGCCGCCGACATCACCCCGGCATCGAATTCGATGGTGAGGAACATGCCGTCCCGGCTGCCCAGCGGCCGCAGCAGTTCGGTGCCGAATCCGGCATTGATCCCGGCCGCCAGCCGACGCGCGGAATCCATCCGCTCCCGCAGCAGCACGCGGTTCCGGATCAGGTAGCCGTCCGAGGTGCCCTCGATCGTGGCACGGGCCAGATGCGTGGTCTCACGCTGGAAGGCGACACGCAGCCGCTCGCGCACCCGGGCCAGCCACTGCTGGTCTCCCGAACAGGCCGCACCCAGCTTGCACGGCCCGAAGGCGTTGAACGCCTTGGAATTACCGGTGATGCTGAGGACCCGGTCATACAGGCGGACCTGACCATCGGCCGTCGGGACGACGATCGACGCAATCGGGATGTGCCCCTCGACCAGTAGGTCGAACGACATATCGCAGATCACCGGTACATCAGCGGCGACGAGCACCCGGCCGATCTCGACCAGCTGCTCGACGGTGTAGTCGGCGACCACCGGGTTGCCGGGCAGGGTCAGCAGGACTCCGCACAGGTCTCCCTGCGCCGCATGGTGTTTCAGGGTTCGCTCGAGCGATACCGGGTCGATCCGGAAGTCGCTCCCTGCGGTCACACAGCTGGTCGCCATCCGCATGCCGAACTTGGCGATGTGCCCGGCCACGCTCTTGTAGTAGCCCTCCGGGCAGACCAGGACGCCACCGGGCCGAGCCAGCGTGGCGATCGCCTCCTCCAGCAGAACGGTGCTCGAGTAGGGGCTGACGATCACCTCGCCGGGATCGATATCGACTCCCGGCATTCCGTCGATCGGTTGCGATATCCGGGCGAACAGCCGCTCGGCAGCCAACCGGCGCAGAACCGCCGGCTGCTTCTTGGCGTAAGGCGACCCGCCCCGGCCGTCGGTGAGATTTCCACCGCCCGCCGCGCCATGACCGGCCATCACCTCGGCCCATGCGGAATTCAGGGCCGCCGTGGCGTTCCGGTCCATGGGCAGCCCGGTTTCACCGTGATACGCGTCGATGATCCCGCGATAGATCCGGCCGTTCGTCCCGGCGAACCGGCTCTCGCTGTCGAGGTAGTTCCGCGCGAGATGCTTGCGCTGGTCGGAACGGTCCGCCACGTCGACCGGGTCCAGCGGCGGCGACACCGCGAACCCTCGGCTCATCTGGGCGCGCCTTCAGATCCGGGCTGCTCGTCGCTCCACGCCTGACGCAGGGCCGCACGGAAACGGTCGCGGCAGTCCTCCTGGTCCAGGTGCTCGAACCGAATCAGTCCCGTCCGCTCCACGAGATCGTTGACGACGAGCGCCATTCCGTCCGCCCTGAGATCACGGAGGTGCTTGAACTTGCGGTGGGCGGTCTGGACGTCGTGCCAGAGTGACGAGAATCGGCTGGAGTCACGCTCGCGGCGGCGGAAATCATAGTCGCCCGCGAGCACGTAACTGTCGTCGACGATGAGCATGCCCTGTGCGTTGGGAGCGAACTCCCGGTTCACCAGGGTGGTTTCCACGTTCGCCTTGACCTGTTGCCAGAGCTTGTCCTCATAGGGCGTCACGTTCACAACGTCGTCCAGCACATAGACACGTTGCACCGACACACCGGCTCGGGCCTTGGCGAGGATCGCCCGGTGATATTCGACGCCGACATCGCCGCCGATCGCGCCCAGTTCGGCGGTGTGGATCGCGCAGATCCGCTGCTGCGCGCGATCCAGCACGGTCAGCCAGTCCAGGACCGTATTCCACTCCGGCACAACGACACTGCCCGAGGGAATCTGCACCAGCACCTCCTCGGCCCGGACCAGCTGGCGCTCGGCGATCTCCCGGAGCGGCACGAGTTGCGCACCCATGTCATCGAGGTTGGACAGACTCTGGGCGAGCGCCAGGACGCGGGCGGCCAGGTCGGGCTTCTCGGTCGAGAGGATCTCGAAGCGGATGCGCAGGTCGCTGATGACACGCTCGGCCTCGGTCTCGTCGTCGAGGCCGGGCAGGCGTTCGCCCAGGGCCGCACTCAGCTTTTCGCGCTGAGGGCGGGGTGGAATGCGTTTGCCGTTCTCGATCTGTTGAATCAGACTGCGCGAGCAGCCGACCCGATCGGCCAGCGCCTCCTGGGTGAGATTGCGTTGCCGGCGGAGTCGCTTGACTGCCGCGCCGATCTGCTCGCCGTCCGAGGCCGAGCCAGACATGCTCGTCTCCCATCATGATCCGCATTGCTCAGACGTGTCACGCGAAGCCCATCCTAAGCACGATGTGTCATCTTCGCCATCGCAGATCTAGCACGAGTCTGCCGATTCTTTTACAGGTCAGGCTAAACGGGCGAAACGACCATGGCGGATATCTGCTGGGCCCCCAAATCTGTGATTCGGATGCGGCAACGATCAGCGCCCCAGCACCCAAACCGCTTGATATCTACGATATCCGAGATACATGTACGCCTATACGCTTATTTCTAAGCAACAGCTGCTTTTTCGGTATCGGACTTGAGCAATTCTTCTGGCTATGTGCCATCGAAGCACTCCAGTATCCTTGTTGCTACAACCACTCTTCGAGGAGGTTCCCGACCTCATGGCCCTCGAATTCACACCCTGGACCGTCCGCAGCGACAAAACGCCCGAGATGGCCGTTCGCACAACCCTTTCCACCGACAGCTGGATGCTCACCTGGCTCCCGGATCGATTGCTCACCCAGGAAGCGGCCTGCCGCGGCCTGGTGCTCGACGAGATCCTGAGCGATCCGAGTCCGGACGATCCCGATCAGGCGCTGGCGGTGGCCGAGCTGCTGGCCGCCGAGCTGGACCTCACCCTGCGCGAAGTCGTTGTGCTGCTGTGGGTTCGGTCCGCACAGCGAGACCTGCGCACCGAATTCACACCGGCGCCGCCGCACCCGGTGGCCCCGGTCCACAGCTGATCGGTGAATCCGCTGACCGGCACCACCTTTCGAGATCCCGGGGAGGAGATCTCCATGACCACCGATTCCACCCTCCGATGTTCGCGCTGCGGCTGGACCAATGCGCACGATGCCGGCGCCTGCCGGGGCTGCAGGCGGCCGCTCGGGCAGGTCGCGGCGGTGCCGCTGCCGACGGCCGGGTATCGGAGGTCCGGTTTGATCGGCACGATCACCTCGCCGCCGCGACCGATGGAAATGCCTGCGCTGCAGCCCTTGTGGTTCGTGGGCACCGCGGTGGCGCTGTTCGGCGAGGGAATGCTCCCGCTTTCGCGGGCGGCGATGGCGGTGACGGCGGGAGGGGTGGCCGTCACCGCCCTGCTCGTTCACCTGGCGGCCCGGCCCCGGATCGGCCCGCTGGCCCGGCTGGCCGGGCGCTGCGCGCCGGTACGCCGGTACCTCGGGATGCGGGTCGGTATCACCGATGATGCGGGGGCCCACTGGGTTCTGCATTTCCTGCCGCTGTTCGGCACCGACCTGCGCCTGGGGGATCCCGCGTTCGCCGACGGCCACGAGAACCGGTTCGGGGAGTTCCGGGCGCTGACCGTCACCAATATCCGCACCGGCAACCGGCATTTCAGCCGCTGGGCGACCGGCTCGATCGCCGCCGCGACCAGCGTGGTGCTGGTCGGGCTGATGCTCGGGACCGCTCCCGCCTGATCAGGCGCCCGCCCGGGCCGCCGCCGGTAGCGGCGGCACCACCGCGGGGTCGGAAAGGACTGCGCGGCGGGCGAAGCCGAGGGCGCCGGTGAGAATCCCGTTCTCGCCGAGGGCCGCCGGGGTGACCCGCAGGGCCAGGGCGGGCGCGAGAGCCCGGCGACCGGCCAGGCGGGACTCGATGGCCGGGATCAGCCAGCGGAACCAGTCGCTCAGCAGGCCGCCCAGGACCACTTCGTCGGCGTCGAGGAGCGCCGTGATGGACAGGATCGCGGTACCGAGGGCCCGGGCGGCGTTGTCGAGCGCGGCCACCGCGCGCGTATCGGCCCGGCTCAGCAGGGCCAGCAGTTCAGCCTGAGCGGGCTGCGAACCCTTGCGACGCAACAGTTCCCCGAGTCCGGCGGCCTCGAACACCGCCTCCGGGCCCGCGAAGCAGACCAGACAGCCGCGGGCGCCGCAGACGCAGGCGGGGCCGTCCATGGCGACCGGGATGTGCCCGGGTTCCCCGGCGATGCCGTGGCTGCCGGTGTGGATGCGGCCGTCGAGGACGACGCCGCCGCCGATCCCGGTGCCGGCCTCGATCAGGACCAGTCCGCGCGAATCATGCTGCAGGGCATGGAACTCGGCCAGGGCGGCCGCATTCGCGTCATTGACCACGTCGATCGCGACGACAGGCGCGGGCAGCCGGGCGGCCACCAGAGCACGCAGGCGCACGGGTTCCATCCATCCGAAATCCGGTGCTACCACGACGGTTTGCGCCGCGTCGTCACGCACGGGTCCGGCCATGGCGATCACGACCCGGGCGAGCACCGGAGCGGGGTACGGGTCCGAATCCGTTTCGGCGGCGGCGAATCCGGGTAAGGACGTCTCGATGCGGGCGACGACGGCGGCGACGGCGTCCGCCATGGCCTCGGGCGTTCCGGGGGCCAGGTCGTGCGGCACGACCTCGCGGTGCACGACGGCGCCCGCGAGATCGGAGACGGCGACACGGAGATGTTCGGAGGTGATCTGGATCGCGGCCACCGCGGCGCGGCGCGGTTCGAGGCGAAGCGGCCGGCCGGGGCGGCCGCGGGTGCCGGAGCGGAGGACGTCGTCCTCGCGGAGCAGGCCGCGGTCGGTGAGATCGGCGACGAGGGCGGTGACGGAACCGTGGGCGAGGCCGGTGGCGGCGGCCACCTCGGTGCGGGGGCAGGGACCGTGGTCGGCGAGGTGACGCAGGACCAGGCCCAGATTGCGGCGGCGGATGGCGGCGGCATCGGTGGGCGGGGGTGCGGGATCCACGGGGTTGAGATTAGGGTGTCGGTTAATTATTTCAAGTGTTGACGTAAATAATGGATCAGAGGTTGGCATGGCCGCGGAACAGATCGGACGACGGACCCTCCTGCTCGGGGCAGGGGTATTGGCCGTGACCGCGGCCTGCTCGACCGGGAAATCCGGATCGGACCGGGCACGCGTGGCCGACACCGTCACCACCACCTCCGGGCCCGTCCGCGGCGAGCGCCGCGACACCGGTGTCGCCTTCCTCGGCATCCCCTTCGCCCAGCCGCCGATCGGCGATCTGCGCTTCGCCGCGCCGAAGAGCCCGGTCCCCTGGGTAGAGACCCGCGACTGCACGAAGTACGGTCCCACCGCGCAGATCAAACAGCTGTCCGAGGTGACCGCCATCCCGGAGCCCTCCATCCCGGGCGACGGCATCCTCACCGTGAACGTCTTCACCCCGAACCCGGACCGGACCGCGAAACTGCCGGTGCTGGTGTGGATTCACGGCGGCGGCTTCGTGGCGGGCAGCCCCGCCAGCCCGTGGTACGACGGCGCGGCCTTCAATCGCGACGGCGTGGTGCTGGTGTCGGCCGGCTATCGGCTCGGCATCGAGGGCTTCCTGCATCTGGACCACGCCCCCGACAATCGCGGGGTCCTGGATTGGATCGCCGCGCTCACCTGGGTCCGCGACAATATCGGTGCGTTCGGCGGCGACCCGGCCCGGGTGACCATCGCGGGCCAGTCCGCCGGCGGCGGCGCGGTGTGGGCGCTGATGAACACCCCGTCCGCGAAAGGCCTGTTCCGCGCGGGCATTTCGGAGTCCGGCGCGGTCACGCAGCCCAATGATCGCGCCACCGCGCTGGCCATGTCCGAGCTGTTCACCAAGCGCACCGGCATGCCCGCCACCGCCGCCGCGCTGCGCGACGTCAGCAAGGTGCAGTTGCAGGACATGGAGGACAGGCTGCGCGCACCCGGTCCGGACAGCACCGCCGCCACCCTGCTCGGCCTGGCCCCCTGGGCGGACGGCACGCTGATCCCCGCGACCAGCGCCGAGGTCCTGAAATCCGGTGCGAACCAGGATGTTCCGCTCATGATCGGCTTCACCGCGCAGGAGTTCAACGGCGCCTCGCTCAGCGGTGAACAGCCGCCGGTCACCGACGCCACGCTGCCGGTGGCGCTGGGCGCGCTCGGTTTCAGTGCCGCCACCACCGCCGCGTTCGGCCTCGCCTACCCGGGGATGAACGCGAATCAGCTTGCGGGACAGGCGCAGAGCGACGCCGTCATCCGCATGCCGTCCTACCAGGTGGCCGAGATGCGGGCCGGACGCAACCAGCCGACCTGGCTCTACGAGTTCACCTGGGCCTCGAATGCACCCAAGTACCAGGGCATGTCGTTCCATTGCCTCGACGTGCCGTTCGCCTTCGACCTGCTGGGGGCGCCGGGCGTGACCGCGGTGGCGGGCGATAATCCGCCGCAATCGCTGGCCGATGCCGTACACCGGGCGTGGGTGTCGTTCGTCAGCAACGCGGACCCGGGTGGCGGCTGGCCCCGCTACACTCTCGACCGGCGCGAGACCATGATCTGGTCCGATGCTCCGCACGTCCAGTCCGATCCATTCGCCGCACAGCGTCCGATCTGGCTGCGCTGACCCCGGAGGCTACCGTGTAGCGAAAGCCGGAAGCCGTACGCGTCGAGTCGGATAGGTGGTAGGCATGCAGGTGAACCGCTGGATCGCACCGGTCGCGGTGGGCGTGACGCTGGGGCTGTCCGCCGCACCCGCCGCCCACGCCGATCCCGGTGACGCGCAAGCCGCGCTCGGCGGCGGGTCCGGTCTGGTCCTGGGCCGCGCCACCAAATGCAGCCTGACCACCATCGGCTACGACGCCGCCGGGCGACTGGTCGGCTTCACCGCCGGCCACTGCGCCGAGGCGGGGACCCCAGTGCGCGGTGAGCAGTTCCCCGATGCCGGAGTGGTAGGCGTGGTCCGGGACGCCGACGAGCAACTCGACTATGCCGTCATCGAATTCGATCCGTCCGTGGTCACCCCGCTGCGCGCTGTCAACGGCAGCACCATCACCGCCCTCGCCCCCGCACCACCGGCGCTGAGCATCGTCTGCCAGAACGGCCGCACCAGCGGCCACGCCTGCGGCGTCGTCTTGGCCTCCAGTCCCGTGGGCTTCCTCGAACAGGCCTGCTCCAGCTACGGCGACTCCGGCGGCCCCGTCACCCGCGGCGACCAACTCGTCGGCATGGTCTCCGCCCCCTTGATCAGCGACACCCGCGCCATCCACTTCAGCTGCACCAACGCCGACAACCCGGTCCACACACCGGTCATCGCGGTAGCCTTCGACACCGTCCGCGCGGCCGTCGACGCAGGCAAGGGCGTCGGCAGCGGCTTCCAGCCGATCTGACCTCCGGCCTATCCGGCGAGCACGTCGAGCGCCCGGTCGATGTCCGCTTCGGTGTTGTAGAAGTGGCAGGCCAGCCGCAGTCGCCCGGCCCGCAGGGCGCCGACGATACGCGCCTCACGCACCCGCTCCAGGGTCTGCTCCGGCACCTCGATCGACACGATCGCCGAATTGCCCTCGGGCAGGCCGAGTCCCTTGCGCAGCCGGTCCGCCAGCGCCACATCGTGCCGGTGAATGGCGTCGATACCGACCCCTTCGATCAGCTCCAGGCTCCGCCGCTGCCCGATCCATGCGGGCCACACCGGCCCGACATCGAACCGGCGCGCGTCCTCCGCCAGCCGCAACGGGCCGTCGTAGACGGTCTCCCAGGGGTTGTACCCCGCGTACCAGCCGGCGGCGACGGGGCTCAGATCATCCAGTGCCGCAGGCGTTCCGGCGAGGAACGCGGTGCCCTTCGGACCGAGCAGCCACTTGTAGCCGACACTCACGATCCAATCGGCCCCGGTATCGCGCACCGGCAGCCAGCCGGCGGCCTGGCTCACGTCGAAGAGCACCCGCGTGCCGTGGGCACGGGCGGCGGCCACGGTCGCCGCCACATCCAGCACCGCACCGTCGGCGGACTGCACCAGGGCGGCGGCCACCACATCGTCGCCGGGCCGGATCGCGTCCGGCAGGTCCGCCAGCGGCACGACCCGCACGTTCACGTCGGTCCGGACCAGGAAAGGCCAGAGCACCGAATTGAATTCGTGCTCGGGCACCAGCACGTTCGCGCCCGGCCGGAGGCTCTGCGCCACCAGCCCGACCAGTTGCGAGACCTGCGCGCCGGCCGCCACCTGGGCCGCCTCGAACCCGGTGAGCCGTCCGAACGCGGCCCGGCACGCGTCGACGTGCGCGTCCACGCCGGGGATGTCGAACTCGCCGTGCATGCGCTGTTCCTCGGCCGCGATCACCTCCGCCACAACCGATTTCGGCAGCAGGCCGTAACTGGCCGCATTCAGGTAGGTCGTCGTGGGCGCGAACTCCTCGCGCACCATGGCCGGGAACGAAGGCGGAGTGGTGGTCATTCCACCATCCTGCGATCCGCCGGCGGTGCGCGAAAGGGCCAGCGGCCGGATCACTGGCTTGATCGTGAATCCGGCGGCGCGGGAAAGGGTCAGGCGGAACGGGATTCGGCAGGGGTCGGGGTGGACTGGCGGGTGCTGCGGCGGAAGCGCAGGACGCCGTCCTCCAGCGGGGCCTTGCGAAGCATGGCGCGGTCGCGGAAGTAGTTGTTGATGACCTGCCATGGGCCGCGGGTGCCCTGGCGGGGCATGACGCCGTCGCCGCGCTGGATGTAGCCGGAGGTCAGGGCGCCGCCCATGAGGGACGCCTCGGAGCGGTCGCCCTCCTCGGGAATGGCGACGACCTCGGTGAATCCGTTGTCGCGCATGTGGTTCAGCAGGCGGCAGAAGTACTCGGCGGCCAGATCGGCCTTGAGGGTCCAGGAGGCGTTGGTATAGCCGAGGATCACCATCATGTTCGGGACGGTGCCGAGCAGTGCGCCCTTGTAGGCCACCAGATCCCGGGTGGCGAGCGCCTCGCCGTCCACCTCCAGCTCCGCGCCGCCGAGCATCTGCACGGTGAGACCCGTTGCGCTGACGATGATGTCGGCCTCGAGTTCCTCGCCCGAGGACAGGCGGATGCCCTTCTCGGTGAAGGTCTCGATGGTGTCGGTGACGATGGACGCCTCACCCTTGCGCAGCACCCGGAACAGATCGCCGTTGGGCACCACGCACAGGCGCTGGTCCCACGGGTTGTAGCTCGGGGTGAAGTGCCTCATGTCGATATCGGGCCCGACCTGCGCGCGCACCGCGGCCAGCATGAGCTTGGCCGACAGCTTGGGGTTGGTGCGCGAGAGCTGGTAGCTGGCCCGCTGCAACGCGATATTGCGCGCCCGGCCCGCCTTGTAGGCAATGGCGGCAGGCACTCTCGCGAACTTGAAGCCGACCGCGACCGGGTCGTCGGCTGGCAGCGCGGCGATGTAGGTGGGCGAGCGCTGCAGCATGGTGACGTGCGCGGCGTCATTGCTCATGGCCGGGATGAGCGTGATGGCGGTCGCGCCGCTGCCGATCACGACCACGCGCTTACCACGGTAGTCGAGGTCCTCGGGCCAGTGCTGCGGGTGCACGATCTGCCCGCCGAAGTCCTCCTCGCCGGGGAACTGCGGCCGGTAGCCCTTGTCGTAGTCGTAGTAGCCGGTGCAGCCGACCAGGAAGTTGCTGGTGTAGGTCTCGGTCTTGCCGGTGCGCTCGTCGAGCACCTCGACGGTCCACCCGCCCTCGTCGCTGGACCAGGCGGTCTTGGTGACCTTGCGACCGAAGCGAATGTGGTCGGTGACGCCGTATTCGGCGGCGGTGTCCTCGATGTACTGGCGGATGTGCGGTCCGTCGGCGAGCACCTTGGTGCCGTGCCAGGGCCGGAAGCCGTAGCCGAAGGTGTACATGTCCGAGTCGGAGCGGATGCCGGGGTACTTGAACAGGTCCCAGGTGCCGCCGATGGCGGTCCGGCGCTCCAGGATCAGGTAGCTGCGCCCGGTCTGCTCGCGGGTCAGATGGCAGGCCATGCCGATTCCGGACAGACCTGCCCCGATGATCAGTACGTCGACATGCCGCGTCATTGAGGTTCTCGCTTCTCGTCGCGCCCGGACATCGGCGTCCGGACGCACCGAGTATTACATGTTATTTACGGTAACGTCTACTGTCGCGGGCGGGCGGGAACCAAAGCCCCCGGTCCACGCCCGTCACCCTCGTCAGGCCGCGCGGACCTGACCCGGGCGATCCGGTTCCGAGCGGTACCGAGTGGTCGCGCCGTCGATGCCCAGCGCCTTCCACACCTGCTTGGAGACCGGATTCATCAGCCCGATCTTCTTGGCCAGCGACCGCACGTCACCGAAGAAGCCCGCGAAGGCCTCCCTGGAGTCGGGCAGCCCGAAGAAGACGTCCTTGTGGACCGAGCGCGGAATCCCGAATTCCCGGAAGAACGCGCGCGGCGGGACGAGGATGGCCCGCCCGCCGATCCACAGGGCGATCGGGAAGGCCAGCGACAGCACGAATCTGTCGATCGGATTGGCCTGCGGCACATGATGTTCCAGGAACTCGTGGGCGAAGGAGATGTGCCGGGCCTCCTCGGCGATGTGGATCGCCATGACACCGCGCATGATCGGATGAATATCCTCACCCGCGCGCAGAATCGCCTTCTGGATGTGGTCGATCGGCTCCTCACCGGAGAGCACCGCCATGAAGAACAGGTTCGGGAAGACCGAGGCGAGCGGCGGCACCAGATGGGTGAGCTGCTTGAGGATCGGATTCATGCCCGGCACATCGATCCCGATGCGGTTCACCATCTCCTGGAACATCAGGGTGTGGTTGCACTCCTCGATGACCTCGTGGGTGCAGTACCGGAACTCCGGTGAGCCATTGGGCAGTTTGAAGGTGTGCTGCACCATGCCGCCGATGAGCAGCGTCTCGAACTGCAGCCCCACCTTGGCGATATTGGCCTGGCGCCACAGCCCGATGGCGATCTTGCGCGCCTCGGACTGCGCCTGATACCACGGATGCCGGGCGAACATGTCACCCGAAACCGGCAGGATCCACCGCTTGTCGTCGGTCTTCACCACGAAATCGGGGTGATCCCAGTCGATATCGGTGAACGGATCGAAATTCTTGTCGACCGAGCCCTGCGAGAGCAGCATGAGCTTCTCGGCATACTGCCGGGCGAGTGCGACCGCGGGGTCGTCGGCCGTCATGGATGCTGACGACATTGTCAGAGCCTCTCGGGAAGTGACCTATGTATCTGTTTCCCATAGTTACGCCTATATTGGCCTGTCGTCAACAGGAATTCGCCCGCGCTGCCCGCCGCCTCGGGGCCCTAGGTGCGCGAGCACATAGGGTGGGTCCATGCTCGACACCCTGATCCTCGGCCTGCCGGCACTGCGCCCGCTGCCGGGCTACGACCTGGGCAAGCGGTGGCCGCGCACAAACACTTATTGCCAGAACCTCGGCGTGAGTCCCCAGGCTGCGAATTCGTCGATGACCTGATCCCGCAGCGCGGCGCGGTTCGGGAAGCGGTCCGGGTCAGCGCCGGTGATCGCGAGTGTGACGGTCTCGCCGTCACTCGACCAGGACAGATTCAGCCCGACCTCGAGGCGGCGGAAGAGGTCGGTCTCGCCGGTGCAGACCACCGGGCGCATGAGGACCGAGCGGGCGCGGACACCGGCGATGGTGGCGACGCCCTGCCCGGTCTCGCCCAGATTGGTGCACAGGCATTCCGGGGCCTTGGCGGTGCGGGAGAAGTGGGCGAGCACGATTCTGGGCAGCATCATCTGGACCGGTTGCAGGTGCTGCAGGGCCGGGGTGGTAGCCGGATCGGCATAGGCGCGGGCGGCCTGTCTGATGAACGCGCGCACGCCGCGCAGGTCGGTGCGCTCGCCCTTGCGGTAGGGCACGGCGATCGGGAGGCCGGTGGTGGCATTGCCGCGCGGATCGTCGATACCGCGCCGGGAGTGGGGAATGTCGACGCGGACCACCGAGTCGTCGGCGATCCGGCCGCTCGGACCCAGGATGCCGACCGCTACGCCGACCATGAGTCCGTTGGCGGTGCCGTCGTGGGCGGCCGCGACGGAATTCCATTCGGCCGCATCGACTTCCAGGACCAGGTCGGCGGCGGAGTACCGGTCCGGCAGCGGCAGCAGGGGTGCGGCCGGGACCGGCCGGCCGGGATCGAAATGGAGTTGCTCGCCGGTGCCCGGTTTCTGGGATCCTGGGCTGGTGAACGCAGGGGAAATCACCGTCGAGTTCGCGCCCGAGCTGCGCGTGTTCGTCGGTCAGCGCGACGGCTCGCCGGTCCGGGTGGACGGCACCTCGACGCTGGGGCATGTGGTGGAGTCATCGGGTGTGCCGCTCACCGAGGTGGGCGCCCTGCTGGTGAACGGGGAACCGGTTGCGGCCGGTCATATTCCACGCGGCGGCGAGAGCGTCACGGTGGCGGCGGTGGCCCGTCCGCAGACCAGCCCCGAACCGCTGCGCTTCCTGCTCGACATCCACCTGGGCACCCTGGCCCGGCGGCTGCGCCTGCTGGGGATCGATGCGGCATACGAGAATCCGGATATCGGCGACGCCGCGCTGGCGGCGCGCTCCGCGGCCGAGCACCGGGTGCTGCTCTCCCGCGATCGCGGCCTGCTGCGCCGCCGCGAAATCTATTCCGGTGCTTATGTTTACAGCCACCAACCGGCGGAGCAGCTGGACGACGTGCTGTCCCGCTTCGCCCCGCGCCTGGCCCCGTGGACCCGCTGCACCTCCTGCAACGGCACACTGCGCCCCGCCGACCGCGAGACCGTCCGCGACCACCTGCCCGACAGCACGGGCCAGACCTACGACTCCTTCGCCCAGTGCGTCGACTGCGGCCAGACCTACTGGAAGGGCGCGCACCACGCCCGGCTGGACGCCATCGTGGCGGACGCACTGGCCAAATTCGCGTGACCGAGAACACTGCCCGCGTACCCGTCGCCGATCATCGGCATGGTGACCGGGCGGGGTCGGCGGTCCAGGGATCCGCGATCAGCGGGCGCGGGCGGCTGCCGCGGCCGCGTCGAGGCGGGCGCCCAGGGCCTTGACCTGGTCGCGCAGCGTCTCGATGTCCTCGATCGGGACGCCGACCAGGTCCACCACGGTGCGGATCATCTGTTGTGCGCCGTGCTGGAGGTCGCGGCTGGCGTCGGTGGCGTGCAGCACCACCGCCCGGCCGTCGGTGGCGCTTCGGACACTCTCGACCAGGCCCCGCGACTGCAGTCGCTGGACCAGGGGCGAGAGCGTGCCGTAGTCGAGATGCACCTGTTCACCGAGGTCCTTCATGGTGATGCCGGGCCGTTCCCACAGCGCCAGCAGCACCAGGTACTGCGGGTAGGTCAGGTTCATGTCGTCCAGGAACGGCCGGTAGGCGGCGGTCATGGATCGCGACGTGGAGTACAGCGCGAAGCACAGCTGGGCATTGAGCGACAGCAGTGCGTAGTCGATCTCCTCGTCCGCTCCGGCCCGTTGCCCGTCGGGTGCGGAAGGCGGATGTTCGTGCATTACTGCACTGTACTGCGGACCGTGGCGAGCACGGCGTCGGTGGCCGCGCGATCGCCCACCGTGATGCGGATACCGGTGGGATAGGTCTTGACGTGGATGTCCGCGCCCGCCAATGCGGTTGCCACCCGATCGGCCTCGGCGCCGGACAGGGTGAGGTACGAGAAGTTGGCGTAGCTGTCGGGAACGCACAGGCCGAGCTCGCGCAACCCGGCGGTGAGATGAGCGCGATGCTCGCCCAGTACCGTCACCCGGGCCGCGATCTCGTCCTCCGCCTCGTAGCAGGCCCGCACCGCCACCTCGGCCAGCGCGGTCATGCCGAACGGCAGCTGCCAGCGGGCGATGCGCTCGATGAGCTCCGGTGCACCGAGCGCGTAGCCGACCCGCAGGGCCGCGAGGCCGTAGGCCTTCGAAAAGGTGCGCAGCACGAGCAGATTCGGGTACCGGTCCAGCAGGGCGAAGACATCGATGCGGTCCGCCTCGGCGACGAAATCCACGTAGGCCTCGTCCAGGACGACGGTGACCGCCGCCGGGATCTCGCGCAGGAAGTCCTCGAATTCCCCTGCCGGCACCAGGGTTCCGGTCGGATTGTGCGGACTGCAGACCACCAGCAGCCGGGTCCGCTCGGTCACCGCCGCGGCCAGCGCCGCCAGGTCCTGGCGGCCCGCGCCGGTGAGCGGCACCGTGACGGGCCGCCCGCCCGCCATGCTGGTCAGGATGGGAAACCCGTCGAAGGTGGGCGTCGCCATGACGACTTCGGCCGCGCCGGAACCGAATTCCTGGACGATGTGCATGATCACGCCGGTCGCGCCCGCGCCCACCACGATGCGATCGGGGTCGCAGCCGAGCCGGGCGGCGATCAGCCGCGGCAGCCGCTGCGGCAGGAATTCCGGATAGCGATTGGCCGAGGCCAGGGCGGCGCTCAGCGCCTGCTGGACCGAGGGCGGCGGTCCGTAGGGAATCTCGTTGAGCTGCAGCCGATGTCCGGCCGTGATCAGCGGACTCATCGCGGTCGGCCCCTCAGCGCCCGCCCCAGCGGACGGCGGCGGCCCCGGCGAAATCACCCGCGTGCGCGAAGCCCGCGAACATCACCAACGACCCGGCCGGCACCCGGCCCTCGTCGACCGCCCGGTCGAAGGTGACGGGAATGCCCGCGCCGAACAGGTTTCCGCAGTCGTCGAAGGTGTCCGGGTGCCGTTCGGGCGGCAGTTGGAGGGCATCGCGCCAGTTGCGCAGGAAGGCGCGGTTGGGCTGATTGGTGACCAGCAGATCCAGCTCCTGCGCGGACACCCCGATGCGACCGCACACCGCGTTCGCCACCTCGGGCACCAGCCGGTTGCCGCGCTGCAGCACCTTGGCGATCTTGGATTCGGTGAAACCCACGTGCATCTCGCCGGATCCGGCCTCCCAGTAGCGGCGCGGCGGGTCGGCGATGACGGTCATCTGCCCGGCGAACTCCGGCAGGTGCCGGGTCTCGATATCCAGGATCGGCGAAACGCCGGACTTCACCAGCAGCCCCGCGCCCGCGCCGTCGCCCGGAATCGCGGCCTGCGCCTTGCCGCGCACCTGCTCCTGGGTGAAGACCTGGCCCGCGACATTCTGGATGGTCACCACCAGGGCGGAGCGGGCGTCGGAGGAGAGCAGGATCTGGCGGGCCAGTTTCATGCCGTAGACGAAGGACGCGCAGCCGCCGTTGTGCAGGTCGATCAGCCACTCCGGCGCGATGCCCAGACGGGCGGCCACATCGCCACCGCTGCCCACGATGCCGATGTCCGGCAGCTGGGTGTGCACGATGAGAACATCGATGTCGCGCAACGCATCCCGGCCCTGCCGGGCCAGGATCGGGGCCACGGCGCGCTCGGCCATGTCGGCGGGCGTCTCACCGGCCGCGACGTGGTGGCGGAACTTGGGGGCCTTGAACATGAGGTTCGAGGTGACCTCGTCCGGATCCGCGTACTGCGCGAAATAGTCTGCGGGGACGATGGTCTCGGGCAGGTATCCGGCGACGTCGAGCAGGCTGACAGTGCTCATGGTCAGGCCATCCATTCCGGCTTGATCGGCTGCCCGGCGGCGTGCCGGTGTTCGCAGATCGCTTTGAGATTGCGCAGTTCCAGCAGGTGCCCGGCGGCGAAGAGGTGCCAGAAGTCGCCCACCCAGACCGGGCGGCCCTCCGGCTCGGTCTCGGGATAGCCGTTGTCCTCGTAGAACGGGTGATGGCAATTGGTCCAGGTGACAACGGATCCCGGCTTGTTCAGCACGAGTTGCGCGTCCACGACCCGCATCAGGTAGATCATCCAGAGGTGGTCGGCCTGGTCCCAGGCGCAGTGGTAATCCACGGTGCGGGCGTCGGGGTTGGCGACGGTACGGGTGTAGATGCGGGTGTGCGAGCCGATCCGGTCATCCGACACCCAGATCTCGGGATCGCCGGTGCGCTCGAAACCCCGCATGCTGTAGGTCCATTCGCACAGACTGCGAGTGTCCGCCAGGTATCCGTACACCTCGTCCGGCGGGGCGGCGATGAATTCGGTGACGGTGCAGTACTCCCCGTAGATCTCGTCGTGCGGGTACACGGCGCGGGTCATGTCGAGAACCAGCGGCATACCCTCCTTGAGGGCCATGGTCTCGATGCGGTACACGCCTGGGATATCCAGCTCCGGGACTTCGATCGGCGCGTCGGTGGCGGTCTCGGTCATGCGAGCGACTCCTTCAGGAAGGGGGCGAACGGTGGGATTTCGTCTGGGTCACACTGCAGTTCGATGAACGCGGGCCCCGGCGTGGCCCGCGTCTTGTGCAGTGCGTTCTCGAGGTCGGACAGCGTGCGCGCGGTCCAGGCGGGCAGCTCGGGAAACATGGCCGCGACACCGGCCCCGATCTCCGCCGCGCGGAACCGGTTGAAGCTGTACTCGCCGGAGTAGAAGACCTGCTCCCGCGTCACGCACATGGCGTGCGCATTGTTGTTGAACACCACGAAGGTCACCGGCACCTGGTACTCGACAGCCGTGTGCACCTCGTGGCCGTGCATGAAATACGCGCCGTCCCCGGCGATCACCACGGCCCGCCGCCCCCGCCCCAGCGCACACCCGATCCCCGCCCCGAACGAGTACCCCATCCCGCCCATGCCGAGTGCGATGAGGAACCGCCCGTCCTCGGGGACCCGCAGGTAGTGCACGACCGCCGCGCCGGTGTTCCCGGCATCCGCGACCACATCGGTGCCGGGCTCCAGCGCCGCCTCGATGGCCGCGACGGCCGGGCGATATCGCACACCCGGCCCGGACGTGGGCGGGACGTTCAGCTCGTGCGGTGTGCCGGGATTCGATTGCACACCAATCGATTCCGAGGCGGCCGCCGTGTCACCTGGCAGTGGCGGGAGAGCGGGCAGGACGGCTGATTCCGCCAAGGAGGCACGCAGTTCCCCAAGGGAGGCACCCAACGGCCCCCGCGCCTCGGCATGGACCGGCACGAACGGCTGTTCCGCTCCCAGGTACACCACGCGCGGACAGGCGGCCAGCGCCGCATCCAATCCGGCCCGTGCGGTCATCGACAGCGGCGCCCCCACCAGCAGGCACAGCTCCGCCGCCGCGACGAGCCCGGCGGCATGGGGGTGCCCCATGACCCCAACAACCCCGGCGAAGCGGTCATCCCGATTCGAGAAGGCATCCTTGGCATCCGGGGTGACCAGCACCGCCGCATCCAGCACCCGCACCACCTCCGCCAGCTCGGCCCGTGCATCGGCCGCCGCGACCTCGGGTCCGGCGATGACGACCACCCGGCTTCCGGCTGGCACATCGGCAAGCAGCGCCGCGATGTCCGCCGGCGTTTCCTCCGAGCTCGCAATCGGTTCATCCCGGCCCACGTGAGCGGGCTCGTATCGCAGGCCGGCCGACAGGGTGGAGCCGCTCGAGATCAGGGTTGCTTGAATGTCCTTGGGGAGCAGTAGTACTGCCGGGCCACCGGACAGTGCTGCTGCGATGGCACGGTCGAGTTCGGCGGAGATGTCCTGGGGCCGAGTGATTTTGACGCAGTGACGGGAGACTGCGGTGAAGATGCGCTCGGCGTCGAGGCGGCCGGGGTGGCCGCTGGCGTCCTGGAAGGCGCCGCGACCCTCGAGGGTGGTCGGGGGCTGGCCGACCAAAGCCAGGACCGGGACCCGGGAGTCGAAGGATTCGGTGAGGGCGGCGAGGAGATTCATGGCGCCGCCGCCGGAGGTGGCCGCCACCACGCCGAGGCGGGTGGTGGCGCGGGCGTAGCCGTCCGCCATGGTGGCCGCACCGAATTCGTGTTTGGCGATGATGCCGGTGAGGCCGGGGTGCCGGTGGAGGGCGTCGTAGAGGTCCTCGATATTGGCGCCGCCCACGCCGAAGACGTGGTCGGTGTGTGCCGCGATCCGCTCGGCGATGAGGTCGGCCACGGTTCGGAATTCGGGTTTTCTCTCGAACACGATCCCCCGTTTCACATTGCCTTGTCCGCGATACATCGCACACAAGGTATCCATTTGAAGCGAGCCCGATCAACGTGTCCCAAGTCACAGACGAGCCGGAACATGCTGTTGCGCAGCGTAATTAGCCACGCAAAGACCCCGCCGGGGATGCCTCGGCGGGGTCCCGGTCCGGACGCAGGGGGAGAACCGGACCGCATCTGGATGGCTACCGGCGTGGGGCCGGTCTATCCAGTCAACGATCGGCGGCCTGCCGGGGTTCAGTGCGAGTACCCGATCGGCGTGTCGGCTTCCCGAAGGCCGCGCGGGCCAGGCGGAGGCAACGCCGGTCGCCATTGAGGGTGAGCCCGAGGCGGTTGGGAACGTAGGCGAAGGAGAGCCCGGATTCCGGATCGGCGAAACCGAGCGAACCGCCCATACCGGGCGTGCCGTAGGCGCGGTGACCGGACGAACCGAACGGGAAGGTCGGACACGACTTCCGGAATCCGAGGTGGAATCGGGTCGTGGTCTTCAGCACGGCATCGGGTGCGGGCACCGGTCCCGGGCCGGCGATGCGGGCCCGCACATCGTCCGCGATCGGCAGCTCGCCGGACAGCCCGGCCGCATAGATCCGCGCCAGGCCGCGCGCCGAGCCGACGCCATTGCTGCCCGGCAGCTCCACCGACATGATCTCGGGTCGCACGAAGTCCTCGGGCATGCCCAGGTCCGGAACCGTCAGCGCCCGGAAGAGCGGGCCCCGGCGCAGCAGCGCCGGAACCGCCTGATTCCAGGGCAGATTCCGTTCGTGGCGCAGGTCCAGCCCGGAGGTGCGGACCAGCCGGGCGATTCGCTCACCCCCGAGATCCACATCCAGCCCGATCGTGAAATCGACGCCCAGCGGCCCCGAGATCTCCTCGGCGATGAACCGCCGGATGCTGCGCCCGGCCGGATCGGCGCGGCGCACCAGCTCATTGATGTACAGCCCGATACTGACCGGGTGATAGCCCTGCCGCGTACCCGGCGTCCACCCCGGCCGCTGCGCCGCCAGCACGCCGGCGACGCGATCCAGATCGAACAGATCGGCCAGCGTCATCCGGGTATCGCGCAGAATGTGGAGGCCCACCTGATGATCGATCAGCTGCCGGACGGTGACCTGGGCCTTGCCACGCGCCGCGAATTCGGGCCAGTACCGCGCCACCGGCTCGTCGTAGTCCAGCTGCCCGCGCGACACCAGCATGGCAAGCGTCAGCGCCGCAACACCTTTGGTCGACGAGAACACCGGGGCCATGGTGTCCCGCTCCCACGGCAGTCGCCGGACCGCATCCCGCCAGCCGCCCCAGAGGTCCACCACGGGCGTGTCCCCATCGAACACAGTCACGGCCGCGCCGATCTCCCCGTGCTGGAAGTTGCGCCGGAAGGCGTCCGCAACCCGCCCGTACCCGTCGGCCGCATACCCGTGAATAGTCATGTCCCTCATCGGACGCGAGACTACGACACGCCCAGCGCCACGCCGCACGCCACGGGTGCGGGCAGTGACTCGCGCCTCTCGAACCCCTTCCAGCCAATTGCAGAGCATTCACCAATCGCGCGATCAGGGCGTCACCACCTCACATGGCGGCTCTCGGCAATTGCGCCGTATGCTCGGGCATCGGCACGAACGTGGCACCCAGCCACTACTCCCGCTTTTGAAGGGGCCTGGATGCCACGTACCACCCGGATAACCATCATGCTGCTGTTCGCGGCGTGGGTGGTCGATTACATCGATCGGACCGTGATCAATTTCGCGTTGCCCTCGATCGGCGACGACCTGGGTCTCGACCACACGCAACAGGGTCTGCTGGTGTCGGTGTTCTTCATCGCGTACGCGCTCATTCAGGTTCCCGGAGGTTTGCTGGCGGATCGGTTCGGGGCCTTGAAGGTCGGCATCGCAGGTCTGACGGCCTGGTCGATCTTCACCGGATTGACCGCGGTCGCCTGGTCTTTCGCGGTCCTGCTGGGCATCCGGTTCCTGTTCGGCTTGGTGCAGGGTGTTTTTCCGGCGGCCGCCATCAAGGCGCTGGCGGAACGCAGTCTGCCCGAGCAGCGGACGACCGCGGCGGGGTGGACGAACTCCTCCAACGCGGCCGGCCTGCTGCTGGCGGCCGTGATCGCGGGGGTCATGCTGCCCACGGTCGGGTGGCGGGTGATGTTCGGGGTCATCTCGGTGCTGGGGGTGGCGGTCATCCTGGCGTGGCGTCGATGGATGCCGGAACCGCTGGTGCAGGACGAGATTCCGGTCGCGAACGCCGGCACGAAGGCCGAACGCCGCGCCGTGCTGCTCTCGCCCGCACTGATCGGCTTCGCGGTCATCTTCTTCGGCTACGACGTGCTGGTGTGGGGCGTCACCGCCTGGACGCCGACCTTCCTGCACGAGCAGCGCGGAATCTCCATGGGCGGCATCGCCATCGCCGCGGTGCCGACCACGCTGGCCGCGGCGGCCGGGGTGGTGCTGGGCGCCCGGCTCTCCGATCGGATCGGCGGGCGGCCGCGGGTGATCGTGGTGCCGGCCATGGCCTTCACCGCCGCCATGCTGTTCGCCCTGCCGCGCGCCGAGTCCTTCCCGCTGTTCGTCCTGCTGGGCACGACGATGAGCCTGGTCGCCGGAATGGCCTACATGCCCGCGTTCTCGGTGCCGCTGCGGTCGCTGCCGAGCGCCTATATCGGCGCGGCCACCGGGGTGATCATCTTCGGCGGGCAACTGGCGGGTGTGGCGAGCCCGCTCGCCTTCGGTGTCATCACCGATCACGTCTCGTACACAACGGCTTTCGAAGCCATGGCCCTCGGACCGCTGCTGGCGTTGCTGGCGGCGGCCGTGGTCCCGCAAACCGCCGACGCGTTCCGGGCGACGCTGGCCCGCCGCGCCTCGGCGACCGTCCCGACGAAGGAGAGTCTGACATGACCGAGCACTGGCAGCAGGTCTACCGCCATCTGCACGCCCACCCGGAGCTGTCGGGCCAGGAGCACGCCACCGCCCGCCTGGTGGCCGATGAGCTGCGCGCCCTGCCCGGCTGGGAGGTGACCGAGAACGTCGGTGGCACCGGCGTTGTCGGTGTGCTGCGGAGTGGTCCCGGGCCGGTGGTGTGGCTGCGCGCGGATATGGACGCGCTGCCGGTGCAGGAGGAGACCGGGCTCGACTACGCCTCCACGATCCCCGGCGTCATGCACGCGTGCGGCCACGACGTGCATGTCACGGCACTGCTCGGCACCTGCGCGGAACTGTCGGCGAATCCATTGCCCGGCACGGTGGTGGCGCTGTTCCAGCCCGCCGAGGAGACCGGTGCGGGCGCACAGGGCATGATCAATGACGGTCTGCTGGAACGCTTTCCGCATCCGCGCATCGTGCTCGGCCAGCATGTGAGCCCGCTGCCCGCGGGCATCATCCTGAGCCGGCCCGGCACGCTGATGGCCGCCTCCGACTCGGTCCGGATCACCTTCCTGGGCAAAGGCGGCCACGCTTCTCAGCCGCACACGGCTATCGACCCGCTGCTCATGGCGGCCTCCCTGGTGGTGCGGCTGCAGTCGCTCACCGCCCGCCAGACCGCCACCGCCGCCAGCCCGGTCCTCACCGCCGGCGCCCTGCACGCGGGCACCCGCCCCAACATCATCGCGGACACCTCCGAGGTCCTGCTCAGCCTGCGCACCTTCACCGACAGTTCGCGCAACCACATGGTCGAGGGCATCCAGCGCATGGCCGAGGCCGAGGCGGCCGCCGCCGGCGCACCCCAGGAACCGAAAGTCGAGTTCTACGACCACTTCCCGGTCACCGAGAACACCCCCGGCGACACCGAACGGGTCCTGGCCACCCTCACCGCCGCCGGCCTCCCCGTCATGCCCATGGACCACCCCATCACCGGCAGCGAGGATTTCGGCGCCTTCGGCACCGCGGCCCACGCCCCCTCCGTCTTCTGGCACATCGGCGGCATAGACCCCGCCCGCTTCACCGAGGAGGACCAGGCCTACATGCTCACCGAGGGCGCCCTCCCACCCCACTTCCCCTCCAACCACTCCCCCCGCTTCGCCCCCGACCCCGCCCAGGCCCTCCCCGCCGCCATCACCACCATGCTCACCGCCACCCGAGCCGAACTCACCCGCGCCTGAAAACCGACGACAGGGAGGGTTCGGCCGGTTCAGGCCATTATCGGACCCATCAGAAAGGCCGGCCGCACGTCGTCGCCCGGACGCGAATACCGAAGGGCGTCTCCGGATTCCGTGGAATGGTGTTCTTCGGGCCCCGCGGGGGATTCGGTGGACGGTGATCCGAAGACGAAGCCGCGCAGGGCCAGGAAGCGGAGGGCGCCGATGGCCGCGGTGAGGGCGATGACGGCGGCCGCGCGGGCGAGGGGGCTCAGGCCGGGGGCGTAGGAGTCGAGGGCGGCCAGGGCGGCCGTGCTGATCAGGAGGCCGATCACGGCCAGTCCACCGCCTTCCCATTGGGCGGTGAACCAGGTGACGCGGCCGGCGGCGCGGAAGGTGAGGTGGCGGTGGAGTTCGTTGGCGATCACGGTGCTGAGGATCGAGCCGGCGATATTGGCGATCAGGGGGCCGGTGCTGTTCAGGGTCAGGAACAGTACGAGGTAGGCGATATTGCTGGCGCCGCCGACCAGGGCGAAGCGGATCAGCTGGGCGAAGACGGTATCGCCGCGCAGGTAGCGCAGTCCGAGATCGGCGGTGGTGTTCACGTGATTACCGTCGCCGGTGCTACTGACATCGACCTGACGTCGACCTGACGCGCGGCTTGCGTGGGGCACTCACTGGTCGAAGGCGATGTGGAGGTCGTCCGATTCGGGCAGGGTCTGACAGGCGAGGGTCAGGCCCTGGGCCAGTTCGTCTTCGATCAGGGATTCGTTCATGAGCATGCGGGTGCGGCCCTGCTTGACGCTGCAGACGCAGGTGGCGCAGGCCGATTCGCGGCACACGTAGGGGGCGTCGATGCCGTGGCTCAGCAGGACATCGAGGAGTTTCTCGGATCTCGGCCACGGCAGGGTGTGGGTTTCGCCGTCGATGTCGACCCGGACGGTCGCGACATCCGCGGCGACCTTGCCCCGGGCGGTCGCCGCGAGCTGCGTGGGTTCGGACACCACCGGGGTGTGGTGTTCGAACGGGTTGTCGGTGAGCGAGCGGAAGTTCTCCTGGTGGATGGCCCGGCCGGGAATGCGGAGCTGACCGAGGCCCTGCTCCACCGAGGACGCGAAACCCGCCGGGCCGCACACGTAGACGTCATGACGCCGGTAGGGACGCGCCCACAATGCGAAGACACGCGCGGACGGCAGCCCCCGCTCGGATTCGAGCCAGTGGGTCACTGTCAGCCGTCGCGGGTAACCGCGGGCCAGCTGCTGCAGCCGGTTCGCGAAGATGATCGTTTCCCGGTCACGGTTGGCATAGAACAGCGCGATATTGCCGCGCCCGATGGCGAGCGCCGATTTGAGGATGGAGATCACGGGCGTGATGCCGCTGCCCGCCGCGCAGAGCAGCAGATCCCGGTCCCACGCGCGTGGCACGAAATTGCCCGCCGGTTCGAGGACGGTGAGGATGTCGCCCGCGGAGACGTTGTCGCACAGCCAGTTCGAGCCGTAACCGCCCCGCGTCCGCTTGACCGTCACGCTGGGCCGGTCGTCGCAGTGCGGGCTGCTGGACAGGGAGTAGCAGCGGGCAACCGAGCCGGTGCGCTCGCTGGGAACGCGCAGGGTGAGGTATTGCCCGGGCGCGTAGGCGAAGCGGCGGGTCAGGTCGGTGGGGATATCGAAGATCAGCGAGACCGCGTCGGCGGTCTCGCTGATGACTTCGCGCACCTTCAACTGGTGGGCGCGTGCGTTCAACGGGGTCCTCCCCTGCCGAACGCCAGCTCCCCCAGGGATTGAATGCGCTCCATCGAAAGTGGTTGCGTCATCCGGCGATTGATGCCAGGAGCGATACGCAGCATGAAGTAGCCCAGCCACGCCTCGGCGCGCACCGGCACCACCGCCAGGTCGTAGCGAATGGCGCGCACCACGGCCCGCGCCACCAGATCCGGGCTCAGCGGCGAGAAGGGCAGCCGCTCGGCCAGTTCCCGAATCTGCGCGGTGAGCTGCTGCCCGCGCTCCAGCAGCCGCGGATCGACGCCCACCGCGATCGCATGCCGCGCGATATTGGTATTGATCACGCCGGGGCAGATCGCACTCACCCCAACGCCTTTGGGTGCGAGCTCCAGCCGCAGGCACTCGGTGAGCATCTTCACCCCGGCCTTGGACACCGAGTACGCCGACATGACCGGCGTCGGCGTGAACGCGGCCGCCGAGGCGATGTTCACGATGTGCCCGCGCTTGCCCTCGTCGATCATGAGCCGCCCGAAGGCCCGGCAGCCGAACACGACACCGAGCAGGTTCACGCTGAGCTGGTGCTCCCAATCCTCGGGCTCGAGATCCAGAAACGCCCCGCTGACCAGGATTCCGGCATTGTTGACCAGCACATCCGGCACCCCGTGATCGGCGTGCACGTCCCGGGCGAAGGCGGCCCAGGCGTGCGGGTCGGTGACGTCGAGCCGCATGGCGACCGCCCGCTGACCCTGCGACTGGATGACGGCCACCGTCGACAGCGCCGCGTCCTTGTCGATGTCCGACACGATCACCCGGGATCCCATGCGCGCGAACCGCAGCGCCGTGGCTCGCCCGATCCCGCTGCCCGCACCGGTGACGACCACCAGCTTCGGATCGACACTGCTGAGTTTCACGAGACCTCCTCGGAGAGCACGACCGCCTCCGACGCTGCTGGAGCGCCCACCGTGTAGCGGTACACGTCGAGATCGAAATGACGGTTCTGCCAATACATCTCGCCGTGCGTTGACGGGGCGATGCCACTGTCGATGCCCCCGAATCCGGCCCCGACCACGATGACCTCGGGCTCCGGACGGGCATCGACCGGCGCACCCTTGTCGCCGGCTCTCATGTCGCCCCCTCAGCCGATGCGGTCCAGCAGTTCGCCGTCCGTGCCGAACAGCTCCCGCCGCCATCGTTCGAGCAGCGCGTTGGTGTCGATGTCGTCCGGATGGAACCCCGGCCGCATATAGGGCCGCATCTCCTTCAGCAGCCCCTTCACAATCGGCCCGCGGTACAGCCGAATCGACTGCCGCACCACCTGCAACGGCCGCCAGCTGCGCGGATCACCGAGGATCGAGGCGAGCACGCCGAGCGAGACCACCGGAATGGTGGAGACATACATCCCCGCCATCACGCCGATACGCACCATTTCGGTCCCGCCGGCGCTCCGGAACACATCGAAGGCCACCGACTTGTGCTCGAGCTCCTCGAAAGCGTGCCAGTTCAACAGATTCCAGACCTCGGGATCGCCGGGTATGTCCTGGATCTCCTGGGTGCCCAGCACCCGATTGGCGAGCGTCGCCGTGTAATGCTCGGCCGCAGCGGTCATCGCCAGATGCACCTGCCGCGGCACCGCGTTCTCGATCGCGACCACACCCTTCTCCCGTAGCGCGCCGGGCGCGAAGGTGAACAGGCGGACGATGGGGAAGCCGTTCTCGATGAGCTGCTCGTTCAACCGCCGATGCTGCTGCCCGTGCACCGCCTCCTGGCCGATGAATCCGGCCACCCGCTTCTTGAGCACGGGATCGGTGATCTCACCGGAGAATTTGCGCACCGAGCGGATGAAGGATTCCTCGCCCGGCGGAAAGGCCGCCGAGAGCACCGCAATCAGGTGGGTGAGGGGAATGTCGCCCTGGACGAACTGATGCGCCATCGGATCGGGCTCGCCGAACCGGAATCGCATGCGCCGCACCTTCGGATAGGGCATGAGGGACGTGCTGTCCTGCCGACCGATCGCCATTGGCCGGTCCTTTCCTGCAATGGGGTTGTGACTACTTCACGTGGTCGACGAGCTGACCGTCCGCCCCGAAAAGCTCCTGCTGCCACCGGGACAGCAATGCGGCGGTGTCGATGTCGTCGGGGTGGAAGCCGGGCCGCAGATACCTGCCCAGCTCCGGCATGAGCCCGCGGAAGATGGGGCCGGTGAACAGCCGGTATGCCTCGCGCGCCACGCGGATCGGCTGCCGCCGCGCGGCCGGGTCGCGTCCGACGGCCAGCGCCAGGCTGACGTAGGTCAGCGGCAGCGTCAGCGAGTACATGGCGAGCATGACCCCGATACGGGTGCGCTCGGTGCCGCCGACCGAGCGGAACACGTCGAAGGCCACCGACTTGTGCTCGAGTTCTTCCAGCGCATGCCAATTCAGCAGATTCCACACTTCCGGATCGCCGGGAATGGCCTGGATTTCGTCGCTGGACAGCACCCGCTGCGCCAGCACGGCGGTGTAGTGCTCGGCCGCCGCGGTCATGGCCAGGTGCACTTGGGGCGACACTCGCTCCTCGATCCAGAGCATGCGCTCCTTGGCCCGCTCGGAGTCCAGCCAGGCGATGGGATAGCCCAGCCCGACCAGCTTTTCATTGAGTCTGCGGTGCTCCTGGCCGTGCATGGCCTCCTGCCCGACGAAACCGGTCACCCGCTTCTTGAGCATCGGATCGGTGACCCGGTCGGCCACCCGGCGCACCGAACGGATGAAGGACTCCTCCCCCGCCGGAAAGCCGCCGGACATACCGGCCACGAAATGGCTGTAGACCATGTCGTTTTCGACGAAGTACTTGTCGCTGGAAGCGCGCTGATCGAATCGGAACCTTATGCGGCGGGCCTTGGGATAGGCCTGCGCCGGAAGGGCATTCGCCATCTGGACCATCCTTGATGCAACACGAAGTACCTAGTACTGCGTGTTCTATGTGATGCCCAGTGTAGAATTGTCCCAGACAGCACACAAGGGGTGTCTCGTAACGGATCGAATTACAATCTGCCGCATGGCCTCCCACCCGCGTCACCGCCCGGGCGAGAGGAAGGGCGATGCGCGCTACGACCGCTGGCACTCGCACCGCACCTCGGTCCGGGCCGAACTCATCGAGGCCACCATCCGCGCCATCGACGCCCATGACCCGGATCTGTCCATCGACGATGTGGTGAAAACCGCTGGTATACCGCGTCCCAAGCTGTATCGCTTCTTCAGCGACAAAGTGGAACTGCTGGCCGCGGTGAGTGGGAGCGTCCAGCAGCTCATCGTCGAGCGGGTCACCCCGCACCTGAACCCCGCCGGACCGGTGCGCGACGGTCTGCGCACCGCCCTGACCGCCTACATCGATCTGGTGGCCGAGCGCCCCAACCTGTTTCGCTTCATTGTCAGCTCACATGTGGTCGCGGCCTTCGGCGCGACCCGCCTGATCGAGGACGGCCGCCCACTGTCCGATACAGTCGCGGACTTCTTCTCCGGCGTGCTGCGCCTGCGCGGCGCGAACGGCGACCACACCCAGTTCGCGGTGGATGCCTTGCTCGGCGCGATCGGCCTGGGCGTGCTGCGCTGGCTCAACGAACCGGCCATCACCGCAAAGGAACTCGCCGAGGAACTGACAGCCTTCGCCTGGGGCGCGCTCGCGGCCACCGCCGCCACCCGCGGCCTCACCCTCGATCCGGACGCGCCGCTGCTGCCGCTGCCCCAGCTCAGCGAATGAAGCGCTCCACCATCCGCCGCTCACTGGCGGCATCGGCCAGCGGCCAGGTCAGCAGCGACAGCACCATGCGCACAATCCATTGCGCCGCTTCGTCATCCGGGGCGATCCCGGTGAGCAGGGTGGCGATCCGTCCCAGCTCCGGGGAGCTCGCGAAGGCCCCGTCGCTGCCGCCCGCCCGGGTGCCCGCGAATCCCTTGGCCAGCACCGGATCCGAGCGCACCGCCGCCACCGACGCCAGGATCGCCTCCACGATCCGGCGCGGGCCCTCGTAGCGCCGCACCGCCGCGGCCACCCGCTCCGCCACCGCGATCGCCGATTTGGCCATCACCGCGTCGAATAGTGCGGCCTTGCCGGGAAAGTGCCGATACAGCGTGGCCCGCGAGCAGCCGACCGCGCTCGCCACCTCGTCCATCCCCACATGGTCGAACCCGCGCGCCTGGAACAGCTCCGACGCGACCCCGACGATCCGGTCCGCGGCGACCGACCGCCGCACACCACCCGTCAGCCAGTCCACGCGCTGCTCGGTCACCATGCCCACTCCTCATCGATGAAGATCAGGTCTCATCCTGAGATGTGAGTCACGATTCGTCCAGGGTCAATACGGCCACCGCGGGCGGACCGCTGGATATCCGTTGGATAGCCGAATCTCCGCAATTGCACCAAATTCACCTTGGGTACCCACCTGCAACAGACCCATCTCAAATTGCTGGAAGTTCACCCGCTCTGTGTGAGGCTGGCGAAAGACGTGGCAGTCGGAAAACCCAACAGTGAGGTGGGACATGACAGCAGCACCCGTTGATCGCACCGATTTCGACAATGCCGAGCGCGGCTTCATCGCGCGACTCTCGCCCGCCGTGATTCCGGGGAAGAGCGGCGGCGTGGCCTACGACGCGGACTCCTTCGACTTCCTGAAAGCCGACGGCGCGGCCACCGTCCTCCCGAGCCTGTGGCGGCAGTCCCAGCTCACCGCGATGCACGGCCTCTACGAGGTGTGCGAGGGCGTGTATCAGGTTCGCGGCCTGGATATTTCGAACATGACGCTGATCGAGTCGGACAACGGCGTCATCGTGGTCGACCCGCTCGTGAGCGCGGAAACCGCTGCCGCGGCGCTGGCGCTGTACCGCGCGAACCGCGGCTACCGCGCGGTCACCGCGGTGATCTACACCCACCCGCACGCCGATCACTTCGGCGGCGTCCTGGGTGTGGTCGATCAGGACACCACCGTGCCGATCATCGCGCCCGAGCACTTCATGGAACACGCCATCTCGGAGAACGTGTACGCCGGCACCGCCATGCTGCGCCGCGGCATGTACTACTCCGGCGCGAATCTGACGCGCGACCCGAAGGGGCTGGTCGGCATGGGCCTGGGCCCGGTCGCCTCGGCGGGTGAATTCGGGCTGCTCGCACCGACACTCGACATCACCGCCACCGGCCAGGAGAAAGTGGTCGACGGGGTGCGGATCATCTTCCAGATGACGCCCGGCACCGAGGCGCCGGCCGAGATGAACTTCCTGCTGCCCGACCGCAATGCGCTGTGCATGGCCGAGAACGCCTGCCACACCCTGCACAACATCCTGACCCTGCGCGGCGCGCAGGTCCGCGATGCCCGCATGTGGTCGCGGTACATCGCCGAGGCGATCGAGATGTTCATCGACCGCACCGATGTCGTGTTCGCCTCGCACCACTGGCCGACCTGGGGCCGGGACAACATCGTGGAGTTCCTGATCCAGCAGCGCGACACCTACGCCTATCTGCACGACCAGACCGTGCGGCGAATGAACCAGGGCGAGATCGGAACCGAGATCGCGGAGCACTTCCCACTGGCCCCGGACCTGGCCGCACAGTGGAACAACCGCGGGTACTACGGCTCCATCAGCCATGACGTGAAGGCCGTCTACCAGCGCTATCTCGGCTGGTACGACGCCAATCCGGCCCACCTGTGGCTGCACCCGCCGCAGGAGCAGGCCACCCGCTACGTGCGGCTGCTCGGCGGCGTGGACGCGACCGTCGCCAAGGTGAAGGAGTTCGTGGACCAGGGCGATCTGCGCTTCGCGGCCGAACTCGGCAGCCACGCGGTCTTCGCCGACCCGTCCCACGCCGAGGCCAAGGAGACCCTGGCGGCGGTGTTCGACCAGCTCGGCCTCGGTTCCGAGAACGCGACCTGGCGCAACTGTTTCCTCACCGGCGCACAGGAACTCCGCCGGGGCGTCGCCCCCACGGCGATTGCCGCCAGCCAGGCGGTAGCCCTCGCCATGAGCATCACCCAGCTGTTCGACACGCTGTCGCTGAACATCGTCGGATCCAAGGCGTGGGACGAGAAGTTCAGCATCGCTTGGCATTTCACCGACAGCGGCGAGGAGTACCGGATGGAGCTGAGCCATGGCGCGCTCATCCACCATCCGGCCACCCGCAAGCGGGATGCCGATCTCGACATCACGCTCACCAAGCTCGGCCTGCTGCAGCTGATGGCGACCGGTTCGTTCGACGGCCTGCAGACGAAGGGCGATACCGGGGTGTGGAAGCGGCTCACCGGCCTGCTCGACAAGGCCGATCCCAATTTCACGATCGTCGTGCCCTGACGCTCGGAAAACGCCGGACCGCCTCGACACCCGCCGGGGCGGTCCCGATCCCGGCCTGGCCGCTGCTCCCCCGGTTGCTGCGCTACGAACGGCGCGTCTACCGCAGGGGCCGCGCCGCCGAAAAGGGCCTCAGCCAGTAGCCATTTCGCGCTGCACGGTGGTGGTGATCTCGGACGCCGTCAGGATCATGGCCACCAGGAAGTCGATGAGCTGGGCACGGTCGATGTCCAGCTCATCGCGTAGCCATTCGATGAGGATCTCCAGGCCGCCGTGGGCGACCGTGCGGGCGGCGAGCTCGGCGTGCACTCCCGTGACGGCGGCGTCGCCGAGCAGTTCGCGCCCCTGATCGAGCATGACCTGGGCAACCACGTCGATGAGTTCGGTACGGCGGCGGCGCAATTCGTCGGTGGTCTGCATGTCGATGGCCAGCCGGCGGCGGGCGGGATGATCGGCGATGGCGGTTACACCGGCCTCGATCACGGCCCGCAGGCGGATCCGGGTGTCGGCGGGCGCGGTGGCGATGACGCCCATGACCGCGGCGACGACCTCGGCCAGCTGTTCGTCGACCAGTTCGTACAGCAGCCGGTCGGTGTGGCTGTAGGTCTCGTAGAAGTAGCGATCGTTGAGCCCGGCGCGGGCGCACAGCGCGCGCACCTTCAAGCCGCCGATGCCCTCCTCCGCGATCACCTCCAGCGCGACTTCGCGCAACCGCTCGCGCCGCTGGCTCCGGCGCTCATCAGCGCTGAGACCGGCGTATCGGCCACGGGGTATGTCCACGGTTCCGCCCTGTCTGTTGCCATGCCGCAAGGTTTGGTGAAGACTATCACCAAAGTTCTGGTGATGTCCTTCACCAGAACCTGAACGCACCCAGGAGGCACGCAATGACGCGTTCCGAGTTGCCCGATCCGGTGATCTTCCGGGAGTTCCCGTTCAATATCGGGGTCAAGATCCTCGCCCCCGGAGATATCCGCCCGACCCCCGAGCAGCAGGCCGCTTACCGCAGGTTCACCGAAATGGGGGACCCACTGGCCGACGCCGTGGTCGAGATGTTCCGGCGGCTGCCGACCGGGCAGGGCCGGGCCATGTTCGAGACGGCCCTGGAGCGCGGCATCCACGCGGTGCCGGACGCGCCCGCCGAGCTGAAAGCCTTTTTCGCGCACATCGATTCGGTGCCGTTCTGGCTCGACCAGGACAAGATGGACCGGGCCGCGCGGGTCAGCGGCCGGGTCGGGCCGTGGGCGACCAACCTGGCCCTGTCCATGTTCTCGCTCAATGGCGGCTACCTCGCCTCACGGGCGGGCAAGGTGCTGGTCGGCACCGGCGGCCTGTCGGCCGAGACCATGGCGCCCCGCCGGGTCGTCGAGACCGCCACCTGGTGGATCGACGTGACCGCGCCGGGCGGACTGGAGCGGTTCGCGCCGGGATTCAAGAACACCGTGCGGGTGCGCATCATGCACGCGCAGGTGCGGGCGGGCATGAACCGGCGGCCGGACTGGGATTACGAACAGTGGGACCTCCCGCTCAACCAGTCCCTGACCGCGGGCACGCTGATGTTGTTCTCGCTGGCCACGATTGCCGGGTGCAATGCCGTCGGGCTGCGGTTCTCGAAGAAGGAGAAGGCGGCCGTCTATCACCTGTGGCGGTATGTCGGCCACGTGATCGGGCTCGATCCCGAGATCCTGCCGGCCGACGAGACCGATACCTGGCGGCTGCTGTGGCTGCAGGCCGACTACGAATTCCTGCCCGACGAGGACTCGCGGCGGCTGTCCAAAGCGCTGGTGTCCGCGCTCGGCCCGATCTACGGGTTCGACGGGCCCGGCCTGCGTTCCCGCGCACTGCGCTGGGCCTTCACCATGTACTCGGCCTCCTACAGCCGAATCCTGCTGGGCAAGACCAACTCCGACTTCCTGGAGATGCCCTACAGCCGCGTCTTCCTGGCGGCGGTGCTGGCCACGGCGGTCGTCAACGGCGTGCTGGAGGTGCCGCGCCGGATCATTCCGGGCGCGACCCGGCTGAGCGAGCGGCTGGGCCGCCGCGCCACCGAGCGCATGATGCGGCGGGCCGCCCTCGTGAACAACCCGGACCGCAGCTATGCCCGCCACGATCGGCCGGCCGAAACCCGCGCGGCCTGAACTTCTTACCGGCGGTAACCTACGCCGGGTAACCCTTGATGAAGGAATCTGGTCAATGAGCCTGCCGCCCATCCTGTCCGAGCGCCTGCGTCTGCCCGCGGTCGCCTCTCCCATGTTCATCGTGTCCGGGCCCGAGCTGGTGATCGCCCAGTCCAAGGCGGGCATCGTGGGTTCGTTCCCGTCGCTGAACGCGCGGCCACAGTCGCTCTTCAAGGAGTGGCTGGTGCGGATCGACGAGGAGCTCGCCAAGCACGACGCCGACAATCCGGAGCAGCCGTCGGCGCCGTACGCGGTGAACCTGATCGTGCACAAGAGCAATGACCGGCTGGAGGAGGACCTGGCCACGGTCGTCGAGCACCGGGTGCCGATCGTCATCACCTCGCTGGGCGCGCGCCCCGATGTCAATGAGGCCGTGCACTCCTACGGCGGCATCGTGCTGCACGACATCATCAACAATGTGTTCGCGCACAAGGCCGTCGAACGCGGCGCGGACGGCCTGATCGCGGTGGCGGCGGGCGCGGGCGGGCACGCCGGGCCCCAGTCCCCCTTCGCGCTGACCCAGGAGATCCGGTCCTGGTTCGACGGCCCGCTGCTGCTGTCGGGGTCCATCGCGCACGGCCGCTCCATCCTGGCCGCGCAGGCCGCGGGCGCGGACCTGGCCTACATCGGCTCGGCCTTCATCGCCACCGACGAGGCCAATGCGGTGCCCGGCTACAAGCAGATGATCGTCGACTCCGGCGCGGGCGACATCGTCTACTCCAACCTCTTCACCGGCGTCCACGGCAACTACCTGCGCGGCAGCATCACCGCCGCCGGCATGGATCCCGACAACCTGGGCCAATCCGACCCGTCCGCCATGGATTTCGGCACCGGCGAATCCGACTCCACCACGTCCGGAGCCAAGCCCTGGAAGGACATCTGGGGCTCGGGCCAGGGCATCGGCGCGGTCGACGCCGTGCGCCCGGCAGCCGACCTGGTCGAACGCCTCATCCGCGAATACGACGAGGCCAAGGCTCGCCTGCTGGCGCTCTGACCGAACCCGCTCCTCCACCGCGAAAGGGCGGGCGCACCCGCGCCCGCCCTTTCCCCGTTGCAGCTCAACGACTTTCCCGGGTAGCCATGCCGGGTCAGTTGTTCGCGTGCGTCTGCGAACCCTCGTTGAAGCCGACCAGTGGGAGCCGCAGGGCGGCCGGGGCGGTGGGCGGGACGACCGGGTTGCGGGGCGGAATCGGGGGTATACGGAGGTAGGCCGCACCGACCTCGGGGCGGGGGTCGGGCTCACCCTTGTTGGGCCACAACGAGAGTGCGCGTTCGGCCTGGGCGGTGATGGTGAGCGACGGGTTGACGCCGAGGTTGGCCGAGATGGTGGAGCCGTCGATGACGTGCAGGCCCGGGTGACCGTAGAGCCGGTGGTAGGCATCGACGACGCCGGTGGCGGGCGAGTCGCCGATGGCGCAGCCGCCCAGGAAATGTCCGGTCATGGGGATCTTCAGAATGCTGGAGCTGGCGCCGATGGGGATGCCGTCGATGGCGTCCGCCACCCGGCGGGCGACCTCGTGCCCGGCGGGGACCCAGGTCGGATTGGGTTGGCCCTCACCCTGTTTGGTAGTCATGCGGCGGCCGAACAACCCACGCTTGGTGTAGGTGGTGATGGAGTTGTCCACCGACTGCATGACCAGCAGACCGATGGTGCGCTCGGACCAGTGCCGCGAATTGTGCACCCGAACCGCGTCGCGAGGCCGACGGCGGGCCGCTCGCAACCAGAGCCGCCAGCGCGGGGTATCGCCCTGATCATCGACCATCAGAGTGCTCATCACGCCGAACGCATTGCTGCCCTTGCCATAGCGCACCGGCTCCACATGGGTGTCGTGGTCGGGGTGGATCGAGGACGTGATCGCCACGCCCTTGGTGTAATCCGCGTGCGCGTCACGGCTGCGCACGCCGAGCAATTCCTCGGAATTGGTGCGTGACAGATAGCCGAGCCGGTCGGAGATCCCGGTGAGCGAGCCCTGTCCCGCAGCCGGTGCAGCAGCCGCTGGGTCCCGAGCGAGGCGGCGGCGAAGATCACGTGCTCGGCCGTGAATTCGCGACGCTGCTTGCGGACCACGCGCCCGGTACGGACGGTCTCCACCGCGTAGCCGCCGCCGCTCAGCGGTCGCACATCGGTGACCGTGGTGAGCGGATGCACTGCGGCACCCGCCTTTTCGGCCAGGTATAGGTAATTCTTGACCAGCGTGTTCTTGGCATTGTGCCGGCAGCCCGTCATGCATTCACCGCAGTGGGTGCAGGTGCGCCGGTCCGGCCCGGCGCCGCCGAAGAACGGGTCCGGCACGTCCTCTCCGGGGCGGCGGCCGGGTCCGCCGAAGAAGACGCCGACCGGGGTGGGCTGGTAGGTGTCACCGATTCCCATCCCCTCGGCCACATCTCGCAGCACGCGATCCGCCGGGGTGGTCGCCGGATTGGCCGTCACGCCCAGCATGCGCTTGGCCTGGTCGTAGTGCGGGGCGAGCTCGTCCTTCCAGTCCGTGATGTGACCCCACTGCCGGTCCGCGTAGAACTTGTCCGGCGGCTCGTAGAGGGTGTTGGCATAGACCAGCGAGCCGCCGCCGACACCCGCACCCGCCATCACGAAGGTGTCGTTCAGCAGCGCCAGCCGCTGAATTCCGAAGCAGCCCAGGGCCGGGGCCCACAGGTACTGCCGCAGCCGCCACGAGGTCTTCGCGAACTCGTGGTCCTCGAAGCGGCGGCCGGCCTCCAGCACACCGACGCGGTACCCCTTCTCGGTCAGTCGCAAGGCGCTCACGCTGCCGCCGAAGCCGGAACCGATGACGAGGACGTCGTAGTCGAATCGCATTGCTACTCCTGGGATTCTGCGTGGGCGACCGGGGTGAGCCGGTAGTCGGCGGGGTTCAGGCGGCGGGTCGCACGGCGGTATCCGGTGACGGTGCCCGGCCAGTTGTTGGTGATGCGCCCGGCGGCATTGCGGTACCAGCTGGTGCAGAAGTTCCACACCGAACGATCCAGTCGCCCTTGGAGATCCGCGTCGTAGGCGGCCTCGACCTCGGGAAGTCGAGCACCTGGCCGGGTCGGCGGTTCAGCAGTTCGACGGCCTGTTCGAGGAGGACGAAGTCGTCGATCCCGGCGCGCGTCAGCTCGAGTGCCATGCCGAGGCCGCCGAAGCCGGTGCCGATGACGACGATCGACGGGCTGGTGGTCATGCGTCCCTCTCCTCACCTCGATGTGCTCGAGTCCGACGCTACGACCTGCGCATATCCCGTCATGAAAGAGCGACGGCCACAAAATCAACACTTTCGGCCATAATCGGTCCATGAGTACGGTCGAGGAGCCGGAGGTCCGGACCTGGAACTTCCCGCGCGGCACGGCCAGCGTCGCGGTCATGACCGAATTCGCCGGCGAGCACGGCGTCCCGGCCGCGCGGATGCTGGCGGGCACCGGCCTCACCGAACGACAGCTCACCGACGCCGAGACGCAGATCCCCGCCGAGACCGAACTGGCCTCCTACCGCGCGCTGCTCGACGAGGTGCGCCGCACCCTGGCCGAGGAGATGCTGGCCGCGACGCCACTGTCGGTGGACGACATCGCCATTCGGCTCGGATACGCCGAGGCCACCCCGTTCATCCACGCGTTCAAACGCTGGACCGGCACCACACCGGCCGCCCATCGGCGCGCGCACCGCCGCGACTGAGCGGAAACAGCACGACCGAGCTGGAATCAGGCCGATTCCAACGCTGTCCGAAATCCTCCGGGCATCCCATAGTGCAGACCTGCTGTACTGCGCTTTTCGACCTGGAGGCCCCTGGTGAACAGTCCCAATCCCGCGCCGGAGACATCCGCCGCCCGGCCGTCGTGGCCCGACGCCCTCGGGCGCCGTGTTGATTTCAAGATCCAGGTCGGTGCCGACTGGTGGTCGGTGATCGTGTCGGGCGTGGTGACCGTGCTCGCCGTGTTCGACGTGCTGCCGAAGATTCCGTGGTGACGCCGTGAGTGACACCGCCGTGAATTTCGGGAAGAACGCCGAAACCTACTCCGGGGCAACCGACTTCGACGAGCACTCGGGTCCGCTCACCGTTGGCCGCCTGCTCGGCTACGTCCCCGGCATCCTGCTGCTCATCGCGGTCGGCGTGCTCGGCAAGTACGCGCAGATCTGGTGGAACACCGCCGCCAAGCATCAGCACTGGACCGTCCCCGATATCGAATACGTGCTGTGGGCCATCCTGATCGGCCTGCTCATCACCAATACCGTTGGCCTGCACCCGATCTTCCGGCCCGGTATCGGCACCTACGAGTTCTGGCTCAAGGTCGGCATCGTGGCGCTCGGCTCGCGCTTCGTGCTCGGCGATGTGGCGAAGCTGGGCGGTACCAGTTTCATCCAGATCCTGGTCGACATGACCGTGTCGGGCGCGATCATCCTGGCGGTGGCGCACTGGCTGGGTCTGTCCGGCAAGCTCGGATCGCTGCTGGCCATCGGCACCGCCATCTGCGGGGTGTCGGCCATCATCGCGGGCAAGGGCGCGATCCGGGCCCGCAATTCCGATGTCGGCTATGCCATCGCGGCCATTCTCGCGCTGGGCGCGGTCGCGCTGTTCGCGCTGCCGCCGCTCGGGCACGCCATCGGGCTCAGCGATCACGAGTTCGGGCTCTGGGCGGGCCTGGCCGTGGACAACACCGCCGAGACCACCGCCACCGGCTATCTGTTCTCCGACGAGGCGGGCAAGATCGCGGTACTGGTGAAGTCCACCCGCAATGCCCTGATCGGGTTCGTGGTGCTGGGCTTCGCGGCCTACTGGGCCGCGCGCGGCGAGGCCGAGGCCATCGCGCCCGGGCTGCGGGCGAAGGCGGAGTTCGTGTGGTCCAAGTTCCCGAAGTTCGTGCTGGGCTTCCTGGCCCTGTCCGCGGTGGCCACCTTCCACTGGCTGAGCAAGCAACAGGTCACCAACCTGGCCAATGTGTCCCGCTGGGCCTTCCTGCTCACCTTCGCGGGCGTCGGGCTCAATACCAATATTCGCGAGCTGGCCCGCACGGGTTGGCGGCCGCTGGTGGTCGCCGTGGTCGGCCTGGTGACCGTCGCGGTGGTCTCACTCGGGTTGGTGCTGTTCACCTCGCGCGTCCTGCATTGGGGTGTCGCGGGCTGAGGTTCGCGAGAAAGGGCCGGGATCCGTCGGTGGATCCCGGCTTTTTCTCGATGATCACGCGCCGCGGAGCAGCACCGGAGCGTCGGCCTCCTCGGTGAAACGCTCGGAGAGGAACCGCATGGCCGGTCCGGCGAAGGCCATCGCGCCGCCGATGTGTTCACGTCCCCGCATGGTGTGCATGGTGACGTCCGCACCCAGCGCCTCCCACTCCTCCGCGAGGCGCACAGCCTGCGGATACGGGATGACCTGCTCGCTGGTGCCGCCGGCCACCAGAACCGGTGTGGCGGGCGCGATTCCGCCCAGCCGGTTCTCCAGCAGACGGGCCTTGACCTCGGGCACGTCGAACGGGGGCCGGTGGCAGAAGGTCGAGACCTTCGTGGGCACGACCAGACCCACACCGATCCCGAGCACGGCCGCGGCGGCGACATGGGTGCGGCGGAACAGCGCGGCCAGGGCACGGCCCTGCGGCTTGAGGTGCTGCAGCACATTCAGTTCCGGATAGGCGGCCTCGATGCCGAGCACACCGTAGAAGAGCAGGAAGGCGTAGGGCGTGCCGTCCAGGAACTTCACCATGTCGACCATGTCGGCCGGCGCCGAGCCGACCACGCCGCCGGCGAGCGGCAGGTCAGGGGCATAGTCGGGCTGCAACTGCAGCGCCCAGCCCGCGGCATTGCCGCCCTCGGAGTAGCCGTAGACGCCCAGCGGGCCATCGGGATCCAGGTCCGCCTCGGGCAGCCGGCGCGCGGCGCGCATGCTGTCCAGGACAGCCGGACCCAGGGCGCGGCCCATGACGTACGGGTGCAGACCCGGAGTGCCCAGGCCCGGATAGTCGGTGATGGCGAGCGCCCAGCCGCGGCGCAGGGCGGCGTGGAGGAAGACCGATTCGTACTCCAGCCCGAACCGCAGCTGCCAGGACGCCGCGGCGACCGTGCTCGCCAGGCCCTGCGTGCCGACGGCGTACCCGACCAGCGGGCGCGAGCCGGGTCCGCGCCACGGCGTGTTCGGCACCAACACGGTGCCGCTGACCTGCGTCGGAGCCCCGCTGGCGGTGGTCGATGTGTACTTGATGCGCCAGGCGCGAGCAGGCAGCGGAACCCCGGGCAGCATCCGTGCGGTCATCGGTTCGGCGGCCAGCAGCCTGCCGGGTTCGAACGCACCGGGATACCCAGCACCGACCGCCGCCTCGTCGAGGCGGTTGGTGTTCGCAGTCATCGTTGCCTGCCCTTCTTGCACACACTCGCGTTATGCAGTTGTCGCACAACCGGACCTGAGGGGGGCGGCGTCAGCTGTCCCGGACAGTTCGGTCGAACGGAACCATACCCACTATGAGAGATCGCGACACCTCTTGTCACGACAACTCCCATTCGGTGGGACGGCGCATAGGAGTCAACGACCCCGTGACCTCGAAATACTCCCGGCCCCAGCCATGTTGGCGCAGTTGTGACTATTCCCCGCATCCTGTTGATTTCGGGCAGCACCCGTGAGGGCTCGACGAACAGCGCCGCGCTGCGCTCGATCGCCGCCGACGCCGGGTCCGACTTCGAGGCCGTTCGGTACCAGGGCCTGCTCGACCTGCCCGCTTTCATCCCCGGTGACGAGCCCGAGCCGCCCGTGGTCGAGGCCCTGCACCGGCAGCTCGCCGAGGTCGACGCGGTGCTGTTCTGCACCCCGGAATACGCGGGCATGATCCCCGGCAGCCTGAAGAACCTGCTCGAGTGGACGGTCGGCAATGCCGATCTCAGCGACAAGCCGGTCGCCTACGTGAACGTCGCCTACGAGGGCCGCGGTGAGGCCGCCGTGGCCACCCTGCGCACCGTGCTCGGCTACGTCGGAGCCGAGCTGGTCGAGGCGGCCTGCGGCCGCATCACCGTGCTCCAGAGCGGTATCGGACCGGATGGCCTGGTTGCCGATGCGGACGCCCGCGCCCGCCTGAATGCCGCCGCCCGCGCCCTGGCCGCGCATGCTGCCCACCCCGCCGAGCAGCTCACCTCGGTACAGCTCGACAGCTGACGCATCCCCTCGACCCGAAACGCCGAGTGGCACACCTTCGGGGTCTCCCGAAGGTGTGCCACTCGCCGAGGAAATCCGGTCAGTTGGTCTCGTCCGGGAATGCCTGCTGACGGTGGCCGCCGCGGAGGGTGCCCTCCAGGTAGGCCGCCTTGCAGGCGCGGCGGGCGATCTTGCCGCTGGAGGTGCGCGGAATCGAGCCCGCGGGAACCAGCAGCAGGTCCCGCACGGTGACGCCGTGGCGCTTGGCGATGGCCGCCCGCACGGTCTCGATGATCGGCTCCGGATCGAGCTTGGCCGCGCCGGTACCGCGTTCGGCCACGATGACCAGTTGCTCGGAGGCGGAGGCGGGCACGGCGGTGTCGACCGCGACGACCTCGGCCGGGAGTTGATCCCCCGCGACCGAGAAGGCCGCCACGAAACCCGGGCGCAGGGCGGTGCTGGACTCCTGGGCGGAGTACTCCAGATCCTGCGGATAGTGGTTGCGGCCGTCCACGATCACCAGGTCCTTGACGCGGCCGGTGATGAAGAGCTCGCCGTCGTAGTACGCGCCGAAGTCGCCGGTGCGCATCCAGTTCCCGTCCGCCGCTGCACCTTCCGCGCGGCTCGCGGGCTGCCGGGAGGTGAGCCTGTTGTGGAACGTGGCAAGGCTCTCCTCCGGACGGCCCCAGTAGCCGCGGCCGATGTTCCCACCGTGCAACCAGATCTCGCCGACCTCGCCCTCGGCCTTCTCCGCGCCGGTGTCCGGGTCCACGATGGCCGCCCACTGGGACTTCGCCACGTAGCCGCAGGACACCTGGGCCACAGCGTTTTCCGCGTACTCGTCGACCTCGACCATCTGCCCGGCATTGAGCCGGGTGCGGTCCACCCAGACCGTGCGGGCCTCGTCCTCGCGCCTGGTGGCGGAGACGAACAGCGTGGCCTCGGCCATGCCGTAGCAGGGTTTGATGGCGGTCTTGGGCAGGCCGTACGGGGCGAAGGCGTCGTTGAACTTCTGCATCGAGGTCACCGACACCGGCTCGCTGCCATTGATCAGGCCGATGACATTGGACAGGTCCAATTCCTCACCGGCCTTGGGCAATCCGCGGGCCGCGGCGTGCTCGAAGGCGAAATTCGGTGCGGCGGCGAAGATCTCGGCGCCGTCCTCCTGGGCAGCCAGCTCCTTGATCCAGCGGTAGGGCCGGCGCACGAAGGCGCTGGGCGACATGATGGTGATGTACTTGCCGCCGATGGTGGGCAGGATGACCGTCAGCAGCCCCATGTCGTGGAACAGCGGCAGCCAGGTGACGCCACGGGCCTTCTCGGTGATGCCGATGGCATCGATCATCTGCAGCAGGTTGGTGCCGACGGCCCGGTGCGTGATCTCCACGCCGGCCGGAGTACGGGTGGAGCCGGAGGTGTATTGCAGGTAGGCCACATCGTCCATCTGCAGGTGCGGCCGTACCCAGCTCTCCCCCACGCCGTCCGGGATCGCCTCGACCGCCACGATGCGCGGACGCTGCGGCGCGGGTAGGTGTTTGAAGATCTCGCGCACCCCGGAGGCGGCCGCACCGACCGTCAGGACGGCCGCGGGCATGCAGTTCTCGAGCACGGCGTACAGCCGGTCGGTGTGACCCTGCTCGTCCGGATCGAACAGCGGTACCGCGATATTGCCCGCGTACACCGCGGCGTACATGGCCACGATGTAATCGAGTCCCTGCGGCGCCAGGATGGCAACCCGGTCGCCCGGTTGCGTGACCTGCTGCAGTCGGGCGGCTACGGCGCGTAGCCGGATGCCGAAGCGATTCCACGTGATGTCGTGGTACTCGCCGTCGCGTTCGCGTGAATAGTCGATATAGCGGTAGGCGAGCTCGTCCCCGTTGGCCGCGGCGTGCTTGTCGAGCAGGTCGACCATGGTCTGGTTGTCAGGGATCTTGATGTTGCCGTGCTCGTCCAGATAGTCATCGATGGTCTCGCCGATCATTCCCTATCCTTTTTCAACTCACAGTCGTCGGAACTGTGCAGTGACACCGAACAAAGATCGACACGAAAGCCCGAATGTAGCTGGGGGCTGGGGAACTCTAGCAGGTGCCGGAATCCCGCGTCATCGTCTACGGCCGATGGAAGTACCGCGTACGGCCGGGGCGATCAGTAGCGGCCGAAAGCGATGGCCACGTTGTGCCCGCCGAAGCCGAAGGAGTTGTTCAGGGCGTAGTCGTAGCGACCCGGCCGGGCCTGGCCTTTCACCACGTCCAGGTCGATCTCGGGGTCCTGATTCTCCAAATTCAGTGTGGCGGGGATGATTCCGTCCCGCACGCTGAGGACGGTGATGATCGACTCCAGCGCGCCGACCGCGCCGATGGAATGCCCGAGAGCGGATTTCGGCGCGTACACCGCAGCGTGATTGCCAACGGCTTGCTTGATGGCGTTCGCCTCCGCGGTATCGCCGATCGGCGTGGCGGTGGCGTGCGCATTGATATGCGTGACATCGGATTTGGACAGGCCCGCGTACTCCATGGCGCGGGACATGGCACGCGCCGCGCCGGTGCCCTCGGGGTCGGGGGCGACCAGGTGGAAGCCGTCGGAGGTGACGCCCGCGCCCATGATGCGAGCGTGGATGGTGGCGCCGCGGGCCTTGGCGTGTTCCTCGGTCTCGATGACCATGAGCGCGCCCGCCTCACCGAAAACGAAACCGTCGCGGTCCATGTCGAACGGCCGTGAGGCGCCCTTGGGGTCGTGGTTGCGGGTACTCAAGGCGCGCATCATGGAGAACCCGGCGATGGGCAGCGCCTGAATGGAGCCCTCCACACCGCCGGTGACCACCATGTCGGCGTCGCCCATGACGACCATGCGCCAGGCATTGGAGATCGCCTCGGAACCGGACGAACAAGCCGAAACGGGCGTGGACACACCGGCCCTCGCACCCAGCTCGACCCCGACGGCGGCGGCCGCGCCATTGGGCATCACGGCCTGTACGGTGTGCGGCACCACCTTGCGATAGCCGCCGTTGACCAGCTTGTCGCGGGCGGACATGAGCATCTCCGCGCCGCCGAGGCCGGTGCCGATGGAGACGCCGAGGCGATCATGGTCCACCTCGGGGCTGCCGGCATTGGCCCACACCTCACGACCCAGCACCAGCGCCATCAGCTCGATGTAGGACAGGCGCCGGGCCTCGGCATTGGTGACCAGGCTGGTGGGCGAGACCTTGAGGTGACCACCGATGCGGACCGGTAAGCCGAAATCGTCGAGGAAGCTGTCCTCGAGGACGTCGATCCCGCTCTCCCCGTTGAGTAGCCCCTTCCACGTCGAGTCGATGTCGCCCGCGATCGAGGTGGTCGCCGCGAGCGCGGTGACAACGACGCTGGGGTACTGCCGGCGGTTGGGCGTCTGCATGTTCACTCTCCGTAGCAATGCTTCGGCGAACCAGCGTGCGATCCGCATGGCTGTCAATGACTGGTTTGGAACTAGCGAGCGGGCCCGGCCACGAACGCATCGGCGGGGTATGAAGCCAATATTCGGCGAACTGAGCTAGATTATCCGAGGCGGAGCCGATCAGTCTCGATAAGCGACACACGGGCATCCCTTTTCAACTCCACGGGTCCCCTCGCCGCGACGGCGATCGCCGGATCTCCAGCATTTCTCTCCTAACATCATTCCCCCAGCGCCGAGCCATTTCGAGGGAGGGCACAGGATCGTGGCCAGGAGTCTCACGCAGTTGGAGCTGCTCATCGAGCTGGAACCGATTGCCGAGCAGAACGTGAACCGTCACCTATCGATGGCCAAGGACTGGAACCCGCACGACTACGTGCCGTGGGATCTCGGTCGCAACTTTGCAGCTATGGCAGGTGTGGACTGGGAACCGGAGCAGTCGAAGCTCAGCGAGGTCGCCAAGGCGGCCATGGTGACCAATCTTCTCACCGAGGACAATCTGCCTAGCTATCACCGGGAGATCGCCGAGAACTTCTCCCAGGACGGGGCTTGGGGTACCTGGGTGGGCCGCTGGACGGCCGAGGAGAACCGGCACGGCATCGTGATGCGCGACTATCTGGTCGTCACCCGGGGTGTGGATCCGGTGGCGCTGGAGCAGGCACGAATGATTCACATGACCGACGGGTACAACCCCGCGCATCTGATCAGGAAGTACTCGGATACCGAGTTCATTCACGCCGATGCCGGATTTATGCATTCCGTCGCTTATGTGACATTCCAGGAATTGGCGACCCGGGTGTCCCACCGCAATACCGGCAGAGTGTGCGACGACCCCATCGCGGACCGCATGCTGCAGCGGATCGCCGCCGACGAGAACCTGCACATGCTCTTCTACCGCAACATGTGCGCCGCGGCCCTGGACCTCTCGCCCGACCAGGCCATGGATGCCATCACCAATGTCGTGGTGAGTTTTCAGATGCCCGGCCTGGGCATGCCCAACTTCCGCCGCAACGGCGTGCTGATGGCCAAGCACGGCATCTACGATCTGCGCCAGCACCTCGACGAGGTGCTGATCCCCAACCTCAAGCAGTGGAACATCTTCGAGCGCACCGACTTCGGCCCTGCCGGCGACCGGCGCCGCAACGAGCTCGGCGAATTCCTCGACAAGCTCCGCAGGGACGTGGTCCGCTTCGAGGAGCAGCGCGACCGCGCGCTGGCCCGCGAAGCCCAGCGCTCCAGCAAACCTCCGGTCCTCGTGGGCTGAATCATCCGGGGGCACGCCGCGGAGCGGGCCGGGCCCGCCCCGCCGTGTGCCGCGTCCACAGTCAGCACGACCCTGCCGCATTCACCGACGACCCCGCGCCGGGAGGAACGACCGGGCCAGGATGGCGGCGACGAGGTAGACCGCGGCGGCGATCGCCAGCGGGATGGCGAGCGAATCGGGGGCGATCGGAATCAGCGCGCCCAGGACCGCGACACCGAGCGCCGAACCCAGCTGCCGGGCGGCATTGAACGCCGCGGCGGCCAACCCCGCGTGCGCGGGGCCCGCAGCCGAAACGGTGACATTCGTGGCCGCGGGCATGGTGTAGGCCATACCGAAGCCGATGAGCAGCAAGGGGATCGCGACCACCGGATAGGGCGTCCGGGCGCTGATGCAGGCAAGGCCGATCAGCCCCGTCGCGCCGATGGTCAGGCCGGTGACGATGACCATGCGGGGCCCGCGGCGGGCGGCGTGCCGGCCGCCCAGGGCGGAGGCCAGAATGCCGACGGCCATCTCGGGCAGCAGAGCCGCACCGGCCAGCGCGGGCGAATAGCCCAGGTGCCGTTGCAGGTACAGGCCGACCACGAAGAGCTCGCCGTAGAAGCCGAAGTTCTGCGCCAGGCCGATCATCGCACCGCCGGTGAAACCACGCTCGCGACGAAGCCCCTTGGGCAGCAGCCCTTTACCCGAGCGTGCCGCCACAGATCCCAACAGCAGACCTGCCGACGCCGCCACAACCGCGACCGTGAGCAGCTCCGGACGTATGGGACGGGCACCGCCGAGAATCACGAAGGCAGTGACTCCCGCCATGGCGACGACGGCCGCGACGTGCCCCGGCACCGGAATCGGCTGCGCCACACCGGGTACAGACGGCGCCGCCCGGTGGATCAGCACCGCCGTCACCGCGCACACCGGCACGTTGATGGCGAAAATCGCGGGCCAGCCCAGGGTTTCGGAAAGCACGCCGCCCAGCACCGGCCCGCAACTGGCCGCCGTCGACCCGATCGCACCCCAGATCCCGGTGGCCCTGGCCCGCTCCGCCGCATCCGGATACGTGAACCGGATCAATGCCAGCGAGGCTGGAATCAACAGCGCCGCACCGATTCCCTGCATGACCCGGGCCGCTACGAGCAGCCCGACCGACGGCGCCACCGCACACCCCACCGAGGCCACCGCGAAGAACCCCAGCCCTGCCTGGAACGACCGCCGAGCCCCGAACCGATCCGCCAGCCCGCCACCCAGCATGAGCAGCGCCGCGACGGTGACGGTGTACCCGTCGACCACCCACTCCAGCCCCGTCACCGTCGTATGCAGCCCGACCGCCATCCGATCCAGCGCGATGTTCACGATCGTGGCATCGAGAATGACAACGAAATACCCGGCGGAAATCGCCGCCAGCGCCGGCCCACCACTCCCGGTCCGCGCCTCTTCCAGTGTTCGGGTCATGCCCTCCACCCTGGCCCCCAACAACTTCGGCCCGGACCGAACCATCCCGGCGTCGATCGACCCGGAGATGGCGTGCCTGCCGGTGTTCGTGCGGAAGGTGCGCGGCCCGGCCTTTCAGGCGCCGCGTGGAACGACCTTTGCGGGGGCTGGGGTGGCGGTTCCGGCGAGGTCGGAGCTGATGGCGGTCTTGTCGATGCCGGCTGTGCGGTCGAGTGCTGCCCAGCCGGCGGGGGTGAATGCCATTGCGCGGGGGGTGGTTCCGGGGACGCACCAGTGTTTGTCGAGCATGCGGCGCAGCATCAGTGCGCCGAGGCCGCCGGCCAGGTGGTAGCGGCGTTCAGACCAGTCGAGGCAGACCTTGACTGGTGGGCGGCGGCCGAAATGGCGGAGATCGCTTGGGGTGATGGCCAATTCGTCGAGGAGGGGGTGGGTGTGGTCGGTGGCGGTCCAGTGGCCGCCGATCACGTTCAGCAGGGCGGCGTCGTGCAGGGCGTCGAAGATCGCGACCCCGACGGCTCCGGCGAGATGGTCGTAGCAGGTGCGGGCGAGCTTCAGGTCGCGGTTGGCGCGAGCGCCACGTAGAGAACGAACCGGTTGGACCGGCGAGATCAGGGCCATGGATTCCAGGACCTGGACCACCTCGGGGAGTGCGATGCGGTAGTAGCGGTGGCGGCCCGCCTTCTCGACGGCCAGCCAGCCCTGATCGACCAGCTTGCCCAGGTGCTCGCTGGCGGTCGCGGCCGTGACGCCCGCCGCCCGGGCCAGTTCGCCGGCCGGCTGGGCGCGGCCGTCGGCCAGGACGGTGAGCATGCGGGCCCGGGCCGGGTCGGCCAGGAGGCGGGCGGCTCCGGAGATGTCCACATCGCCGTCTCTGATCGGTTCCATGGGTCCAGTGTCCCGCCGCCATCCTTCGGCCCGCGCCGAACGGTCCGCGGGTTCGGTCAGAACAGGGTCATGGGGTCGGTGGGGAGGGGGTCCGGCAGGGGTTCGAGGTCGGGGAGGTGGGCGCGGACTTCGGCGTGGAAGCGGCGGGCGAGGGTGCGGGCCGAGGCATTGTCGGGCGTATGGATGAACACGGTCGGGGAGCGGCCTTCGCGCAGCCAGGCGACGGTGGTGTCGATCCAGGGCTGCCAGCCGGCAACGGTGGTGGCGATGTCGTCGCGGCCGTGATAGCGCACGATGGGGTATTCGGTGAGGGCGCGGGTGCGGCGCGGGTTGTTGGGCTTCTTGGAGCGGGCCTCGTACTCGGCCGGGCTGACGGGCGGGCCGTCGAACAGGACGGTCGTGTCGAACGGGATCCACTCCGCGCCCGCGGCCGTCAGCACCTGTTCGAGTTGGGCGGTGGCGCGGGGGTTTTCGAAGAAGGCGGGGTGGCGCACCTCGACGGCGCAGCGGTAGTGCGACGGCAGGCCGTCGAGCAGCTCGGCGAGGGCGGGCAGATTGGTGAAGGACGCGGGCAGCTGCACCCACAGCGAGTGCAGGCGGCGGCCCAGCGGTTCGATGGCGTCCAGGAACGCCGCCATCTCGTCGTCGATGCCGGTGAGGCGGCGGTCGTGGGTGATGGTGCGGGGCAGTTTGATCACGAAGCGGAAGTCGGGATCGGTTTGGCGGGCCCAGGATTGGACGGTGCGCCGCTGCGGGACCGCGTAGAAGGTGGTGTTGCCCTCCACCGCATTGCACCAGGAGGAGTACGTGCGCAGGCGTTCTGCCGGGGGTAGCGGCTTCTCCTGCCAGTCCGGGTGTGTCCACATTGCGCAACCGACGTAGAGCCGCATACCTGCCACGTTAGGTCAACGACTTCCGCGTCGTCAGGACACCGGCTTGTTGGGCCGCAGCCAGCCGAAGGTAAGCTGCACGGCCCGCTTCCAGTTGTCGTACTCCTCGGCGCGCAGGTCCGCGTCCATGCGCGGCAGCCACTGCGCCGCGACGCGCCAATTGTGGCGCAGGCCCTCGAGATCCGGCCAGTAACCGACCGCCAGGCCCGCCGCGTAGGCCGCGCCCAGCGACACCGTCTCCGCCACGATCGGACGCATGACCGGTATGTCGAGCACATCGGCGATGATCTGCATGAGCAGGTTGTCCGAGGTCATCCCGCCCGCCACCCGCAGCGCCCCGGCCTGCAGTCCCGAGTCGGCATTCATGGCCTCCACCACGTCGCGCGTCTGCCAGGCCGTGGCCTCGAGCACAGCCCGGGCGATGTGCCCCTTGGTGATGTACGAGGTGAGCCCGATGAGCAGCCCGCGCGCGTCACTGCGCCAGTGCGGCGCGTACAGCCCCGAGAAGGCGGGCACCAGATAGCATCCGCCATTGTCTTCGACTGTGCCCGCAAGGGTTTCGATCTCCGGCGCACTGGCGATGAGCCCGATATTGTCCCGCAGCCACTGCACCAGCGAGCCGGTCACCGCGATCGGCCCCTCCAGCGCGTACACCGGTTCCGGCCCCACCTGGTATCCGATGGTGGTGAGCAGTCCGTGCTCGGACCGCACCAGCTCCCGCCCGGTGTTCATGAGCAGGAATCCGCCGGTGCCATAGGTGCATTCGGTCTCGCCGGGCGCGAAACAGGTCTGCCCGAACAGCGCCGCGTGCTGATCACCCAGCGCCGCCGCGATCCGCACTCCCGGCAGCACCCGCCGCGCCGTGCCGAATTCACCGGTCGAGGGCTGGATCCGGGGCAGCATGGCCTTGGGAATATCGAAGAACCGCAACAGTTCTCGATCCCATTCCAGGGTGGACAGGTTCATCAGCAGCGTCCGACCGGCATTGGAGACATCGGTGACGTGCACCCCGTGATCGGCTCCCCCGGTGAGGTTCCAGATGAGCCAGGTCTCCATGGTCCCGAACAGCACGTCGCCGCGTTCGGCCCGCTCCCGCAGTCCCGGCGTGCGATCCAGCAGCCACCGCAGCCGCGGCGCGGCGAAATAGGTGGCCAGCGGCAGCCCGCACAGCTCCCGAATCCGTTCCGCCCCGGGCGATTTCCGCAGCCGCTCGACGAGCTCCTCGGTGCGCACGTCCTGCCACACGATGGCCCGCCCGATCGGCGTCCCGGTGTGCCGGTCCCACACCACCGTGGTCTCGCGCTGATTGGCGATCCCCACCGCGGCCACCTGCTCCAGGGTGATCCCCGAATCCCGCAGTGCCGCGGGCACGATGCGCTCCACATTGCGCCAGATCTCGAGCGCGTCCTGCTCCATCCACCCCGGCCGCGGATAGTGCTGCCGGTGCTCGCGCTGCGCCACCCCCGTCAGCCGCGCCCGCTGATCGAAGAGGATGGCCCGGGTGGAGGTGGTGCCCTGGTCGATGGCGAGCACATAGCGTTGCGTCATCCGAGCCTGCTCCTGTCCGGGAAAGTCATTGCGCGCCACCGAGATCCCGGGACACCGCGGCGGCGGCGTCGCGCACCTGGGCGATGGGCGCGGACCGGAACCGCAGCTGCCCGTCGCAGAGCCGGTCGACCGGCCCGGTGATGCCGATGGCACCGACCACCAAACCACCCCGGGAGCGAATCGGCGCGGCGACGCTCGCCTCACCGGAACGGTATTCGCCGATATCCCCGGCCCAGCCGGTGCGCCGCACCTCGGAGATGGCCCGCCGCAGCTCCGCCGGATCGGTGAGGGTGCGGTGCGTGATCGCAGGCAGCCGGCCGTCGCGCGCCGCGTCGGCGAGCTCCCCGTCGTAGGCCAGCAATACCTTGCCCAGAGCCGTTGCGTGCGGGGGCAATTCCTCTCCGACCGCCAGTTCCTGCTCGGTATTGTCGGGCCGGAAGACGTGGTGGATCACCACTACTTCCCCGTCCACCGGCGCGGCGATCCGCACCGATTCCCCACTGCGCGCGGCCAGCGCGTCGGCGCGGTTGATGGCCCGGGAGCGCAGTTCATTGGCGTCCAGGTGCCCGGACCCGAGATCCTGCAGAGCCGGACTCAGCAGGTACTTACCCGTCACGGGATCCTGATCGACGAATCCCACCCCTTGCAGCGTCCGCAGAATGCCGTGCGCGGTCGGCTTGGCCAGCCCCAGCGCGGCGGCGATCTCTCCCACTCCCATGCGCCCGGACCCGCGCGCGAGCAGCCGCAGCATGGCCGCGGCGCGCTCGATCGACTGAATCGGACCCGGCATATCCGTAACCTATCAGCTAACCGTTCGGCATTGTCGAACGCGCCCTCTGCCATAAGCACGTTCCACTTCGTAACGTGGAGCCCGGGCGGCCGGTACCGGTCTCACCAGGGCAAACGGACTCAATGACGAGCTTCCCGGAAGGACCGTGATGACGCAGTACGTCGGAGCCATCGATCAAGGCACGACCTCCACGCGATTCATGGTGTTCGACCACGGCGGCAATGTGGTTGCCCGCCATCAACTCGAACATGAGCAGATTCTCCCGCAGGCCGGCTGGGTAGAGCACAACCCGGACGAGATCTGGGAGCGCACCCGTACCGTCATCAAGAGCGCCCTGGCCGGAGCCGGCCTCACGGCGAGCGACCTGGCCGCCGTCGGTGTCACCAATCAGCGCGAGACCACCATCGTGTGGAACCGCCACACCGGACGCCCCTACTACAACGCCATCGTCTGGCAGGACACCCGCACCGACCGCATCGTGGCCGAGGTGGAGAAGGCCGGCCACCGCGATCTCATTCGCGAACGCGCCGGACTGCCGCCCGCGCCGTACTTCTCCGGCGGCAAGCTGAAGTGGATCCTCGACAATGTCCCCGGCGTGCGGGCGGACGCGGAGAACGGCGACGCCCTCTTCGGCACGTCCGACAGCTGGATCATCTGGAACCTCACCGGCGGCGTCCACGGCGGTGTGCACGTCACCGACCCGACCAATGCGTCGCGCACCATGCTCATGGACCTCGAAACCCTGGACTGGGACGACGAATTGCTCGCCGTGTTCGGGGTGCCGCGCGCCATGCTGCCGCGCATCGCACCCTCATCGAATCCCGCGGGCTTCGGCACCACCTACCCCGACGGCCCGTTCAAGGGCGCGGTGCGGATCGCGGGCGTGCTCGGCGACCAGCAGGCCGCCACCGTCGGCCAGGTCTGCTTCCGGCCGGGCGAGGCCAAGAACACCTACGGCACAGGGAATTTCCTGATGCTGAACACCGGCACCGAGATCGTGCACTCCGAGCACGGCCTGCTGACCACGGTCGCCTATCAGTTCGGCGACGACAAGCCGGTGTACGCGCTGGAGGGCTCGATCGCCGTCACCGGCTCGGCCGTGCAGTGGCTGCGCGACCAGCTGGGCATCATCTCGGGCGCGGAAAGGGTTGAGGCCCTTGCCCGTCAGGTGCCCGACAATGGCGGCGTCTACTTCGTGCCCGCCTTCTCGGGGCTGTTCGCACCCTACTGGCGCCCGGATGCCCGCGGGGCGATCGTGGGCCTGTCCCGCTTCAGCAACAACGCCCACATCGCCAGGGCCACACTGGAATCCATCTGCTACCAGACCCGCGACGTGGTCGAGGCCATGCAGCAGGACTCCGGGGTGCGGCTCGACACCCTGCGTGTCGACGGCGGCGTCACCACCAATGAACTCGCCATGCAGATCCAGGCCGACTTCCTCGGCGTGCCGGTCTCCCGGCCGGTGGTCGCCGAGACCACCGCGCTCGGCGCCGCCTACGCCGCCGGTCTCGCGGTCGGATTCTGGCGTAGCACAGACGAACTCGTCGCCAACTGGCACGAGGACAAGAACTGGCAGCCCGCCATGACCGAGGAGCAGCGGCAGCGCGGCTATGCGCGCTGGGTCAAGGCCGTCTCGCGCACCCTCGACTGGGTCGACCTCGACGACGAGGACTGACCGGTGGCCCACAAGCTTCGAAACACCGATAACAAGGAGTATTTCGTGTCCGCACAACTGGATCCCGCCTACCGCGCCCGGGCGATTGATTCGCTCGGCGACACCGAAATCGACGTTCTCGTGATCGGTGGTGGAGTGACCGGGGCGGGCGCCGCCCTCGACGCCGCCTCTCGCGGCCTGTCCGTCACCCTGGTCGAGGCGCGCGACTTCGCCGCCGGTACGTCCAGCCGGTCCTCCAAGCTCATCCACGGCGGCCTGCGCTACCTGGAACAGTACGACTTCGCGCTGGTCCGTGAGGCTTTGAAGGAGCGCGGCCTGCTGCTGAACAAGCTGGCCCCGCACCTGGTGCACCCGGTGTCGTTCCTGTTCCCGCTGCAGAAGCACTACGAGCGCTTCTACATCGGCGCCGGCATCGCCCTCTACGACACCATGGGCGGCGCGCGCTCGGTGCCCATGCACCGGCACCTGAGCCGTTCCGGCGCATTGGAATTGGCGCCGGCGCTCCGGGAAGACGCCATGACCGGCGCCATCCGCTACTACGACGCGCAGGTCGACGACGCCCGGTACACCATGATGATCGCCCGCACCGCGGCCCAGCACGGCGCGACCGTACTGACCCGCACCCGGGTCACCGGGCTGCTGCGCGATGGCGAGCAGGTCGTCGGCGCGAAGGTCGTGGATCTGGAAACCGGTCTGGAACACAGCATCCGGGCCAAGACCGTGATCTCGGCGACCGGGGTGTGGACCGACGACATGATCAAGATGACCGGCGTGGACTTCCCGTTCCACGTGCGCATGTCCAAGGGCGTGCACATCATGGTCCCGCGCGAGAAGCTGGACCTGAACACCGGCATCGCCATGAAGACCGAGAAGTCCGTGCTGTTCGTCATCCCGTGGGCCGAGCACTGGATCATCGGCACCACCGACACCGACTGGTCGCTGGACAAGAACCACCCGACCGCGACCGCCGCGGATGTGCAGTACATCCTCGACCACGTCAATTCGCTACTGCGCGAACCGCTCACGCGCGCCGACATCGTCGGCACCTACGCGGGGCTGCGGCCGCTCATGACCGGCGCGTCGAAGGAGACCTCCAAGCTGTCGCGCGAGCACGCGGTGGCCGAACCGGCCCCGGGCCTGTTCGTCATCGCGGGCGGCAAGTACACCACCTACCGGGTGATGGCCGCCGATGTGGTGGACGCCGCCGCCGAGCGCCTCGGCAGCGATGTCGCGCCGTCGGTGACCGCGAACCTGCCCATCCTGGGTGCGGTCGGCTACCAGGACATGGTCGACTCCATCGCCGATGTGGCGGCGCGTACCGGGCTGCCGGTCGAGACCGTGGCGCATCTGCTGGGCCGCTACGGCTCGCTGACCGCGGAGATCTTCGACCTCATCGCCGCGGTTCCCGAAATGGGCCGACCGATTCCGGGCGCCGAGGACTACCTGGCCGCCGAGGCCGTCTACGCCGCCACCCACGAGGGCGCGCTGCACCTGGACGACCTGCTCACCCGCCGCACCCGCATCTCCATCGAGGTGCCCGACCGCGGCCTACGGGCGGCGCCGGAGATCGCCCGCCTCATCGCCCCGCGCCTGGGCTGGGACGACGAGCGCACCAATGCCGAGATCAACCGCTACTTCGACCGCGTGCACGCCGAACTGGCGGCCAACGAGGAGAAGGACGACGAGTCGGCCAACGCGGCCCGCATGATCGCCGTCGGCTGACGATCACCCCGTGCGCGCCGGCGCCGCGCGAGTAATTCCCGTGCGGCGCCGGAACCGTATTCAATTTCCGGAATATCGCCGTGCCGGAATCATTTCCACCAGAAACAACGCCGACCGGGCCCACGCCCGGGTTCCGGTACTCGGGCCCCGGGTCGACGGCGCGCTCGCGGCGCCTTGTCGCCCAGGTGTACCTGTAGCCTGCGGTTGCGCCGAGTCACAGCCCGATGGTGGGCATCTCCCCGAGGGTCGCGCCGAGACTCAGGAAGTGCTCCGCGGCAACCTCGACGAAAATCGCCCGGCCGGTGGCGATCACAGTGTCGCCATCGGTCAGCGTGGTGTCGATGAAGAGCTTGCGGCCCTCGCGTGCGGCGAGCACCGCGGTGACCACGAAATCGTGGTGCAGGCGGGCGGGGGCGCAGAAGGTGACGTCGAGTTTGACGGTGACGGCGGGCTGACGCAGCGGGACCAGGATCGCGCCGCAGGCGTCGTCCAGGGCCGCGGCGAGGATGCCGCCGTGCGCCACGCCGGGCGCGCCCTGGTGCCGCTCGTCCAGGGTGAAGGTGCCACGCACGGTGTCGCCCAGTCGCCCGAAGGCGATCTGCGGGGAGGCCGGATTGGCGGGGCCACAGCCGAAGCAGCCGGGGTGATGCGGCGGGAAGGGCCCGTCGGCGACGAGGTCGCCCAGGGGCAGCGGCGCGGCGTCGCGATTGTGGTCCATGTCCAGAAGTTAACGCATATTCAGAACCGAGTTGCAACCAACCCCAAGTCGGCAAGCCTATAGATATCCGACATGAATGCGCCGCGCCGGATCGGTTCCAGAGCGGCGCTTTTCGTGTGCGAGAGTGCTCAGTGCTTGGTCGGGGACGCCTTGCCGCCCGACGCCTTCGTGCTGTGCTTGCCGTGGCCATTTCCGCCGGCGTGCTTGGCATCCGGTTTGTCGGGCTTGGCCTTGCCGCCCTTGCCGACGGTCATGACCGATTCCTCGGTGATCGCCGCGTCGGTCTTCTTCCCACCGGTGTGGTGGATCGCCTCGATCTGCAGACCGCTGCCGTCGGCATCGATGCGCACCGTGTCGCCGGGCGCCAGCGCGCCCTCGAGCAGCTTCTTCGACAGTGCGTTGTCCAGCTGCTTCTGCACGGTCCGGCGCAGTGGCCGGGCGCCGAACTCGGGCTGATATCCGTTCTCCGCCAGCCAGTCCATGGCCCGGTCCGAGACATCCAGGCCGATGCCCTGGGCGTGCAGCCGCCGCTTGGTGCCGTCGAGCACCAGGCCGACGATATTGCGCAACTGCGACCTGTCGAGCCGGTGGAAGATGATCTGCTCGTCGAGCCGGTTGAGGAACTCGGGCCGGAACTGCCTGCGCAGCCGCTCCTCCAGCTGCGGCGTGATCGAGTCCAGGTCGCCGTCCTTCGCGGACAGGATCAGATCGGAGCCGATATTGCTGGTGAGAATCACGATGGTGTTCTTGAAATCCACCGTGCGGCCCTTGGAGTCGGTGACCCGGCCGTCGTCGAGCAGCTGCAGCAGCACATTGAACACGTCCGGATGCGCCTTCTCGACCTCGTCGAACAGGATCACCGAGTACGGCTGCCGGCGCACCTTGTCGGTGAGCTGGGCGGCGTCGTCGTAGCCCACGTATCCGGGCGGCGCGCCCACCAGCCGCGAGACGGTGTGCTTCTCCTGGAACTCGCTCATATCGAAGCGAATGAGCCGGTCCTCGTCACCGAAGACGGCCTCCGCCAGGGCTTTCGCGAGTTCGGTCTTGCCGACGCCGGTGGGGCCCAGGAACAGGAACGAGCCGATGGGCCGGTTGGGGTCCTTGAGCCCGGCGCGGGCGCGGCGCACCGCCTCGGCCACCGCGACGATGGCCTCGTCCTGGCCGACCACCCGCCGGTGCAGATCGTGTTCCAGCTTCAGCAGTTTCGCGCGTTCCTCGGTGGTGAGGTCGGCGACCGGGATGCCGGTCTGCCGCGACACCACCTCGGCGATATCGGTGATCTCGACCGTCGGGATCTCGGTGCGGTCCACCTCGTCGGCGGTCTTCTTCTCCAGTTTCGAGATCTCGGCCTTGATCTTGTTGGCCCGCTCGTAGTCCTCGCCGGCGACCGCCGCGTCCTTCTCCCGATTCAGGTGCGCCAGTTTGTCTTCCAGCTCACGCACCTTGGGATCCGGTGTGCGCGTACGCAATCGAACCCGCGCGCCCGCCTGGTCCACCAGGTCGATGGCCTTGTCCGGCATGAAGCGGTCGGTGATGTAGCGGTCGGACAGCTCGGCCGCGGCGATCAGCGCCTCGTCCAGGTAGCGCACCTGGTGGTGCTCCTCGTACACATCGGAGAGCCCGCGCAGGATCTCGATGGTGTCGGCCACCGACGGCTCGGACACCATGACCGGCTGGAAGCGGCGCTCCAGGGCCGCGTCCTTCTCGATGTACTTGCGGTACTCGTCGATGGTGGTGGCGCCGATGGCGTGCAGTTCGCCGCGGGCCAGGGCGGGCTTGAGCATATTGCCCGCGTCCATGGAGCCCTCGCCACCGGCGCCCGCGCCCACGATGGTGTGCAGCTCGTCGATGAAGATCACCAGTTCGTCGGAGTGCGCACGCACCTCGTCGAGCACCTTGGTGAGCCGCTCCTCGAATTCGCCGCGATACTTGCTGCCCGCCACCATCGAGCTCACGTCCAGCGCGATGACGCGGCGATCGGTCAGGGTGGCGGGCACGTCGCCATTGACGATGCGCTGGGCCAGACCCTCCACGATCGCGGTCTTGCCCACGCCCGGATCACCGATGAGGACCGGATTGTTCTTGCGCCGCCGCGACAGGATCTCCACGGTCTGCTCGATCTCCTCGGCGCGGCCGACCACCGGATCGACCTGGCCGGCCCGGGCCTCCGCGGTGAGGTCGCGGCCGTACTCGTCGAGGGTCGGGGTGTCGGAGGGCTCCTTGGCGGTCTGGGCGGCGGGCATCTTCGCGCCCGAGAGGGCCTGGGCGGCGGGGCTGTCGTGCACGCCCGCGATGCCGAGCAGAATGTGCTCGGGCCCGATGTAGCTGCTGCCCGCTTCGGCGGCGCTGCGCTGCGAATTGCGCAGGGCCAGCTTGGCGCCGGGGCTCAGGGCCAGGGCGTGGTCTTGGCCGTGCGCGCCCACGCCGCTGCCCGCGGCGGTCCGCATCTGCTTGCGCAGTTGTTCGGGGTCCCTGCCGATTTCGGCGATGATGCTCTGGGACGGCTCGATGGCGGCGGCCGCGTAGAGCAGGTGCTCGGGGGTGATCTCGGCGCTGCCCCAGTCGTGGGCGGCCTGCCGGGCAGAGTCCACCACCTGTTTGGCACTCTCGCTCAGCAAACGACTCAGGTCGATGCGCTGCACCGGCGGCTGGCGGGACATTCCGGATCCGAAGAATCGGTTGAAGATATCGTCGAAGGAGTCGAAGGAACCCATCGAACTGGGCCAACCCTGGGTCATGGTCACCTCGTGGCTTCGGGTGACGCTCGGAAGGACTCGGGTTCGCAACGAGCCTGCCGACGCGTCAGCTAACGGATGGCGAACTCGGGGTCCACAGTAGTAGCCTCGGCGCGGACGGCAAATGGCCGTAACGACTTTGTTTTGGATCGGTTCGGCCCTCGCCCCGTCGTCGGAGTACCGACCGAACGGAGTCCTGATGCCTGCGATCCACGACGAACTCGATGCCCGCGCGGCTGCGGTGGCCGGACAGGTGGTGCGCTGGCGGCGGCATCTGCACGAGCATCCGGAACTCTCCAATCGCGAGGTGAACACCGCGGCGCTGATCAGCGATCACCTGAAAGCATTGGGCCTGGACGAGGTTCGCACCGGCATCGCGGGGCACGGGGTGGTCGGTGTGCTGCGCGGCGGGCAGGCCGGCGAGCGGGTGATGGCGCTGCGCGGGGACATCGACGCACTGCCGGTGCCGGACCTGTGCGGGGTGCCCTTCGCCTCCCACGTGGTCGATCAGCAGTACCCAGGCGGGCCGTTCCCGGTGTCACACGCCTGCGGGCATGACTGCCACACCGCCATGCTCATGGGCGCGGCCACTGTTCTGGCCGACGTCCGCGAAAAGCTGCCGGGCACCGTGCTTTTCGTGTTCCAGCCCGCCGAGGAGGGCCCGCCGGTGAACGAAAAAGGCGGTGCGCGTGAGATGCTCGCCGAGGGCGCGCTCGACGATCCCGCGCCGACCATGGCGTTCGGATTCCACGTCACCCCATACCCCAAGGGCTACATCGGATATCGGGTCGGGAACCAGTTCGGGGCGTCCTGCCTGACCAGGATCACCCTCACCGGCCTGCAGGTGCACGGGTCCACACCGTGGATGGGCATCGACCCGATGCCGGCGGCCGGAGCGATCCTGACCGGGATCGGGCAGCTCTACCGGCAGGTCAGCGCCTTCGACCCGGTCACCGTGAGCATCGGGCACGTCGAGGACGTCGGGCGGTTCAATATCATCGGACAGACCTTGACGCTGTGGGGCACCATCCGCTGCGCGGTGGAGCACGACATGGGCGAGGTGCAGACGCGGCTGCGGACGCTCGCCACGAACACCGCGGCCGCCTACAATTGTTCGGCCGCAGTGGATTTCCTGCAGGATGTGCCCGCCGTGCACAACGAGCAGGCGTGGATGGATGCCGGGCTGCCCACCTTCTGCCGGGTGGCCGGGGACGACCGGGTGGTGCCGACGGGGGCCACGCTCGGATACGACGACGTCTCGGAGTTCGTCAACAGGTACGGCGGGCTGTACGTGACGCTGGGCGTGCAGGACACGCAGCTCGGCGCCGCGGGTCTGCCGACGCCGATGCCCGGCGGGCGCGGACTCTTCATGAACCACAACCCGCACTTCTACGCCGACGACGACACCCTCGTCACCGGCGTGCGACTGCACGCGCAGGTGGCCTACGACCATCTGAGCGGCGCGCTCGTGCCCGAATAGTTTGTGCCGCAGTCGATTTCCGCGCCGTGATCACCCTCGCGGCGGAAACCGTCAGGGTCCGGCGACGACCGGCATGAACGGCGCGTAGTCGCGGACGTGGCCCTCGGTCCAATCCCAGAGGGACTTCGGGTCCACGGACACGCCGCGCTGCAGAATCAGCCGCCAGCCATCGTCCTGCTTCTCCCAGATATCGCCGTCGCGGTCCACGTACATGCCGGCGCTCTCGGGCTCGATGCCGGTCTCTCCCAGGCCCCTGGGGAAATCCACTGGCTTCGTCACACCAACCACCCCTCAACTTCAAGGTTGCTTCCAGTCAGAAGTATTCTCTCCGCCCACTCTTGCGATCCACTTCCGGCCGGGTTGTGTGACGCATTCGCACCGTTAGCATTCGAAACGGAATTCCGTACCACACGGTCTTCTTTATGGCCGCGACCCGCCCATAACTATCCGACAACCGTTCGGCTACCTTTTGGCATCTCCAGGTTTTTGAGGGATAGTGCTCTTCTTGCGGCGAATGACCAGTTCGCTTCCGGTCGCAGGAGGACACCGATGGCAGGCGCGGAGCTGAGAGTGCTCGGCCCCCTGCAGCTGTCCGTCGACGGTCGCGACACGCCCCTGGGCACCCCCATGCAGCGCGCCGTGCTGGGCCGCCTCATCGTCGCGCACGGCCAGGTCGTGAGCACCGAACGGCTGATCGACGACCTGTGGTCCGGGCACCCGCCACCCAAGGCCACCGCGGTACTGCAGGTGCACATCCACAATCTGCGGCGACTGTTCGAACCCCAGCGCCCGCGGCGTGCGCCCTCCCGCTTCATCGTGTCCGAGTCGTCCGGGTATGCCCTGAAGATCCCCGAGAACGCCGTGGACGCATGGCATTTCGAACAGCAGCTGCGGACCTATCAGGAACTGGTCAGCAATCCCGAGATCCACACCGATCCCACCGAGCGCAATGCCTTGCTGGAGGCCGCCCTCTCGCTCTGGCACGGCCCCGCGCTGGAGGCCTTCGCCGAGGCCGACTGGGCCGTCGCCGAGGCCGACCGGCTCACCGATCTCTACCTCACCGCTGTCGAACTCAATGCCCGCACCGAATTGGAATTGGGCCGCTCCGGCGAAGTGGTCCGCGAACTCCGCCAGCTCTTCGAGGACAATCCCGGCCGCGAGGAAATCGTCCGCCTGCTCGCCCTGGCGCAATACCAGCTGGGTCAGCAGCTCGAGGCGCTCACCACCATCCGGCGCTCCCGCGAATTCCTCGGCGGCCTATTCGGCGTGGATCCCTCCCCCGCGTTGCGCCAACTCGAAATAGCGATTCTCAATCACTCCGCCGGCCTCGCCCAGACCCCGCCCCTGCCCGCTCACGACCGCCGCCCCACCGGCCCCGCCGCACCCCCTGCCACCACCACGAGCAGGGCCGCTCCCGCGCCGGTCTCCAGCCCGGGCATCGAGACCGCGAAAACCAGCGCCGCCCCCGGGGCTGCCGACGGGTTCCATTGCGCTACCGGCTATCTCACCGAGTTGTCGGAGCTGCTGAACGCCGCCGAGGCGGCGCGGGCCGGACAGTTGCGGGTCGCCTGGGTTACCGGAGAGGCGGGAATCGGCAAGACCGTGCTGGCGGAGGCCACCCTCGCCACGCTGTCCACCGCGGGCTGGACCGCGGTGACGGGAACCTGCCCGGAGATCGACGGCGCGCCCGCAGCTTGGGCCTGGACCGAGATCAGCACCGCCCTCGACGTGAGCGAGCCGAACCGGGCTGCGGCTGGACGGCTTTCGGAGAGCGCGGCCTGCGCGCCGGGCACTCCCGCCGCGGCACCGCCGGATACCGTCTCCTCCCAGCCGATTTCACCGGGCGCACCGCGGCCGAGCGCGATCGACGCGGGGACGCCGGCCGAGGACGCGTTCACGCTGGCGCGGGTCATCGCGGAAAAATGCAGGCGCGCGACCGGTTCCGCACCGGTAGCGCTGCTGCTGGAGGACGTGCAGCGGGCCGATCCGGAGACCTTGCAGGTATTGCGGCAGGTGGTGAGCTGGCTGCGGGACGAGCCGGTATTCGTGCTGGTCACCATGCGGCGATCGGAAGCGGCGCAGGGGCCCCACAATACGGTCGCGGCGCTGGCGCAGCATACGGGCGCCTGGCTGGAGCTCAATGGACTGGACGCGGAGGGGACACGGCGAGCCGCGGCGGCTGCCGGGCTGACGGATATCGAGGCCGAGGCGCTGGAACAGCTGCACCGGCGGACGGGCGGGAATCCGCTGTTCGTCCGGGAGGTGGCGAAAGCGGCTGCCGCACAGGGGAGTTTGGACGAGGTGCCGGATTCGATCCGGGAGCTGATCGAGGATCGGGTGGCGCAGCTGCCCGACGGGGTCGCCGAGGTGCTGCGGCAACTGTCCATCTGGGGTGAGAGCGTCGATCTGGCGATCCTCAGTGCGGCGGCGGGGCTGGCCGAGGACACCGTGATCGATCTGGTCGCGGCGGCCGAGGCGGCCGGACTGGTGGGCTCCGGGAGCGGCGGGAGTATCCGGTTCGAGCACGGGCTGATTCGCGATGCCGTGTATCTGGGCATACCGCCGCTGCGCCGGGGCCGGATGCACTGGGCCGCACTGGAGCTGCTGGAACAGCGTGCCGACGTCTATCCGGCGGTGGCGCGGGACCCGGATGTGCTGGCCCGGCACGCCCTCGCCGGCGCGACCGCCGAAACCGCCTCGCGCGCCATCGAATACGTGGAGCGGGCGGCCGAGCGGCGCACCAGCCGCGGGATGCGCAGTGCCGGTGTGCGGCTGCTGCGGTCGGCGGTGGACCTGCACCGGCTGGCGCGCCACGACGCCGACCACGCGCCCGCCGGGGACCGCATCGCACTGCTGCGCACCCGCTGCGCGCTGGTCACGGCGCTGGCCTACGACAATCGGCATCGAGAGGCCCGCGCGGAACGCGACCGGGCCCTCACCCTCGCCGAGCAGCTGGGCGATCCGGACCTGGTGGTCCGGGCGCTGACCTGCTGGCGCGCCCCGATCATCTGGGCGATTCGCAACTGGCGCAGGCCCGATCAGCACATGCGGCAGGCACTGGCGCGCGCCCTGACCCGGCACGGCATCGGCGCGTCCACCCTGGCCCTGCTGGTGAGCGAGGCCCCAGGCCCCGCGACGCCGACCCATGATGAATCGAATGCCGTTGCAGCACAGGATGATTCGAACGACGTGGCAGATGCCGATCTGGTGCGCCTGCTGGTCGCGGCGACCTTCGAGACGGGACTGGTGGAGTCGGCCGCCGGGCGGCGACTGGCGCGGCTGGCCCTCGAGACGGCTCGGCGCACCATCGATCCCGAATTACTGTGTGCCGCCATCAATGCGGTGACCTATCTCGCATTCGAGTACGACGCGGAGTTCTCGGCACTGGTCGACGAACTGGAGGGGCTGGCGACCGCCGCCGGACTGGCCGAGTACCGGGCGCTGGCGCATTATCTGGGATATCGGGCCGCGGTGGCCCGGGCGGATCTGCGGGAGGCGGGGCGGCGGGCGACGGCCGCGGTGGAGTTCGCCGACGAGGGCCAGTTGCAGCCGCTACTGGATATGGTCAGCTGTTTCGCCGGGACCATGGAACTGCTGCGCGGGAACATCGACGCGGCCGATGAGCTGTACCAGCGGTTCACCACCCGCACCCGGCTTTCCGGCGTCGCCAATCACGCGGAGGCGGAGTTGTTCTGCGCGCTCTCGACCGGATGGGCGCGGGGTGAACTGGGGAGCCTGACGGATCGGCTCGCGAACGCCTATGCGGCGCTGCCCGCGGCCGCCGCCCCGGCCTACACGCTCGCGCTGCTGCAGAGCGGACAGCGCGAGCGCGCACGCGGCGTGTACGAGGACTCGGATCCGATTGCGGCGGGCTTCTATCCGGTCCTCATGTCGGCATTGCGGGCGGTCGCCGCCATCGAGCTCGGCGACACTCCAGCAATTCAGCGGCTCTACGAATACCTGGCACCGCACAGCGGCACCCTGATCGGCCTGGAAACCGGGATGACCGAGTTCGGCCCGATGGACTCGATCCTGGCGGCACTGGCCGCCGCCCAGGGCGACGCCGAGGCGGCCGCTGCGCACCGCGACCGCGCCGAACGCCTGCTGGAAAGGATTCGAGCCGAACTTCCCGAGTGCGGCGCCGCACTACTGCGCGCGGCCTGACACACGAGAAATCCGGATCGAGCCATTGGCCTGAAATGTCGCTCCCGCGCTTAGAGCCGATGCCCGCAGACTCTCGGCTCCCAGCGAATTCCCAGCGCCTTGATTTGCGCTGGTTAATTCTTGGCGCGCTGGTAAGCGTCGACGATCTCGGCCGGGATACGGCCGCGCGAGGAAACCTGGTGCCCCTGAGCACGCGCCCATTCACGGATCGCGGTGCTCTCCTCGCGGTCCACCGCCGGACGGGTGCGGCCGCCCGCGGCCACCTTGCCGGTCCGCTTGGAACGACCGACCTTGCGGGCCTTATCGGTCCACGGTTCCAGGGCCTCCCGCAGCTTGCCGGCGTTCTTGTTCGACAGGTCGATCTCGAAGTCGTTGCCGTCGATCGAGAAAAAGACGGTCTCGTCGGCCTTCGATTCGCCGTCGTAGTCGTCAACCAGAGTTACGGTGACTTTCTTCGCCATGGACTGCCCTTCCACGTGTGAGGTGCCGCTATTCGCCGAAATGTTAATGCCGCGCGATGCAGGATTCAAACCAGGCGCGAATCGAATTAGGGGCGACCAGACTATTCTGCTATTACCGCAGAGACCGTCCGGTCTTCAGCACACCCGGAATGCGGCCAAGCGCCACCCGGAACGACCGTGGACAATGCGGGCGGCGAGCGCGAAACGCCGCCCGCCGCGATCGTAACCCGCGCAAACTTCCGCCTGCCCCGGCCCGGCCATGATCGCATCCACCCTGGTGAGGGTGGCGGTGCCGAGCTCCCGCCCGGGTAGCCGTCCCGCCCCCGCCAGGGTGCGCACCGCGGCCACCACCGCGGGCTCGGCGAGCGGCCCCAGTTGCCTCACCGGACGGCGGCCGTCCAGCACCTCGAGCGCCAGCCGCAGCGCCGCACCGGCGAATTGCCTTGCCGCAGTGTTGTATTCATCACCACCCCGGGCTTTCACAGCATGCGAAGAACGCAGAAGCCGTTGCAGGCCGACCGATCCGGGCGCAGCAGACACCGATCGGCGATCCACTCGATTCCGGCATCCGGGCGATCGGCCCGCGGTGGCGGACGGCCACTGATCGGGCTGCGGCACCCGGCGGCCCATCTCCGGTGCGTGGCGGCCTGCCCTTGGAACCTGGCGGACCGGCTCCGGCTTGCCGCGGCACTGTTCCAGCGGCGGCTCGAATCGTGGTGCGGGCAGCAGGAATCCGCCCGGCGCTGTCCTCGAGTCCACCGCTGTCCCCGAGTCCGCGGCTGCCCGCGACTCGACCACCGCTCTCGTCTCGACTCCTCCCATGGCGCGAAAGCATGGCAGCCCAGCCGAACGCAGACGGCCGAAATCAGGGTTTCGCACCCCTCGGGCTACTTCAGCAGCGCGAGCCGCCCCAGCAGGTCGGTGGGCAGGTAGAGCAACCGGCTGGTGGTCCACAGCTGCCCGGACTGCGGGTCGTACTGATCGGGCATGGCGACACCGGCCGGGGCGAAGGCCCGGAAACCGTGCGCGGCGGTCGTCCTGGTGGCCCGCCACTGATGGTCCGCGAAGGCCACCACCGCGGCCGCGTCGTTCGCGACCGCCGCGCCCCGGAGTGCGGCGACCTGCGCAGCCACCCCGTCGGTGGACAGGTAGACCAGGGTCCCGTCGGCATTGCGCATCGGATCGATGGACACCACATCGGTCATTCCGTACCGCGAGGAGAGCACCTGGGCGATGAGGCACTGTGGCGGGAGCGAACCGGAGGCACTGTGGCGGAAGCGAATTCAGTGGACCGGTTCGAGCACCTCGGCCGCCGCGACCGGCCGCAGCGTCTTGCCGAGGTCGGTGCGCAGGACCATGGCGGTGTCCAGCAGGTAGTTCTGCCGCACCTGCCACGGATGCCGATCGCCCTGGCGCGGGAAGTCGCCGATGGAGCGCTGGACGTACCCGGAGGCCAGATCCAGCAGTGGCCGCTCCTGCAGGGTGCGCTGCGGCTGCGGGACCACCGCGCGGTAGCCGTTGCGGTCCATATACCCCAGCACCTTGCAGACCAGTCGCGAGGTGAGGTCGGCGCGCAGCGTCCAGGAGGCGTTGGTGTAGCCGATGCACACCGCGAAGTTGGGCACGCCGGTCAGCATGGTGCCCTGCCAGACGAACTGCTCGGACAGCTCCACCGGTGCGCCGTCGACCACCAGGTCGACGCCGCCGAAGGCGAGCAGCTGCAGGCCGGTGGCGGTGACCACCACATCGGCCTCGAGCACCTTGCCCGACTTCAGCCGGATGCCCTCGGGCACAAAGGTTTCGATGTGATCGGTGACCACCTCGGCCTTGCCCTTGCGCATGGCCTTGAAGAAGTCGGCGTTGGGCACCGCGCACAGGCGCTGATCCCACGGGTTGTATTCGGGCGTGAAATGCTCGGCGACGAGCTTCTCGTCCTTCAGGATTCGGGTGGTGAGCCCGGTGAGCAGCTTGCGGGCGGCCGCGGGCCGACGCCGGCAGTACTGGTAGAAGCCGATGTTGAACAGGGTGTTCTTGGTGCGGATGAGCCGGTGCGCCAGGTTCGGCGGCAGCAGTTCGCGCATCCGGTCGGCCACCTTGTCGCGGCCGGGGACGGCGGAGATCCAGGTGGGGCTGCGCTGCAGCATGGTCACCAGTTCGGCCTGCTCGGCCATGGCCGGGACCAGGGTGACCGCGGTCGCGCCGCTGCCGATGACCACCACGCGCTTGCCGGTGTAGTCGAAGTCCTCGGGCCAGAACTGGGGGTGCACCACGGTACCGGCGAAGTCGGCGATGCCGGGGAACTCGGGCTCGTGGCCGTGGTCGTAGTTGTAATAGCCGGAGCAGGAGTAGAGGAAGCCGCAGGTGAGCATGCCGCGCTCGACACCGTCGGCACTGCGCCGCTCGACCGTGAGCGTCCACTGCGACTCGCCGCTGTCCCATTCGGCGCCAACGACTTTGGTGCCGTACCGGATGTGCTTGTCGATGCCGTTCTCGGTGGCCGTGTCGGTGATGTAGCGCAGGATGGCCGGGCCGTCGGCGATCGACTTGGCGTCACGCCAGGGCTTGAACGGGTAGCCGAGGGTGAACATGTCGCTGTCGGAGCGGATGCCCGGGTAACGGAACAGGTCCCAGGTGCCGCCGAGCGCATCGCGCGCCTCGAGGATGGCGTAGCTGCGGCCGGGCTGCTCGGCCTGCAGTCGATACGCCGCGCCGATGCCGGAGAGCCCGGCTCCGACGATGACGACGTCGAGGTGGTCGGCGAGCGGTTGCGCGGCGTTCATGACTTCCAGTCTGTTGCGCCCGCCCTCTGGTTTCTTGACTCTGCACGACAAGTATTTGATCCTTGACGACATGTCGGTGATCAGATCCGCCGGACTGCGGGGTTTCCGCGCCACCGTGGCCGAGCTCGGCGGGGACGCCGAGGAGCTGGCCGCCGCCTGCGGACTGCCGCTCGCCGCCCTGGACACCGACGATCTACTCGTCCCCGACCATGCGGTCGGGGCGGTGCTGGAGCTGGCGGCCCATCGGCTCGACTGCCCGGATCTGGGGCTGCGGATGGCGTCGCGGCAGGACCTGGACATGCTCGGCCCGCTGGCGCTGGCCATCCGGAATGCCACCACCCTGGCCGCGGTGCTCGACTGCACCTCGCGGTACCTGTTCGTGCACGCCCGCTCGCTCAGCCTGACCATGGCACCCGACCCGTACGGCGATCGCGGCGTCATCGCCCTGCGCTACGGCGCCACCGCACCCGGCCTGCCCACCCCCGTCCAGGGCACCGATCTCGGATTGGCCTTCGTGCACAGGACGATTCAGCGCCTGGCCGAGGACCGCTACGGGCTGCGCTCGGTGGAGGTCCCCTACCGGCCCGCCGCGCCGATCCAGGCGTACGAGGAATTCTTCGGCGCGCCAGTACGAATCGAGCGTCCGGCCGCACTGCTGCGGATACCGGCCACCCTCGGTAATCGGCAGCTCTCCGGCGGCGACGAGAACCTGCACCGGATGGCGATGGCCTTCCTGGCCCAGCAGGCCGGCGGCGCGGCCACGGCGATCGCGCCGCGCGTGCGGACCACCCTGCAGAAGCTGCTGGGCACCACCGCCCCCGAAATCGATGCCGTGGCACGGCTGCTCACCATCCATCCGCGCACCCTGCAGCGACGGCTGGCCGCCGAGGACACCAGCTTCGCGGCGATTCTCGACGGGGTCCGGCGCACCGAGGCGCGACGCTACCTGACCACGACGGATATGCCGATGAGCCAGGTGGCCTCGCTCATCGGATTGTCGGAACAGTCGGTATTCACACGTTGTTGCCAGCGCTGGTGGGGTGCAACGCCGACCGCGGTACGCAAGGGCAAAGCAGGCTGACCACAGCGGATGTCAACGGGACGCCACCGAGTTTCGATGGGCCCATTGGCAAATCACGCACGGCGAGTCGCTCACGACACGCACTCGATTTGCGAGTCGCCGCGTGTCGATCATGGTCAATCGGCGCTCCCGCCCCCAGGATGTCCTGATGATCGCCGAATGCCCTTCCTGCGCTTGGCCCTCTCCCACGGCTGTCTCCTTCCACCGCGGGGTGCAGTACCTGCGCTGCGTGTGCGGCCAGTGGCTGATCAGTGTGCACGGGAAGGTGGTCGGCGCGGCCGGGGGCACCACGTTCAGCGGGAACAATCCCCTGGCGGAGATCGCCGGGATCCGGGATTAGCTCGCCGGCACGAAGATTCGCGCCGACTCGATGCGCAGCCCGCGGTCGGCGAAGTCCAGTTCGGCGATACCGCGGCCCTCACGGGTCTCCACCGACACCGTCACCGAGTGCCCGGCGGCAATGGCCTTGCTCCAGCGCAGGCCCTTCACCCGGGTGGTGAAGTCCTCCAGCGACATCGCGCCGTCCACACCCCACTCCAGGCGCGGGACCGGGGCCAGAACCGCACGGGCACTGGACGAATCACCGGCGGCCACGGCATCCAGCAGCTGCCCGGCGGCCTGCTTGCCTGCCGCGCCGACACCGCGCAGGCCGGACATGAAGCCCATCGCCCCGCCGATGCCCTGATTGCCGAGCAGCTGCGGGCCCAGCTTGGCGCCCGCCAGCAGGCCCTGCGTGCCCGATCCCAGCAGCTGGCCGATCATGCCCGCCAGCTCCCAATGTGCGCGCAGGGCACGGATTTTCAACCCGCCATCCACCTCGGCCAGGTCGTAGCGGAGGTGCATGGGCACGTGCAGGGTGACCCCGGTGGACATGGTGGTGGCGATGGTGAGATCACGGAAGACCGTCATGCCACACACCACATCACCGGTCACGTCGAAGACGATGCCGTTGGGCGCGATGAAGGTGTCGTAGAAGCGTTCGATGGCCGCGCGCCCGATGTGCGGGCGCGAGCCGACCGGGTCCTCGACACTGCCGTTGTCGGCGAAAAGGCCCACCCAGGCGGCCTTGTCGTGCGCGCCGACCGCCCGCGGTGACGCTTCGACGGTCGCCAATAGTTCGGCGGCGGTGGGATTCGCGGGCACAGTGTCCTCCAGATGTTGGCAAGCGCGCGCGATGATACCGAACGCCCCGGCCCCGGACTAGATGGTCGCCAGGCGCGGGAGCAGGCGTTCGGCGAATTCGGTCGTGAAGGAGATGGGATCGCCATCGGGCATGAAGTCGAGCTCGGTGATGCCCAGGGCGGCGAGCTGCTCGACATCCCGCAGCACCTGGTCCGGATTGCCGAGGGCATCGGACACATAGACGCCGGTCTTGCGGATGGCGTCGTAGTCGCGGCCCTCGGCCTCGCAGTGCGCGCGCAGCACGGCCAGCTTGGCGGCGACCTCCTCGGGGCTGCTCGCGAAGAGGTTGCAGGCGTCCGCGTAGCGGGCCACCAGCAGCAGCGTCTTGCGCTCACCGCCGCCGCCGATCCGGATGGGCGGTCGCGGCCGGCTCAAAGGCGCGGGGACGCACAGTGTCTCGGCCAGCTGGTAGTGCTCGCCCTTGTACGGCCCGTTGTCGGGGCCCCACATCTGCAGGCAGATCTGCAGTGTCTCCTCGAGCCGTTCGAACCGCTCGGCCATCGGCACGACCGGTACGCCGAGCCCGCGCTGCTCCCGCTCGTACCAGGACGCGCCGATGCCCAGTTCGGCCCGGCCGCCCGAGAGCACGTCGAGGGTGGTGACGATCTTGGCGAGCAGGCCGGGATACCGGTACATCACCCCGGTCACCAGCAGTCCCAGCCGCATGCGCTCGGTCAGCGCCGCCAGGTAGCCGAGGGTGGTGTAGCCCTCCAGCATGGGTTCCTCGGCGGTGCCGCGAAGCTCCATCTGGAAGTAGTGGTCCATGACCGTGAACTGCGCGAATCCGGCCTGTTCGGCAATGCGGGCGGTATGCGCCAGCGTCGACGCGATCCGGTCGGTCGCGGCGGGGTGCGAGTAGTTCCAGTAGTGCAGGCCCAGCTCCATGGCGGACTCCTCCGTTGGGGACGATATGCCTTGTTTCGTGCGTGATGCCATGCGTTCGTGCGCAATACAGTCTGCCCCACGATCACGCCGGGAAGGTCGACGGCGGGATCGGTACCGTCGGAGGCGTGCCTGCTCTCCGGAGGGTCATCGCAGGGGTCTTCACCGTGACGGCGCTGATCGTCGCTCTCGCGTTCGCGGGGCTGCCGGTGTTCGTGCACCCGCAGGTGGATCCGCTGCGCCGGGCCGACGCCATCGTGGTGCTCGGCGGGACGGCCTACGCGCGCTACGACGTCGGGCTGCGGCTCGCCGAGCAGGGCTATGCGCCCGAGCTGCTGATCTCGCGATCCACCGGCCAGAACGACCCGGTGATGGACCGCTACTGCGACGGCGGGTTCGCCTTCACGGTCTCCTGCTTCGTGCCGAATCCGTGGACCACCCAGGGCGAGGCCGAGGAGATCCGCCGGCGGGCCCAGGCCGGGCACTGGCAGCACATCATCGTGGTGACGTATACCCCGCACGTCTCGCGCGCGCGATACATCGTGAGGAAGTGTTTTTCCGGACAGATCACCATGGTCGCCAGCCCCAGCGATTCGGGGCTGTTGTTCTGGTCGTGGATGTATGTGCGGCAGTCGGCGGGTTATGTGCGCGCGTTTCTGCAGCGCGGATGCTGAGCCGAAAGATGGGCCACGGCCGCGCAATTGAACGGTTACGATGAGGTCCGGGCAAAGGGAAGCGCGTCCGTCACGGGGGTGGATGCGGGTGCGGGAGGATTTCCGGTGCGTATCGACGACCTTCGTGCCGTGCGGGACAGCGAGCTGACGGCCGACCTGTGCATTATCGGGTCCGGACCGGCGGGTCTGACCCTGGCTGCCGAACTCGCGGGAAGTTCGCTACGGGTGCTGGTGCTGGAGAGCGGCGGGCGCGAACTCGCCCCCGGCACCGATGCGCTCAATGACATCGAGAATATCGGCGCCGCGCGGGCCCAGCCGTATCGCAATGCCCGCAATCGCATTCTGGGCGGCAGTTCGCACACTTGGAGCGGACGCTGCGCACCGCTGGACGAACTGGATTTCGCGGCCCGCGCCTGGGTCCCGTTCTCCGGCTGGCCGATCGGATTCGCCGAGGTCCAACCGTATCTGGATCGGGCGGCGGGACATCTGGGACTGGGGTACGGGGCCGGGTTCACCGGCGACCGGTTCTGGGAGCTGGCCGACCGGATACCGGCCCATCCGGAGGTGGACCGGCGCTGGCTGCGGCCCTACTTCTGGCAGATCAGCAAGGACCCGGCGGATCCGTTCGACTCCAAGCGATTCGGCGTCCATGCCGGGGAAATCTCCGCGGCGAATGTTCGAATTCTGCTGAATGCCACCGTTTCCCATATCGACACCGATCCGGACGGCAGCCGGGTCGAGGCATTACGGGTGGTGGATTCCGACGGAAATACCCGCATTGTGCGTGCGACGCGAATTGTGCTGGCCGCCGGAGGAATCGAAAACGCGCGCCTGCTGCTCGCGTCGAATCGCATTGTGCCGGAAGGTATCGGTAATCGTCACGACGTGGTGGGCCGGTATCTGCTGGATCATCGTTGCGGTGTGGTGGGCGCGCTGGACCCGCACACCTCGGCCGCCGCGCGTGACCGATTCGGCAAATACGTGGTGAAAACCCGCGGCGGTAAGCACACCTTCCTGCACGGGCTGGCACTGTCGCCGGAGATCCAGGCCGACGAGGGACTCCTCAACTGCGCCCTGTGGATTCAGGAGGTGCCGGCCGAGGACGACCCCTGGGAGTCGGTGAAGAACCTGCTGCGCGGGCACCTGAACCTGCACGACGCCCGCACCGTCGCCAGCCATCCCGGCCTGCTGCTCTCCGGGGCCAAACGCCGTCTCATCGACCACACCGGCCTGCCGCGCAAGCTCGAGCACGTGGAACTGCGCTGCATGGTGGAGCAGACCCCGGATCCGCGCAGCCGGATCACATTGAGCGACACCGTGGATTGCCTCGGCATGCCGCATCCGCGCATCGACTGGCAGGTCAGCGCCCAGGAGGACGCCACCGTCCGCCGTGCCGCCGCCCTGGTCGCCGGCGAGTTCGCCCGCCTCGGCTATCCCCCGCCCGCCCTGGACGAATGGGTCCGCGAGGCCAGTGATCTCCCGGTCCGGCTGACCGACTGGGCGCACCCCACCGGCGCGACCCGCATGTCGGCGGACCCGCGCACCGGCGTCGTGGACGGCGACTGCCGTGTGCACGGCATCAGCAACCTCTATATCGCCGGCAGCTCGGTCTTCCCCACCAACGGCCACGCCAACCCCACCCTGACCATCGTCGCGCTGGCCGTGCGGCTGGCCGACAAGCTGCGCGGCGCCGCCGCCTGACGGGTGCACCGAAAGGCCCGCCGAGCTCGAAAGCTGCGGCGGGCCAGGGTTTTCCGGAACGCCGTTACTGCTTGGGCAGCGGGAGGTCGATGCCGCCGACGTCGGTGACCTTCCAGTCGCTCCTGGGGTCGACGCTCACCGTGTAGTAGATGGTGGTGAGGACGCCGTCCGGGTTCTGTGCATTGGTGGAGTTGACGTTCAGATAGACGTTCACCTTGTAGGCGCCGTTGTCGCGATTGGTGACCTGCGAGCTGAGCAGGGTCGGGCTCGAGGTCCACTTCAGCGGAACCAGGATCTCCTGCAGCTTCGAGGAAGTGGCGTCGAACTTGCTCGCCAGCGCCGGGGTGGTGTTGGACTTGAGGCGAGCGGTCCAGGCATTGAAGTCGGAGAAGTTGAGGTTGGCCGCGCCCATGGCGTAGTCGGAGGCCACCTGCTCGGCGTGCTTGTCGTTCGCGGCCCGGGCGTCGCCGTCCTTCAGGTCGCCGCGCGCGGACTGCCACAGCACGGTGACCGTCACCAGCGCGCCGACGAGCAGCACCGCGGCGACCGCGGTCACCAGCGTCGAGACCTTCAGCTGCACCGTCTTGCCCGGGGCCGGCGCCGGATCCGGGTCGACCGGCTGCTTCGATTCGGTGTCCTGAGACATGGTCTCCTCCTTGCTGATACTGCTACTTCACGCCGACCTGCACGCGCACGGCACGGTCACCGGTGGACGCGAGCGCCTGCGAGATCAAGCTGCTGATATTGAGCTGAGGCCCGGCGGTGCGTGCCGCGTCGGCGAGCGGCTGCAGCTGGGGCGCGAGGGTCTTCAATTCGGGTCCGGCCTGCTGCAGCCATTCGGTCAGCTTGGCCAGGAAGGGCGCCAATCCGTTGCCGGAGACATATGCCTGCGGCCCGGGGGCACGGTCGACCAGTCTACCGACGGCATTGATGAGCTCCTCGAGCGACTGCTCGAACTGCACGAACGCCGGTGCCGCGGCCGCTGTGGCCTCGCCCATGCCATCGATATTCGAGGCCGCCGCCTGGAAGCTGTTGAGTAGCTGAGCAATCTTGGGTTCGCGGCTCATAATCGCGGCGGCCAGTAGGTCACCGGCACGGGTCAGGTTCGGCATGGCCGAATCCGTGTCGTGGAAGGCCGCTCCCAGCGTGCTCGCCAGCGAGGCCGCGACCTTCGGGTCGAGCTGGTTCATGACCTTGTTGACCAGTCGCGACACCTCGGGAATGGACAGCGGCGACTTCACCGCGGCGGCATCCAGGCGCTGGCCGTCCCTCAGGTACGGCCCGCCCGCGGTGCGGGGCCGGAATTCCACGAACGGTTCGCCCAGCGCGGACAGCTGCTCGATGGTGACGTCACTGTCGGTGGGCAGCCTGCGGTCCCCGTCGATGCGGAAGCCCACCTCGACGCCGCGCGCGGTGGAGTCCACCGACGTGATCCTGCCGACCCGCATGCCGGTGAGCAGGATGGGCGAACCCACGCTCAGCCCACCGGAATTCGCCATCACCATGGACCCGTCGGTGTGGTGCGCGAACGGATCCGCCCGCACCACGCCGAAGGTCAGATAGCTCGCGCCCACCACGGTGACGGCCGCGATGCCGCCCAGCGACGCCAGCGAACCCCACTTCATCGCACCGCTCCGATCATGCGCAGCCCGGCCAGAATATTGGCGACCTGATCGTCTCGGGAGACCGAATCCGCCTGGACGCCGGTGATGTTCACCTTGGGCCCGTTCTCGACGAACGGAATCAGCTTGTCCCGCAGCAGCGAGGTCAGCAGCGACAGGTTCGACGGCACCGACAGGTCCAGCGGCCGTCCCGAAAGGGCCAGCGGTGCAAAGGATTGCGTCGCCGGATCCAGCGCGGTGGCCAGCGGGGCCAGCCACACCAGCGACTGCCCGAGCTGGCCGAGCACGGCGAAGATCTGGGTAACGCCCTTGATCGAGCCGGTGATCCCGGTCGTGGCGTCCACCGACTCCTGGCTGAGCTCGTGGTCCAGGAAGTCCGCGCGATCGTGCAGCACCTGGGCGTTCACACCCAGACCGTCGAGCAGCTTGTCGACCTGGCCCAGATTGGCCGCCAGATCCACCGCGTTCCCGGCCGCGTTCTGCGCGATCCGCTTGGTCTCCTCGGGATCGCGGGGCAGCACCGCATTGAAGTGGTTGATGATGTCCTGCAACTGATTCACGGCCCCGCCCTGGGTGAAGGCGGCCAGAGCGGCCATGGTGTCCTCGAGCTGCACCGGCGGCCGGGTGTGGTCCTGGGCGATGGTGCCGCCGTCCGTCAGCAGCGACCCGAACCCGTCCGGCGGCGTGGCCAGCGCCAGATGGATGTCACCCAGCACCGTGTTCTGCCGCAGCTCGGCCACCGTGGTCGCCGGCAGCTGCACCTTGGACGAGATGTCCGCGTCCACCACGACATAGCCGCCGCGCCCGCCCGCGTGCGCCGAATCCACCACGCGCACACCGCTGACCGAACCGACCTGCGCGCCATTGGCGATGACCTTGGCCTTCGCGGGCAGATTCAGCACATTGCCGAACTCGATGTGAATCCGGTAGGTGGGCCCCGAAATCGTGGTGCCCGGCACCGGCACCGAGGACGGATCGAAGGCACAGGCCCCCGTCCCGGCGAACAGCCCGGCAGCCAGCACAGCGGCTCCGGCACGCCTGGCCGCCCGTCCCCGCGGACGCATGTCGGAGCCTGCCCCCTGCGCAGGCTTCGACCACGCCGAGCCGCCCGCTCCCGCACCGGAACCGGGCCGGGTGGCGACGACGATCTCCCAGCGTCCGAACCTCATCGCACACCTGCCATTCCGAGCACCAACGGGACCAGCGGGACGTTCACCATGCCGTTGGCGGCGTCGGTGCAGCTGCCCGGGGTGACGGCATTGACGGCGGCGCAGACCTGTTCGGCCTGCGGGGCCGGCAGGGCCGCGCGCGGGGAGCCGTAGGTGATGCCGTTGCCCATGACGTTCTGGGCCGCATTGGTCAGCACCGGGAGTTTCAGCATGACCTCGGAGAGCGAGCCGACGTTGGCGCGCAGCAGCCGGACCAGCGGCAGGGTGTCGTCGAGACCGCGCATGATCGGGTCGCCCGCGATGGTGACCAGATCATTGAGCATGGGCAGCACCTCCCCGAGCCGGTCGATGAGTTGAGCACCGGGACCGAGCAATTCGGTGCTGGCATTGTTCAGGGCGGGGGCCAGCCGCAGCAGCATGGAGCGCAGGTCGCCCCAGTGCTGCTCGACCTTCGCACCGACCGCGGCGAAGGCGTCGAAGATGCCCGCCAGGTGCCCGATGTCGGCGTCCGGCTGGGCCAGCGCCGAACCCAGCCTCTTGACGATCTCGTTGATCTGCGGGCCCGCGCCCTGGGTGGCCGAGTCCAGCGCGGACAGGCCGTGCGCCAGCGCATCCGGGGCCTGCGCCTGCTGTAGCTGCGCGGACAGATCGGCCAGCGCCGTCAGGGTCTCGGTAATGCTCTTGGGCGTCAGGGTTTTGGTGATGCACTGCGACGAATCCCAGTGCGCCAGATCCTTGCCACTGTTGAGCACCGCCAGATTGCGGTCGGCCACAATCGAATCCGAGACGGTGGTGGCGGCGGCGTCCGCGTACACGGGGTACTTCGCGTCGACGGAGAACTTCACCTTGACCTTGGTGCCGTCCGAATCGATGGAATCGACGGTGCCGACCGGGATTCCGCGCATGGTCACCTTGTTGCCCGCGTACAGACCGACCGCGTCGGGCATGACGGCGCAGTAGGACACGGTCTTCTTCATCGGGTCGAACCACAGGAGGTACCCGACCACCGCCAGCAGTAACACCAGCACCGCACCGGCGACCGACATGAACGCCTGAGATCCGAGCATCCGCTTGAACATCAGCAGTCCTTCCCCGGCACCGGAATGCACACCTGCGGCTGTGCCGCGGGCTGCTGCGGCTGTGCCACTGGCTGCTCCGACAGCGCGACGGTCTGCTGCGACTGGTCGATCTGCACGCCGCCGTCCGGAATCACCAGGTCCGACAGCTTCTTCCGCAGGTCCTGCGCGGCGGTCAGGGTCGGGGTGAACTTCTGGCCGAGCTGTTCGAGCTGGGTGATGGCGTCGGTCAGCTTGGGCTTCAGATCCGACCAGGTGGGTTCCGCACCGCCGATCCGGCCGAGCACATCGCTGAGCAGCCGGATGGCCTCGGCCATCTCGGCATGCTTGTCGTCGAGCACGGTGACCAGCAGGTTGGCATTGTCCATGAGCCGGCCCAGATCGGATTTCGCGCCGTCGTACATGCGCACGTACTCGTCGGCCACGGCCACCGCATTGGATACCTGGCCGCGCTGTTTGTCCAGCGCGTCCACATAGGTGTCGACCGTGGCCAGCGTGGTGCGCAGGGTGTCGGGCGAGCCGTCGATCGAATTGCCCAGTGCCGCAAGGTTCTTGTTCAGCATCGAGCCGTCGATCTTGGAGAGCGGGGCGGCCGCGTCCTGGAAGGCCTCGATCAGGCTGTAGGGCAGGCGGACCCGGTCCGCCGGAATGGCCGCCGACCCCAGCGGCTTGCTCCCGGCCGGGAACACCGCCACATAGTGGCCGCCGACAATGGTCAGCATGCGAATATCCAGGGAGGTCTGATCACCCAGGAACACATCGGATTTCACCGTGAAGCGCATGACGACCTTGTCCGGCTTCAGTTCCAGCGACTTCACCTCGCCGACCGAGATGCCGGCGATGCGCACGTCGTCGCCCGCCTTCACCGACTGCGCCTCGGACAGTTCCGCGGTGTAGGTGTGCTTGCCGAACGGGATCACGTACAGCGCACCGGCCGCGGTCAGGCCCAGCACCACCAGCACCGCGCCGATGATGCCCCTGCGCAGGTGCCGCTTCTGCTTGGTGGCGTCGTCGACCACCCGATCGTCACGTTTCACACCGAGCCCGCTCGAGAAGCGGGGCAATGTCATCCGTTGCATATCGCCACCTGCTGTCCCGACACGAGCACCCTGACCACCGCCGGCACATCGGCGGTTCCCTTGCTGCACACCGGCTTCCAGCCGCTCGGGCTGGTCGGCAGGGCCGCGTCGGCCGCGCCGAGCACCGCGGGCAGGCGGCCGAAGGCGTCCACCGCCTCCTTGGCGTCGGGGAAGATCTTGCGGATCAGCGCGTCCACATCGGACCCGCTGTCGATCCCCAGCGAGCGCAGCAGATTGTCGATGGGCCGCAGCACCGAGGGCGCGGTGACCGCGAATTGCGCCAGGCCGCCGATGTTCTGCTGCAATGCCTCGAAGATGTCGGAGAGCTGCTTCAGCAGCGGCACCAGGTAGTGCACGCGCCCGCCCAGCCGGTCCGACAGATCCGACATATTGTGGATCAGCGTCGAGATCACCTGCTGCCGGTTGTCCACGTACGACGCCAGTTTCCCGATCGCGTCCATGGCCGGGCCGATCCCGCTGCCGTCACCCTCGATCAGGGCCACCATGCTGGCGCTGAACTGGTTGATGGCCTCCGGGGAAATGGTCTGCAGCACCGGCTTCAGGCCGTTGAACAGCTGCGTCACATCGAACGACGGCACGGTGTGGTCCTCACCGATGCGCGCGCCCGCCGGAATACGATTGCCCGGCTGCGGCTGCTGCTGCAGATCGATGTACCGCTGCCCGGTCAGATTCTGGTAGCGGATGGCCAGCTTGGAGTTGTCGTAGACGAGCGCATCGGTCTTGACCGACAACTGCACCCGCGCCTTCGCACCCTCGAGACCGATCTGCTTCACCTTGCCGACCTGCACGCCGAACATGCGCACGTCGTCGCCGACCTTCAAACCGTTGGCGTCGGTGAAGATCGCATCGTAGGTCTCGGTCTTCCCCGACACCGGGCGCTGAATCGCGGTGAGCACCAACATGAGCACCGCCACGATGACGCCCGCGAACAAAGCCAGCCGCCAGGCTGCGGCTTTAACATGCCCACCCGTCGCCCGACCGCCACCCCTGATGGAATCGCTGCGCGATGCACGCCTCATTTGGCCCCTCCCAGCAGCGGCACCGCGATGGCCGGCACACCCTTCAGGTCGACCTCCACATTCAGCACCGGCCCCTGCCCGGTGTCCGGCATGGCCGCGCGCAAACGCTCCAGCAGCAGGCGCAATTCGGCCGCGGACTGCTGCGGCTGCGGCACCATCTGCGCGAGTGCGGTCAGCACCGGGACCAGCATGTCGGTGGTGCCGGAAAGCTGATTCCCGGCCTGGGTGAAGGTGGTCGCCAGCGCCGGCAGCAGCTGACCGGTGACCGTCGCGACGCCCTTGTCGTAGGCGGCGCGGTCGGTCTGCAGCCGCTGCATACTGCGGATCAGATCCACCACCTGCACGGTCGCGCCCGCGAACCGGCCGCCGCCGTCGAAGGCCGGGCCGAGGTTGCCGACCAGCTCCGACATCGGCATCTTCTGGTTGTCGGTAATCGTGCGCTGCGCGGTGATCAGCGCCTGCGCCAGCGGCATGAGCGCCTGGGTATCGGCCGCGGCCTGTGCGATCACCGACGCCATCTGCGGGGTCAGCACCGAACCGCCCACCTGCGAGGCACTGCGCAGCAGCGAGCCCATGGTGGCGTCGTAGACCGCGGCGGCGCGGCTGCCGGTGAAGTCCAGCACCGTGCCCGAGCGCAGCGGGGAACCGCCCGCGCCCCTGCGCAATTCGATCTCGCTGATGCCGAAGAGGTTGGCCGGCGCGTAATCCACCTGCAGGCTGTCGTCCAGCCCGAACAGCTCGGCAGCGTCGAGCCGCAGCGAAATCTGCTGCGTCCCGTGCTGATCCGGCGCGATCTCGGTGACCTTGCCGATCACCACGCCATTGGCCCGCACGTCGGTGCCGACCAGCACGCCGTCACCGATCTGCTCGGTGCGCAGTGAAATCGGCAGTCCGGCCTCGGTTTTCTGTGACCGGTACAGCGCCCAGCCCGCCACCACGGCCACCACCAGCGCCAGCGCGACGGTGCCGACCGTCATCGCCCGCTTGCGATCGACGGCCACACCCGGCATTCCGTAATTCGGCATCCCCTACCCCGTGAACGTAATCGCCGAGTTGAAGCCCCACAGGGACAGCGACAGCACCATGTCCATGGCCACGATGGCCACCGAACTCGCGCGCACCGCCTTACCCGAGGCGATACCCACGCCCTCCGGCCCGCCGGTCGCGAAAAAGCCGAAGTAGCAGTGGATCAGGATGACCACCACCGCGAACACGGCCACCTTGACCACCGCGGCGATCACGTCGAACCCGGACACGAACTGGAAGAAGTAATGGTCGTACACACCGGCAGACGCCCCGTGCACCAGCGTGATCAGCCCGCGGCAGGCCGCATAGGACAGGATCAGCGCGATCAGGAAGGTCGGCACGATGGCGACCGCGCCCGCGAGCACGCGGGTGGTCACCACGAAGGGAACCGAACGCAGACCGAGGGATTCGATGGCGTCGATCTCCTCGGAGATACGCATGGACCCGATCTCGGCGGTCATGCGGCAGCCCGCCTGCGCGGCGAACCCGATGGCGGCCACGATCGGCGCCAGCTCGCGGGTGGTGGCGTAGGCCGATACCAGGCCGGACACCGGGCCCATGCCCAGCATGTCCAGCGTGGTGAACGACTCCACCGCCACCGACGCGCCCATGACCAGGCCGAGCACGATCATCATCGGCACGGTCCCGCCGCCCACGATGACCGAGCCGCGGCCCCAGGTCATATCCGAGATGGCCCGCATGGTCTCACTGCGATAGCGCTTCAGCGTCAACGGAATCGACGACAGCACCTGCCAGACGAAGGCCAGCGTGAAGCCCAGGTTCTCCACCCGGCGCAGGATCAGGCCACGGCGGCGATAGGCGCGCGCGGCCCAGCCCAGCCCCTTGGGCACATAGGTTGCCGACATCAGGCCAGCCTCGTGGGCAGGAAGAGATCGGTGATCTGGGTGGCGACCAGATTGACGGTCACGATCGACACCACCGACAGCACGACCGCGGCGTTCACGGCGTCGGCGACACCCCGCGGGCCGCCCTTCGCCTCGAGCCCGCGCTGGCAGGCGATGATCACCACGAGGAACCCGAAGATCACGGCCTTCAACAGCGACACCCACACATCGGCGGTGGTGGTGAAGGATCCGAAGGTGGACCAGTACGAGCCCGGCGTCACGCCCTGCCCGCCGATGGCGACGCCGTAGCCGGCCAGCACGCCCACGAAGATGATGAGCACGTTCAGCAGCGGCGCGACGAAGACCATGGCCACCAGGCGCGGGATCACCAGCCGGTGAATCGGGCTGATGCCCATGGTGTTCAGCGCGTCGATCTCCTCGCGAATGGTGCGCGCGCCCAGATCCGCCGCCAGTGCCGCGGCGCCCGCGCCGCCCAGCAGGAAGCCGGTGGCCAGCGGCGCGCCCTGTTTGATGACGCCCAGGCCGCCGGTCGCGCCCAGCAGTGAATCCGCGCCCAGGGTGTGAATCAGATTGCCCACCTGGACCGAAACGATGACACCGAACGGAATCGCGATGAGCACGGCCGGAATCGCGGTCACGGTAATGAGCCGCCAGGCCTGGAGAATGGCTTCTTTCCATTGGAATTGGCGGCGCGCGATATCGGTGACGGTGCCGACCACCGCTTCCTCGGCAATTCCGACCGCGCGACCGAAGGTGCGCAGCGATGCCACCGAGGTGCTGGAGAAGTTGTCACGCACGATGCGCACGGCGGACCGATTATGGACGGCCCGGGTCATCGCAGGACTGCTTCTTCGAGACGCCGGAACCGACGTGTGGTGGCGAGCTTCAAATTTCTTCTCCGTGATCGGCAACACTGCCTGCCATCAAAGCTAATGGTTACGCGGAGTTACAACAAATCGGCTCGAGGTGTGATCGGAACCTCCAAGTTACCTACCGGTACATCCGGAGTCGATCCCGGTCAGCGGGACGAATAGCCATGTGACCTGCAGTTCTAGAACGTGTTATCAGAGCAGATCGGCTATAACTATGACGCTGAGCACGCCCCGGGCGAACCCCCGGCGAGGCGGTTTCGCAGCCCTCAGCCATACCTGAAGCCGAATAGAGTGATCTCGCAGCAACCTCCGATTTCACCTCGAACCCACGCGTAACCCGGACAGTGCGTGTTCACTGTCGCTGTGGACAACACGGTGTCGGCGGTCCTGCACACGATCGAAGCCGGCGACTGGGCGGAATTCGCGAAACTGGTGCACCCCTATGTGCATTGGACCGAGGACGGCGTCACCACCCGCGGACGAACCCGCGTCATGGCGCTGCTGTCCCGGCACGATGCCACCAATCCCGCGACGTCCTACGAACTGCGCGACGGCCAGATCTACCGCTGGAACTCCTGATTACGGACTGACCGCCAGAAAAACGAAGGCCGAGAACAACACCAGGTGCACACAGCCCTGGAGCAGGGTCGCCCGTCCGGGCACCACGGTGAGCGCGCCGACCACCACGGTCAATGCCAGCAGCACCATCTGGGTCGCGCCCAGGCCGAGCATGAGCGGGCCCTCGATCCAGACCGAGGCGAGCGCGATGGCCGGAATGGTCAGGCCGATACTGGCCATGGCCGAACCCAGCGCCAGATTCAGCGAGATCTGCACCCGGTCGCGGCGCGCAGTACGCACGGCCGCAATGGTTTCGGGCAGCAGCACCAGCATCGCGATCACCACACCGACCGCGGACTGCGGCAGCCCGGCCGCGGCGATACCGGATTCGATATTCGGTGTGTCCACCTTCGCCAGCCCGACCACGCCGATCAGGGCAACCAGCAGCAAACCCAGACTCAGCAACGCCTGCCCGCGGGTGGGCGGCTCCTCGTGCTCATCGTCGACCGCCGCGATCCCCTCGACGGGCAGGAAGTCGTCCGGATGCCGGACCGTCTGCACCATGACGAAGACGCCGTAGAGAACCAGCGAAGCCACGGCGGCGAAGGCCAGCTGCGAGGTCGAGAACACCGGGCCGGGTTCGCTCGTGGTGAAGGTCGGCAGCACCAGGCTCAGCGTCGCGAGTGTCGCGACAGTGGCCAGCGCCGCGCCGGTGCCCTCGGCATTGAAGACAGCCACCCGCCGCCGCAGCGCGCCCACCAGCAGCGAAAGGCCGAAAATGCCATTGCACGTGATCATTACGGCGGCGAAGACGGTGTCGCGGGCCAGCGAGGCGGACTTCTCCGGGCTGGACACCATGAGCGTGACGATCAGCCCGACCTCGATGATGGTCACCGCCACCGCCAGGATCAGCGATCCGAACGGCTCGCCCACCCGGTGCGCGACCGTCTCCGCGTGGTGCACCGCGGCCAGCACCGCGCCGATCAGCACGGCTCCCACCAGTACCGCCGGGACCGGGCTCAGCTGCCGGCCCCAGGCCACCACCAGCACCGCGGCGCCCAGCACCGGGAGGATGGCCGACCAGTACCGCCTGCAGAAACCCACCATGACCCCATCGTTGCAGCAAACCGTCCGCACACCCCGTAAATGGGAGCCATGCCTCCCCGAACGCATTGCCGCATGAGTGCGTCCCGGTGAATTAGGCTGCCCACGTGGACGACACCGGAGCCGCCGACGCAGCGCTACCGCACCCGCACGAGCCGCACGACGAGGGCCTCGCCGCCCGCCTCAACTGGTTGCGGGCCGGCGTGCTGGGCGCCAATGACGGCATCGTCTCCACCGCCGGCCTGGTGGTCGGTGTCGCCGCCGCGTCCACCGACTCCAGCGCCATCCTCACCGCGGGCGTCGCGGGTCTGGCCGCCGGCGCCATCTCCATGGCAGTCGGCGAATACGTCTCGGTCAGCACCCAGCGCGACTCCGAGCGCGCCCTGCTGTCCAAGGAGAAGCGGGAGCTGGCCGAGGAGCCGGAATACGAACTGGCCGAGCTGACCCAGATCTACCGGGCCAAGGGACTGTCCGCCGAGACCGCCCGCCAGGTGGCCCAGGAACTCACCGCGCACGACGCCTTCGCCGCCCACGCCGAGGCCGAATTGGGTTTGGACCCACACGAACTCACCAATCCGTGGCAGGCCGCGCTGTCGTCGGCCGTCTCCTTCACCATCGGCGCCATTCTGCCGATCCTGGCCATCCTGCTGCCCCCGACCCAGTGGCGCATCCCCGTCTGTTTCGCCGCCGTGCTGGTGGCGCTGGCCCTGACCGGGTCGGTGAGCGCCCGGCTCGGTGGCAGCAATCCACGCCGCGCCGTGCTCCGGGTGGTCATCGGCGGTGCGCTGGCCATGGCCGTCACCTACGGAATCGGCCAGCTGGCAGGGATTTCCGGACTCTAGCCGGAAGGCCGGCCCGAATCCTCCGGCGGCGCGAGCGGTTTCGCCGGCCCACCACCCGGGCCCACCAGCGCCGGGATATTCACCGGATGCGGTGCGACGGGCGCCGGAATCACCACTGGCGGAGCCGGATCCGGGGCCGGACCGGACGGAACCTGTTCGGCGGCAGGGACATTGGGCGGGCGCGGGGCGGGCGCGACTTTGGGCGGATGCGGAGCGGGGGCGAAATGATCGTGACGCGGGCGGGGAACATTCACGATCGAGGTATCGGCGATCGGGCGATCACCGGACGAGGTGAGCCAGATGCCCGCCCCGACAGCCATCGCCATGAGGACTGCGGCCAGGACCACGCGGACCAGCCGCCGGGGGTCGATATCGCCTTGGTCGCGCCGGATCTCGTCTGCCGTGCCCAGCATGGCTGTCCTCCTTCGGATTCCGGGCCGCGACAACTAGGGAGCGGGCGGGGGCGGGGGTGGCACCAGGAACGGGAGGATCGGGGCCAGGATGTCCGGCAGTGCGGGGGCCGGTGGTGGAGGCGGCGCCACCGGAGCGGGTGCGGGCGGCTCGGGAGCCACCTGGACCGGCGCGGGCGGAGGGACGTATTGCTCGGTTTGCGGGGCGGGGGCGGGGCCAGGAGCAGGGGCAGGTGAGGGCGCCGGGGCGGGCGTGGGATTCTGCGCTGCGGCCGGGGCGGGCGGTGGCGGTGACGGAGCGGCGGAGGTGGCGGACGGGGGTGCCTGGGGCTGCGCCTTGACGGACACCGGGGCGGTGGATGTGGAAGCCGGTGGGGTGTCCGGTGTTTCGGCGCCGCCGGGTCTGTCGAGAGCGGCCCACATGGTGCCGCCGATGAGGGCGACGATCACGCTGAACGAGAGGACCAGGAGGCCGCCGAGCACCTTGGCGGGCATCGTCCCCACCGCGGTCAGACCGGGGGTCCCGTCATTCGCTGCGGCGGCGGGCTCCTCCCCCGCCGCACCGGGTCTCTCGCGTACCGCGCCCACCGCCATCGGGGAACTCCTTCGGCTCGAAGCACACGCTCGTAGATCCGAAATGCTTCTCCTTCAAGGCACGGTACACAGATTTGCTGACTATCTGAACCGGCTACAAGGTAAGGAAATAGTTCCAGGTAGATATCTATCCAAACCGATTGCCAGTAAGTTGCGCTCAATTCAGGGTGACCACCACCTTGCCGAACGGGTCACCGGTCTCGAAGTATTCGAACGCCTCGACCGCCCGCTCGAACGGATACACCCGATCGATCACCGGCCGCATGCCGTGCTCGGCCATGGTGCGGTTCATGAACTCCAGATCCGCCCGGCTGCCCACTGCGATGCGGCGCAGGCCGGCATACTTGCCGCCCAGCGGATCGGCGGGCTGCTGCCCCGGCTCGGCCGAGAAGGCCCCGATCAGCACGACCTCGCCGTTGTAGGCCGTGGCCGCAAGGGATTTCGCCAGCGTCCGCTTGCCCACCGCCTCCACCACGCGCTCTACGCCCAGGCCGTCGGTGAGCTCCAGCACCACCCGCTCCCAGTCCGGGGTCGCGGTCCGGTCCACCACCTCGTCCGCGCCCAGCTTGCGCAGGCGCTCACCCTTCTCCGGCGACGAGGTCAGGGAGATGACCTGCGCGCCCAGCATTTTCGCGTGCTGCACCGCGAAGAGGCCGACCGGACCCGAGCCGACCGTGAGCACGGTGTCGCCCGGGCCGACCGGCACCGGCTTGGTCACCGCGGCCCAGGCCACCAGACCCGCGCAGGTGAGGGCGGCGGCTTCCGCGTCGGTGAGATACGGCGGCACCTGCACCACCGAGTCCTCTTCCAGCAGCACATAGGTCGCGAGCCAGCCGTCGTGGTTCGCGCCGTACTGCTCACCGCTCAGCGCCTGGGTCTGCGGGCCGTCGTTCCAGCCGACGAAGTAGGTGCCCATCACCCGGTCGCCCAGCGCCGCACGGGTCACGCCCGCACCCAGGCCGATCACCTCACCGACGCCGTCCACCAACGGCACCACGCCCGGCCGGGCCGGCACCGGGTAGGTGCCCTCCATCAGCATGATGTCGCGCCGGTTCAGGGAGGCGGCGCGCACCCGCACCAGCACCTGGTGCGGTCCGGGGATCGGCGCCGCCTGCACCGCCGTGCTCAATCCGGCCATGCCGCGCAGCGGATCCAGGTGGTAGGCAACACCATTCGGGTTCTGATCATGTCCATCGCTCATGGCTCCGAGTCTGTGCCGCGCCGGCCGCCACCGCGATTCCCTGCAGGGAATGATCAAGACGCGGCTCGCCTGCCGTGTGACGATTCCCTGGAGGGAATCGCGACGCGACACCCCCTCGAACACAGTGGAGGTATGACGACCATGGCCCCGGCCACGACCACACCGTTCGCACAGCAGCTCCGCGACTGGCGGACACGGCGGCGGTTGAGCCAGCTCGATCTGGCCATCGCCGCCGAGACCAGCCAGCGGTATCTGAGCTTCCTGGAGCAGGGGCGCTCGCAGCCGGGACGGATCATGGTGGTCCGCCTGGCCGAGGTGCTGGGACTGTCCCTGCGGGAGCGCAACGCCATGCTGCTGGCAGCGGGCTATGCGCCGATCTTTCCCGAATCCTCGCTGGACGCACCGGAACTCGACGCGGTCCGGCATGCGCTGGACACCATCCTGCAGGGGCATCTGCCGTATCCGGCCGTGGTGACCCGGCCGTTCGGCGTGCTGGTGGCGGCCAATCCCGGATTCGAGCTGCTGACCGAGGGCTGTGCGCCGGAACTGCTGGAGCCCCCGATCAATGTGCTGCGGCTGGCCCTGCACCCGGACGGGCTGGCCCGGCGGGTGGAGAACCTGCCGGAGTGGGGGCGGCACGTCACCGACAGCCTCCGCAATCGCGCGGGCCGCAGCCCGGATCCCGCGCTGGACGCGCTCATCGCCGAACTCGACGGCTATCTGCCGCCGGTGGAGCCGGGCCCGGGACATCTGGGTTTCGCGGTTCCGCTGCGACTGCGGTCCGAGGCGGGCGAGCTGCGGCTCATCACCACGATCACCTCGTTCGCGACGGCCACCGACATCACCCTGTCCGAGCTGCACCTCGAGGCGTTCCTGCCCGCCGACCAGGCCACCTCCGACCACCTGCGCGCCCGCTTCGCCCACGCGTAGACGCCGATCGGAGCTCGATTCCGGCCGAATGCTTGTCACCGAATACTCGTAGACGTATATTCGTAGACGAGTAAGGGGGTGCCGGATGGCCCGCAAGCGCAAGGTCGCCAATCTGATGGGGCTGGCGGTGCTGTCCGCCGTCGTCGCCAAACCCATGCATCGATACGAGATCGCCGCGCAGTTGCGGGCATGGGGCAAGGACAACGACATGAGCATCAAGTGGGGCTCGCTCTACACGGTCGTGGACAACCTCGCCAAGCACGGCTTCCTCGAGATCGCGGGCAGCGAACGCGACGGCGCCCGGCCGGAACGGACCATCTACCGGATCACCGACGCCGGGCGCGCCGAACTCACCGACTGGACCAGGGAACTCATCGCCGACCCCGAGCCGGAGAAGCGCCGCTTCATGGCCGGGCTGTCCGTCGCCTCGGTGCTGCCGCCCGACGAGGTCGTCGACCTGCTCACCCAGCGAATCACCAAGCTGGACCGGACCATTGCCGAAAACCGCACCCAACTGGCCGCCCTGGACGGCACGGTGCCGCGGCTGTTCCTGATCGAAGAGGACTACGAGCTGGCCATGCTGGCAGCGGAGTCCGAATGGGCACGCGCACTGCGCGATTCGCTCGCCGACGGCAGCTTCCCGGACGTGGAGGGCTGGCGGGCCTGGCATCGCGACGGCGTCATGCCCGCCGACATCGCAGAGCCGGCGGAAGGGGGAGCCGACACACCGCAGTCCCAGCACGACTGATCCACATGGACCGGGCCCCGGCGAGGGTGCTGCAACACCGCCGCCGAAGCCCGGGAACACACCGTCTCGAACCGCGTCCGTGCAGGCGAACCCGGTGCCGAGTTTGGCAACTACAGGATAACTGGGTTCTCCACGCGCGGGACGGTTCGGGGTTTTCGACACCCCTGCGAACACTTCTCGGGAGAGAACCATGTCCATTCGTTCCGCACTCGTCATCGGTGGCGGCATCTCCGGCCCCGTCACCGCCACCGCGCTCCACAAGTCCGGTATCGACGTCACCGTCTACGAGGCCTATCCGGGTCCCGCCTACGGCATCGGCTCCAACCTGGCGCTCGCGCCCAACGGCGTGGCCGCGCTCGACATCGTCGGGGCCGGCGACGCGGTGCGCGCCCACGCGGTGCCCATCAGCCGATCCTCGATGTCGGTCAACGGCAAGCGATTCGAGCTGCCCGGCATGACCGATATCGAGCCGCTGCGGGTGATCGACCGCGCCGACCTGCACCGGGTACTGCACGACAGTGCCGTCGCCGCCGGGGTGCGCTTCGAGTACGACAAGCGGCTCATCGAGGTGGAGGAGCACGCGGGCGGGGTGACCGCCATCTTCGCCGACGGCAGCAGCGCGACCGCGGATGTCCTCATCGGCGCGGACGGAATCCGCTCCACCGTGCGCACCCTGGTCGATCCGAAGGCCCCCGGGCCGACGTACCTGCGCATGCTCAGCTTCGGCGCGTACACCGACTGCCCGATCGACCTGGAGCCGGGCATGATGACCTTCGCCTTCGGCCGGCGCGCCTACTACCTCTACTGGGCCATGCCCGACGGGCGGGTCTCGTGGGGCGCGAATCTGCCCAGCGAGCAGTACTACTCGCTGACCGAGGCCCGGACCGTCCCCGCCGAGCAGTGGCTGCGCGCGCTGCGCGAAACCTACGCCGGGGAGGATCCGGGCGAGCAGCTGGCCCGCCGCACCACCCCGGCGCAGCTGGCCGTGATCGGCGCGCTGCACATCATGCCGCCGGTGCCGCACTGGTACCGGGGCCGGCTGGCACTCACGGGCGACGCCATCCACGCGCCGAGCAACACCTCCGGGCAGGGGGCCTCGCTGGCCATCGAGAGCGGGATCGAGCTGGCCCGGTGCCTGCGCGATATCGACGATCCGGCACGGGCTTTCGCCACCTACGAGGCGCTGCGGCGGCCGCGGGTGGAGGGGGTCGCGGCCCGCGTCGCCCGGATGAACCAGACCAAGGCCGCCGGGCCCGTCGCCCGCAAGGCCATGCAGCTGATGATGCCGCTGCTGTTCAAGCGGATGGATCCGGAGAAGATGCTGGGCGGTGAGCAGCGCTTCCGGATCGATTGGGACGCCACCGTGCGGCCCGCCACCGTGTCGGTCTGATCGTCGAGCGGCCCTGCCGTCGAAAACCGATGCCCCGCTGCAGATTCCGCGGCGGGGCATCGGACGCCACGGTCAGCGCACCGGCAGGACGTCCGGGCGGTCGGCCTCGTCGAGCAGCTTGGTGGCGATATTGTCGATCGCCTGATCCAGCAGAACCCGATCGGCAACGCTCGAGTTGCACCAATCGATCGGCGGAGTCCGGCACGGAGAACTGCTCCCCCACATCGGTGGCCTCGGCCCGCGCGCTGTCGCGGAGTGTCACCTGCTTCAGGAAGAACGCCACCACGACACCGAGCAGGGCCACCGGCACCACCCAGCGGAAGACGAAGTCGATGGAGTCCGCGTAGGCGTGAATGATGGGTGCGGACTGCTGTTTCGGCAGATCCCGCAGCACCGCCGGATTCTGCGCCGCCTGCGGCGGGACCCGCGCCTCGATCAGCGCCGCCTCCAGATTCGGGCGCAGCTTGTTCGTGTACAGGGTGCCGAACACGGTGGTACCGAACGCGCTGCCGATGGTGCGGAAGAAGGTGACGCCGGAGGTGGCGGTCCCCAGATCCGAGTACGGGACGCTGTTCTGCACGGCGATGGTCAGCACCTGCATGGCCAGACCGACACCCAAGCCCAGGATCAGCATGTACACCGACATGACCCAGAAGCTGGTGTTCGCCCCCATAGTCGACATCAGGTACAGCCCCAGCGCCATCACCGCGCAGCCGATGATCGGGAAAGCCTTGTAGTGCCCCGTCTTTCCGACGATATTGCCGGACAGGATCGACGTGAAGAACAACCCGACCACCAGCGGCAGCGTGCGCACTCCGGACGCGGTCGCCGAAACACCCTGCACGTATTGCAGATACGCGGGCAGGTAGGTCATGGCGCCCAGCAGCGCGAAGCCGACGATTAAGCTCAGGATCGAGCACACCGTGAACACATTGCTGCGGAACAGGTGCATGGGGAGCATGGGTTCGGGGGCCCGGAACTCCGCGGCCACGAAGGTCGCCATCAGCACCACCGCGGCCGCGAACAGGCCGATGATGGTGGGCGAGCCCCACGCGTATTCCTGCCCGCCCCACTCCAATCCGAGGATCAGGCAGGCGACGCCGACCGCGATCAGCGCGATGCCGAGGTAGTCCACGATCGGTTTGACGACCGCCCTGGTCATCGGGATGGTGCGGGCCGCCAGCGCGATCATGACGATGGCCAGAGGGACATTCACGTAGAAGCACCAGCGCCAGCTCAGGTGGTCGGTGAACAACCCGCCCAGCGTCGGCCCGATGACGGTGGTGATGCCGAAGACCGCGCCCAGCGCGCCCTGGTACTTGCCGCGTTCGCGCAGCGGGATGACATCGGCGATGAGGGCCGTCGAGGTGACCATGAGCCCGCCCGCCCCCAGCCCCTGCACCGCGCGCCACGATGAGCCGCTCACCAGCCACTCTGTGGCAACGACACGGCGACTCGGCCATTCCACAGAGCGACCGATCAGTTCGTGTGCGGCACCGGTCAGTTCGCGCGCACCGCGTACCCGCCGAGCGCGGGTTCGAGGGTGCCGAAGGCCGCAGCCACCTGCTCGCCCAGCATCGTGGCGATGGCGTCGTTCGACTCCCCCGCGACCGTGCGCCGCAGCACCTCCTCGAACAGGGTGCGATGCACGCCGCCCAGCAGCGCGGCCGCCAGCCGGGCGGTGAAATCATCTGCGGCGCAACCAGTTTCCCGCGCCAGCACCTCGGCCAGCCGCCGCTCCCGGTCCTCGTGGAACTCCCGCAGCCGCGCCACCAGCGCGGGGCTGCCGGTGATCAGGGCGGCGAAGTCCGGCCCGGAGAATCCGGCGAGCACGGCATCCTTGTCCGCGACCGCGGCCAGATACACCCGCCGCAGCGCGGCCAGCGCCGACTCACCGGCCCGCCGCTCGCGCACCGTGACCGCCGGACCCGCGACGAAGGCGTCGTGAATATCCAGCACCAGGTCTTCCTTGCGCGGGAAGTAGTTGGTCACGGTCATCTTGGCGACCTCGGAAGCCTCGGCGATCTCGGCGATGGTGACATTGTCGTAGCCGCGGTCCAGGAACAGCCGGGTGGCGGTGTTCGAGATGTTCTGTCTGGTCTGCAGCTTTTTGCGCTCGCGCAGGCCCAGCGGCGCGGCGGTGGGCGGGGATGCCATGAAACCATTATCATCACCATTTTATGACTGTCACAAGTTTGCCCCGGCCCGCGAGGGCTACCGCCGGAACTTACTCTGAAGTAAGGTCGAACCAACGACTCGAATTGTGAGGTCAGCAGCCATGGCATGGAAGCCCAGCGAAATCCCGGACCAGACCGGACGCACCTTCGTGATCACCGGCGCCAACGGCGGGCTCGGCGAGCAGACCACCACGGTGCTCGCGGGCAAGGGCGCCACCGTCATCATGGCCTGCCGCAATGCCGCCAAGGCCCAGGAGGTGGCCGACCGCATCGAGGGTGACGTGCGGGTGGCGAGCCTGGACCTGGCCAGCCTCGACTCGGTGCGGCAGTTCGCCGAGGGCACAGGCGAATTCGACGTGCTCATCAATAACGCGGGCCTGATGAACATCCCGTTCTCCCGCACCAAGGACGGCTTCGAAACCCAGTGGGGCGTCAACCATCTCGGCCACTTCGCCCTGACCGGGCTGCTGCTGGACCGGATCGGCGACCGGGTGGTCACCCTGGCCTCCATCGCCCACAAGCAGACACCCAAGCTGTGGATCGACGACCTCAACTACGAGCACCGCCGCTACCAGCGCAATCTCGCCTACGCGCAGGCCAAGCTGTCGAACCTGATGTTCGCCCGCGAACTGCAGCGGCGGCTGACCGAGGCCGGTTCGGCCAAGCGCTCCTACGCGGTACACCCGGGCGTCTCGGCGACCGACCTGTTCGCCCACACCGAAACCGTCCTCGACAAGATCTCGAAGCCGTTCATCCGGATCGTGGGCCAGTCCCCATACCACGCGGCCTACTCCTCGCTGTTCGCCGCGACCAATACCGACGCCGACCCGACCGTCTACTGGGGTCCCACCCGCTTGTTCGGCAGCCAGGGCCCGGTCGAGCCCTCGCCGTCCAGCAAGATCTCGCAGGATCCGGAACTGCTGCGCAGGCTCTGGACCGAGTCCGAGCGTCTGACCGGGGTCACCTACAAGCTCTGAGCCCCGTGCCCGGGGCCCGTCGCATCATCCGGTGCGGCGGGCCCTGCTGTTACCCACCTCCTACTACGCAGTGCGTAGTCCCCAGGTACCGTGGAGTGCGTGCCCGCTCCCCATCGCCGCCCGGCCCTGATCGTGTTCGTGGTTGTGGCGTTCGCGGCATGCCTGGGGCTGGGCTACTGGCAGTGGACCCGTTTCGAGTCCGGCGGCGGCACCTATCAGAATCTCGGCTACGCGCTGCAATGGCCGTTGTTCGCCGGATTCGTGGTGTGGGCCTACGTCCGATTCGTGCGCCTGGAGCAGGAAGCCGAGCATTACGACGCTCCGGTGTCGGAACCGGCCGCCGCGTCCACGCCGACCGGCGCCCCCGCCGACCGGCCGCGCCGGCCGAAACCCACGGCGCCGCGCGAAATCCCGGCGGGCCTGCTGCCGGAGCGCCCGAAAGCCGCCCGGGACGAGGATCCCGAGCTCGCCGAATACAACAGGTACCTGGCCGATCTGCACGCCCGTGACATGGACGACAAGGTCCGTGACGCCGGTCTGCACCACACCGAGAGGAGCGCCGGTTGAGCACCCGCGACAACTCCGCACCATCCCCCGTCGCCGGTGACACCACGCTGGCACCCCGCCCACTCGGCGCCGCCGCGCCCGCGAAGATCCGCGGCGCGCTGACCCGCTACCGCGCCCTGGCCTACATCACCGGTGTCTGGCTGCTGGTGCTGTGCGGTGAGATGGTCTACAAGTACCTCATCCTCGACGACAGCAGCACCGCCCCGCACTGGCTGTTCTACATCGGCCAGGTGCACGGCATCTTCTACATGATCTACCTGGTCTTCACCATCGACCTCGGCATCAAGGCCCGCTGGAAGCCCGCCACCACGGCCCTGACCTGCATCGCGGGCACGATCCCGTTCCTGTCCTTCGTCTTCGAGCACTACCGCACCCGCGAGGTCAAGGCTCTCACCGCCTCTCCGGGACGCTGAACCGCCTCTCCGGGACGCTAGCGGGCGGCTCGGGAGCCGTCGGCCGTCGCGGACCCGTGCCGGCGGTCGGGTGCCGAAACTATCTTGGGCGTACCCGGGGAGTTACCCCGAACGGCACGAGATCACTTGCCGCTCTCTCGATCGAACTACACGCGAACGGCCGAAAAGGGTTCGGGGACCAGGTCCCCGAACCCTTTTCGCGTCTACGGGAATTCAGTTTCCGGCGAGGGCCGCCAGCGCCGGGAGGAGCTGACGCAGGGCGCGGCCGCGGTGCGAGGCAGCATCCTTCTCGGCCGGGGTGAGCTGGGCGGAGGAGACGTCGCCGCCGTCCGGGAAGAACAGCGGGTCGTAGCCGAAACCGCCGTCGCCCACCGGTTTCCGGCCGATCACACCCGGCCACTCGCCGCGCACGACCTCCTCGACGCCGTCGGCGACCAGGGCGCAGGCGGAGACGAAGCGGGCGCCGCGGCGCTCGTCGGGGACGTCGCCGAGCTGGGCCAGCAGCAGGGTGTTGTTGGCCCCGTCATTGCCGTGGGTACCGGACCAGCGCGCCGACAGCACGCCGGGCATGCCGTTGAGCGCATCCACCTCGAGACCGGAATCGTCTGCGACGCAAGGCAATCCGGTGGCGGCGAAACCGTCGCGGGCCTTGGCGACGGCATTGCCCTCGAAGGTGGCGGCGGTCTCGGGGGCCTCGTCGTAGGGCGGCACGTCGTTCAGCCCGACGATCTCGATGCCCGCGATACCGGCCTCATCCAGGATGCGGCGCAGCTCGTTCAGCTTCTTGGCATTGCGACTGGCGACCAGGACGCGGCGGGTCATCGCTTCTTGGACTCCCCGGGCTCCGGCAGCACGCCCGGGTAGGGCAGCGCGAGGGCGGCCTTCTGCACCACGAACAGCCGCTCACAGCCCGCCAGTGCGGAGTCGAGCAGCTTGTCGAGGGTGGAGCGCGGGAAGGTGGCGCCCTCGCCGGTGCCCTGGATCTCCACCAGGGTGCCGGTGTCGGTGGCGACCACGTTCATGTCGACCTCGGCGCGCGAATCCTCCTCGTACGGCAGGTCGAGGCGCACCCGGCCGTCGACCACGCCGACGCTCACCGCGGCGATGGCGCAGGAGATCGGTTGCGGGTCGGTCAGTTTCCCGGCCGCGCCCAGGTAGGTGATGGCGTCCGAGAGCGCGACATACGCTCCGGTGATGGCGGCGGTGCGGGTGCCGCCGTCGGCCTGCAGCACATCACAGTCCACCGCGATGGTGTTCTCGCCGATGGTCGACAGGTCGATGCAGGCGCGCAGCGAACGGCCGATCAGCCGCGAGATCTCCTGGGTGCGGCCACCGACCTTGCCCTTCACCGACTCTCGTCCCGAGCGGGTGTGCGTCGCGGCGGGCAGCATGGCGTATTCGGCCGTCAGCCAGCCCAATCCGGACTCGCGCCGCCACGGCGGCACCCCGTCGGTGACGCTCGCGGTGCACATCACCCGCGTCTGCCCGAACTCCACCAGCACGGACCCCGCCGGGTGCGTGGTGAAACCGCGGGTGATCCGTACGTCGCGGAGTTCGTCATCCGCCCTGCCATCGGCTCGTTTCGACACGGCCCTCAGCGTAGTGGCCCACGATCCGGTGTCGCCCGCGCCCCGCGGAATAGCGTCGGCGCGTGCCGAAGATCAGATGTCGAAGACCTCGCCCGGGGAGACCGCGTGCACGGGACCGCTGAAAACCGCCTTGGCTTCGGCGATGACGTCCTCGCGGGAGGTCCACGGCGGAATGTGGGTGAGGAGAAGCTCGCCGACACCGGCCTGGGCGGCGATCAGGCCCGCCTCGTGGCCGGAGAGATGGATACCCGGCGGGCGGTTGGCCGGGTCGTGGGTCCAGGAGGCCTCGGAGAGCAGAACGTCTGCGCCGCTGGCCAACTCGAAGACCTCGTCACACAGGGCGGTGTCGCCGGTGTAGACGAAGGTGCGGCCGGCGGCGGTGGAGATGCGCAGGCCGTAGGACTCCGGCGGGTGGTACATGCGGCGGGCCTCGACGGTGTGGCCGGGGCCGAAGGGCGCCGGAACATCCGCCTGCCAGACCCGCATGTCGATCACGTCGGACCAGTCGTCGGTCTCGCCGCCGATCTCCGCCGAGGCGTTGCCGATTCGCAGCGCGGTGTCGGTGGGGCCGTAGACGACGGCCTTACCCGTGGGCGGATTGGGGTGGTAGCGGCGCCACACCAGCAGGCCCGGCAAATCCAGGCAGTGGTCGGCGTGCAGGTGGGTCAGGAAGATGTCGACCTCACCCGGATCCAGGTGGCGCTGCAGCGCGCCGAGTACCCCGGGGCCGAAATCGATGACGGTCGGTGTCATATCCGGGCCGGTCAGCAGGTAACCCGACGCCGGGGAATCCGGGCCGGACACACTGCCCGAGCACCCGAGGACGGTGAGGCGCATTCCCCCATGCTGCCACGCTGCATTCTCACTCAAGGAGGGATCCCCCAAATCGCCGACCGCGTCCAGCGTCACCCCTGCGACGCGAGACGGCCGGCGTCAGCCCCACGACGATGACGACGTTCATTCCCAGAGAGTACCCATCCGGCAACCACTCCACCTATCGCCCCGAAAAGATGTCCTTGCCAAGAGATTTCCGGGTTGCCGGGCAGAACGCCCCACAGGATCGAACCGTAGAGCACCGCCACCGCCACTCCGACCGCGATCTGCAACACATTTCGCGCGAACCAGCCCCAGCAGATCAGATATGTGAGCCAGCCGAACACCAGCACCGAGGCGCCGACCGACACGCTGTGCGGCGGCGCCGTGAACCACTGGCCCACCCCGGCGATCACCCAGATGATGGCCGTCGCCGTCAGCCCCCGCCCGATCCCGGTCAGCAGGGTGAGCAGCCCGAGCACGATCACCGGCAGCGTGTTCCCGAACAGATGCCCCCAATTGGCATGCAGCACAGGCGCGAACAGAATGCCGGCCAGCCCGTCCTCGCTGCGCGGCTTCACCCCCGCCTGATCCAGCTCGTTGTTCGTGAGGCTGTTGACCCCCTCCACGAGATACAGCAACGCCGTGAATCCCAGGGTCAGCGCAATGGCGCGCTGCCACAGCAACTTCAGAGCACCATTCCCGCCCGACCCGCCCGCCGGCTTCGCCAGCTGTCCCCGCAACCGCGCGATCCGATCCGGATCGAACGACGCGCCCATCCCGCTCCCGCCGCTCATAGCAAGACCTCCTAGCCGCCCTGCCCCGAGCCTACCGCCGCACCGAGTCGGACCGCCTCGGGGAAATCCCCGAGGCGCCGGGGCCGAGTCAGGCCCAGAGCTGGCCGTCGAGCTTCTCCTCGGCCTCTTCGAGGGTGCCGTCGTAGGCGCCGGTGGAGAGGTATTTCCAGCCGCCGTCGGCGACGATGAAGGCGATGTCGGCGCGCTTGCCCGCCTGCTGTGCCTTCTTGGCGACGCCGAGGGCGGCGTGCAGGATGGCGCCGGTGGAGATGCCCGCGAAAATGCCCTCTTCGAGGATCAATTCGCGGGTGCGGCGGACGGCGTCGTAGGGGCCGACCGAGAAGCGGGAGGTCAGGACGGACTCGTCGTAGAGCTCGGGGACGAAGCCCTCGTCGAGATTGCGCAGGCCGTAGACCAGTTCGCCGTAGCGCGGCTCGGCGGCGACGATATCGATGCCGGGGACCTTTTCACGCAGGAAGCGGCCGGTGCCCATGAGCGTGCCGGTGGTGCCCAGACCCGCCACGAAGTGCGTGATCTCGGGCAGGTCGGCGAGGATCTCGGGGCCGGTGGTCTCGTAGTGCGCCAGCAAGTTGGCCGGATTGCCGTACTGGTAGAGCATCACCCAGTCCGGATTCTCCGCGGCGATCTGCTTGGCCAGCGCCACAGCCTGATTGGAGCCGCCCTCGGCCGGGGAGTCGATGATCTCGGCGCCGAACATGGTGAGCAGCTGCCGCCGCTCCACCGAGGTGTTCTCCGGCATCACGCACACCAGGCGATAGCCCTTGAGCTTGGCCGCCATGGCCAGCGAGATACCGGTATTGCCGCTGGTGGGTTCGAGAATCGTGCAGCCGGGCGTGAGCCGCCCGTCGGCCTCGGCCTGCTCGATCATGCGCAGCGCCGGGCGGTCCTTGATGGATCCGGTCGGATTGCGGTCCTCGAGCTTGGCCCACAGCCGCACGTGCTCGTCACCGTCCCACTGCGGGGACAGGTTCTTCAACCCCACCAGCGGGGTGTTGCCCAGTGTCGCGATCAGCGACTCGTAGCGCGCCACGATTAGCGCGCGCCGCCGGCGACCGCCGGGAGGATGGTGACGGTACCGTTCTCGGGTACCTCGGCCTCGAGCCCGCCGCTGAAGCGGACATCCTCGTCGTCGACGTAGATGTTGACGTAGCGGTTGAGCTTGCCGTCCTTGAGCAGCTTCGCCTCCAGGCCCGGGTAGTTGGCCTCCAGGTCGGCGATGAGGGCGGCCAGGGTCGCGCCCTGGGCCTGAACCCGCTTCTCGCCCTTGGTGATCGGGCGCATGATGGTCGGGATGGACACGGTGACCGGCATGAGGGGGACTCCTTGTGTTGTTCCGGCGGGCGGGGTGCGGTGAAAGTCGTTCAGGCGTCTGCGGATTCGCTGTAGGCGGCAACGATCTCGACGGGCTCCTCGGTGACCTCGCCCTCGAGGATCCGATAGCTGCGCAGGTCGTGCCGCTCCGGATCGCGGGTGGAGATCAGCACGTAGTGGGCATTGGGCTCGGACGCGAAGGCGATGTCGGTGCGGCTCGGGTACGCCTCGGTGGCGGTGTGCGAGTGGTAGATGACCACCGGCTCCTCGTCGGCGGCATCCATCTCCCGCCACAGCCGCAGCTGCTCACCCGAGTCGAACTCGTAGAAGGTGGGCGAGCGCGCGGCATTGATCATGGGGATGAACCGCTCGGGCCGATCGGAGCCCTCGGGACCGGCGATGACACCGCACGCCTCGTCGGGGTGGTCGGCGCGCGCGTGCGCGACCATCGCCTCCACGAGGTCGGCCCTGATCACCAGCACAGTCGCATCCTTCCGCTCGACGCCCCGGCCGAACGGCCGAAACGCTGTCGTCAACAGGTGAGACTAGGCGGCTATTCCCGATGAACCCGGTCACACCCCGGTGCCCCGCACCCGTCACGGCTGCGACCCGAACAGGTCACGGTAGGCGGGGATGCCCGCCACCGAGGTCGCCGACAGGATCGCGTCCACGATCGCGCGCTCCACGCAGACCGCCGCGGCCGTGCACAGCTGGTCCAGGATCAGCAGATCAGCGGGGAAGGCCGGCGGCATCGGAAGCGCCGGCGGCTGCTCGGCGGTGCCGGTGGACAGCGCGAACAGGGTGTCGCCGTCCAGCGGCGAATGCGCGGGCCGGACGGCCCGGGCCAGCCCGTCGTGCGCGGTCGCGGCCAGCCGCTTGCAGGCCGCGGGATCCAGCGCCGCGTCGGTCGCGACCACGCCGATGGTGGTGTTGAGCACGGTTCCCTTCACCGCGAGGGCATTCGCGGCCGCCAGCTGTTCGGCGGTGGCCGGGCGCAATCCGAAATGCTCGGGGCCGTCGGTGCCCGCGCCCCACGGCAATCCGGTGCGCGGGTCGAAGACCGAGCCGACCGGATTGGCCACGATCACCGCGCCGACGGTGATGCCCGCCGCCGGGCCGTCGGTGAAACGCACACTGGCCGTGCCGATCCCGCCCTTGATCGACCCCGCCCGCGCGCCCACGCCCGCACCGACCGACCCGCGCTCGAACGCCGGGTCCGCGGCCTCCGCCGCCAGGAAACCGAAATCGGCGTCGGGCCGAATGTTCCACGCCCCCACCGGAAGATCGAAGATGACCGCCGCGGGCACGATCGGCACCACGCGGGACGGGTCGGCGGGATCCATCGGGATCCCCTCCCGGTGCTCCTCCAGCCAGCGCATGACGCCGTCGGCCGCGGCCAGCCCGTAGGCGCTGCCGCCGGTGAGCAGGATCGCATTCACCTGCCGCACAGTGTTTCCCGGGTCCAGCAGGTCGGTCTCGCGGGTGCCCGGACCGCCGCCTCGCACGTCCACCGCGGCCACGGCCCCGTCCGGCACCCGCACCACCGTGCAGCCGGTGGCCGCGCCCGACCCGAGGGTGGCGTTCGCATCCAGCGCGTGGTACTGGCCGACCAGGACGCCGTCGACGTCGGTGATCGAATTACGTGGTCCCGCACCACTGTTCACGGCAGTTCCTCCTCGGTGCCACGTCCGCTGTCCTAGGGCGCGAGCGCCTGGATCAGTGAGTCCTGCATCCAGGTGAGCCAGTGGTAGACCTCGAGGCTCGGCCCGCGCGGATCGTCGTCCGGGAAATGGTCGGGCGTGTCGGTGGTGATGTCCAGGGCCGTGCCGAGGGCCAGCCGCACGTCGTTGAGCGCGGTGAGCCAGGCGTGCGCCTGTTCCTGGCTGATGATGATCTTGCCGCCCTGCGGCGGCAGCGTTTCCAGGATGACCAGCCCGGCGGCCACCTTGGACTCGATGATCTCCGGCTCGTGCAGGCTGCGCAGGGCGCTGTTGAGGCCGGCGCGCTCGGCGTCGGGGGAACCGGGTTCGGGGCGATGAAAGTCCGGCAGCAGCCGGGCCAGCCGCGGGTCATCGGGCGGTTCGGTGTTGCCCGTCTGTAGCCCGGTCAGCTCCGCGAGGTCGTCCTCGGGCGCCGAACGGGCCCGATCGGTGAGCAGTCCGGTGACGGCCCCGACCAGCGAACGCAATACCTCCGCCTCGTGGGCGTCCATTTCCGAACGCAGTTTCAGCCCGCCCAGGGAGGTCTTTCTGCTCCACTTCCGCACGGGGTTACCGTAGTCGTCCTGTTCACTCGTCACGTTGCATGGTGGCCCACAGCCCGGCCGCGTGCAGCCGTTGGACGTCGTGCTCCATCTTGTCGCGCGAACCGGCGGACACCACGGCCTTGCCATCGTTGTGGACCTTCAGCATCAGCTCGGTTGCCTTGCCTTTGCTGTAGCCGAAGAGCTTCTGGAAGATGTAGGTCACGTAGTGCATGAGGTTGACCGGATCGTCCCATACGACGGTCACCCATGGCCGGTCCTCGGCCTCCAGAATCTCGGAATATTCAATGGCCTCCGGTGTCGCCTGTGCCGCCGACATAGTCACGTTGACGCCCGCCGGACCGGCGGCGACCCGGACAACGTCCTGATTACACAGACCCATAACAACCAGGGTACGACCTGAGAACACAGAAACAACAGCCCGCGCGACACGCCGTCCCGACGTGGACGTGAGATCGATGCCCGGGCGTGGCGCATGGTCGGTGGGACGGCCGTCGATGTGCTTAGAGTGTTCCCGTGATGATCGCGGACGGACTGACCAGTACGGCCTTGCTGACCGACCAGTACGAGCTCACCATGCTGTCGGCAGCGCTGGCCGACGGTTCGGCCCAGCGGCAGTGCACCTTCGAAGTATTCGCTCGCAGGTTGCCGAACGGTCGGCGCTACGGCGTGGTCGCGGGGACCGGGCGGTTGCTGACGGCCCTGAGCGAATTCCGTTTCGGCGAACCCGAACTCGCGGTCGCCGAGCGCTTCCTGGACAACCGCACCCTGGAGTGGCTGCGCGACTACCGCTTCCGCGGCGACATCGACGGCTACCGCGAGGGCGAGCTCTACTTCCCCGGCTCCCCGATCGTCACCGTGCGCGGCACCTTCGCCGAATGCGTACTGCTGGAAACCCTCATCCTGTCCATCTACAACCACGACAGCGCCATCGCCGCCGCGGCCGCCCGCATGGTGAGCGCCGCCGGCGGCCGCCGCATGATCGAAATGGGTTCGCGCCGAACACATGAGCTCGCTGCCCCCGCCAGCGCCCGCGCCGCCTACCTGGCCGGTTTCGACGCCACCTCCAATCTGGAGGCGGCCCGCAGCTTCGGTGTCCCCAGCGGCGGCACCAGCGCACACGCCTTCACCCTGCTGCACAGCGGCGCGGACGGCGCGCACGAGGCGGCCGCCTTCCGCAGCCAGGTCGAGGCGCTGGGCGTGGGCACCACGCTGCTCGTCGACACCTTCGACATCACCCGCGGGGTGGCCGCCGCCATCGAGGTGGCCGGGCCCGAGTTGGGCGGTGTACGCATCGATTCCGGTGATCTGGGTGTGCTGGCCCGGCAGGTGCGCGAGCAGCTCGACGCGCTGGGCGCGGTGCGCACCCGCATCGTGGTGTCCGGTGACCTGGACGAATACGCCATCGCCGCGCTGCGCGCCGAACCGGTGGACGTCTACGGCGTCGGCACCGCACTGGTCACCGGCTCCGGCGCGCCGACCGCGGGCATGGTCTACAAGCTGGTCGAGGTGGAGGGCATCCCGGTGGCGAAACGCAGCTCCCACAAGGAGTCTCGCGGCGGCACCAAGCGCGCGGTCCGGCTGGCGCGGCGCACCGGCACCATCGTCGAGGAAATCGTCTACCCCGCCACCGCGGCCCGCCCGGACCCGGACGGCTTCGACATCCGCGACGTCCAGGTCCCGCTGGTCCGCGACGGCGAGGTGCTGACCGGCCAGCCCACCCTGGCGCAGAGCCGGGAACTGGTGGCCAAGAGCTTGATCAGCCTTCCCTGGGAGGGCCTGAAGCTGTCGGCGGGCGAACCCGCGATTCCGACGACGTTTCTGAGCTGACCCGCCACCACAGCCCCGCCGCGATCACCGCGGCGGGCGCGGCGAACAGGGCCGTGCGCACCAGCGCGCCCAGCAAATCGTCGGCCTCGAACGAGATCTCGTGCCACGCCAGATTCGCCACCACACTGGCGATCTCGAACGCCACGAAGAACCGCAGGGCCATCAGTGCGGCACTTTTCATCATTTCCCCCGTTACATCTTTCGCCTCGGCCGCGATGGAGCGACCGATGCTGCCGTGGACCGGCCGGGCGCCGGGCGGCACAATGCAATACGAGCGGCGCGCCGTCGTGGTTCAGCCGCCGATTTCCCGGAGGTCCGCTCATGAGCCGAGCCCTGATCGTCGTCGACGTCCAGAACGATTTCTGTGAAGGCGGATCACTGGCCGTCGCGGGCGGCGCGGCCGTGGCCGAGCGCATCACCGAATACCTGGGCGTCTCCGACTACACCGCGATCGTCGCCACCCGCGACTTCCACATCGACCCGGGCGCGCACTTCTCCGAGCAGCCCGACTACGTCGACACCTGGCCCCCGCACTGCCGCGTCGGCACCCCCGGCGCCGACTTCCATCCCAGCCTGAACACCGGGCCCATCCGGGAGATCTTCTCCAAAGGCGCGTACACCGCGGCCTATTCGGGCTTCGAGGGCACCGCCACCGACGGCTCGACCACCCTCGCCGACTGGCTGCGCGCCCACGCCATCGACGCCGTCGACGTCTGCGGCATCGCCACCGACCACTGCGTCCGCGCCACCGCCCTGGACGCCCGCGCCGCAGGCTTCGACACCCGGGTCCTCCTCGGCCTCACCGCCGCCGTCTCCCCCGCGACCCTGGCCACCGCCCTGGACAAACTCCGTGCCTCCGGCGTCGAACTGGCCGGAACACTCGAGAACTGACTCACTACCCGGGTGGGTGAGAAGTCCTGCCCCTGATCGGCGGAAATCGGTCCCGCTGGGCGGCCCGTAGAGGTTTGCGCGAGGGTTGTCGGGGCGGCGCAGTAATCTGGCCGCCGTGCCTGAACTGCCTCCCGTCCCGAAGCTGTTGGCCACCGCTGTGCAGGCGTTGGGGGGTAAGGAGCGCAAGGGGCAGCAGACGATGTCTGCGGCTGTCGCGCACGCCATCGACACCGGCGAGCACCTGGCGGTGCAGGCGGGGACGGGTACCGGGAAGTCGCTGGCGTATCTGGTGCCGAGCCTGCGGCACGCGGTGCGGACCGGGCGGACCGTGGTGGTGTCGACCGCGACCATCGCGTTGCAGCGGCAGCTGGTGGACCGGGATCTGCCGCGACTGGCCGATGCGCTCGCGACGCCGCTGGGGCGGGTCCCGCAGTTCGCGATTCTCAAGGGGCGCAACAACTATCTGTGCCTGAACAAGATCAACAGCGCGATTCCGGAGGAGCCGGAGGCCGAACTCTTCGACGCCTTCGCCATTTCCAAGCTGGGCCGCGAGGTACAGCGGCTGAACGAGTGGGTGTCCGACACCGAGACCGGCGACCGTGACGAGCTCGCCCCCGGCGTCAGCGATCGGGCCTGGCGGCAGGTGAGCGTGAGTTCCAGGGAATGCCTGGGCAAGTCGCGCTGCCCGTTCGGGCAGGACTGCTTCGCCGAGAAGGCGCGCGCCGAATCCGGGCAGGCCGATGTGGTGGTCACCAACCACGCACTGCTGGCCATCGACGCCATCAGCGGCATCCAGGTGCTGCCCGAACACGATGTGGTGGTCGTCGACGAGGCACACGAGCTGGTGGACCGGGTGACCGGCGTGGCCACCGCCGAACTGTCCACCTCGGCCATCAGCGCCGCGGCCAAGCGGTGCTCGAAACTCATCGACGAGCAGGAGGTGGACCGGCTCGAGGGAGCGGCCGAGGCCTGGCACGAGCTGCTCGACGACCTGCAGCCCGGACGCTGGGACCGGATGCCGGACGGCGCGGCCCCCGTGCTCGCGCTCATCCGCGACGCGGCCTGGAACGCACGCACCGCCCTGGCGCCGCAGGGCGGAAGTTCCGCCACCGGCGACCCGGAATCCGCGGCGGCCCGCAATCAGGCGCTGGCGGCCGTCGAGGAGGTGCACGACGCGGCGGTGCGGGTGCTGACCACCTTCGAGGAGTCCGATCCCGCCGCGCACCGCGATGTCATCTGGCTGGCGTCGGAGGATGTGCGCGGAGTCGCGCGTCGCACGCTGCACATGGCCCCGCTGTCGGTGGGCGGGCTGCTGCGCAGCCGCCTGTTCGGTACGGCCACCGTGGTTCTCACCTCGGCGACGCTGCAGATCGGCGGCTCGTTCGACAATCTGGCGGTGACCTGGGGCCTGCCGCCGCAGTCCTCGGCGACCGTGGACCCGGCGCTGGCCACCGGCACCGAGGCCCCGTCGGACGAGAAGACGCTGCGCTGGAATTCGGTCGACGTGGGCTCGCCCTTCGACCATGCCAAGTCCGGAATCCTTTATGTGGCAAAGCATTTGCCCGCGCCGGGACGGGACGGGCTGCCGCAGTCGTATCTGGACGAGATCGAACGCCTCATCCGCGCGGCGGGCGGGCGCACCCTCGGGCTGTTCTCGTCCATGCGAGCGGCCAAGGCGGCCACCGAAATTCTGCGGGAGCGTCTCGACACCCCCATCCTGTGCCAGGGCGACGACGCCACCGGCGCCCTTGTCCGGAAATTCGCCGAGGACCCGGAAATCTCCCTCTTCGGGACACTTTCACTGTGGCAGGGCGTGGACGTTCCCGGCCCGTCGCTGAGTCTGGTGATCCTGGACCGGATTCCGTTCCCGCGCCCGGACGACCCGCTGCTGGTGGCGCGGCAGCGCGCGGTGGAATCGCGAGGTGGCAATGGATTCCTGTCGGTCGCGGCCAATCATGCGGCACTGCTGCTGGCGCAGGGAACGGGCCGTTTGCTGCGCAGTGTGGACGATCGCGGCGTTATCGCAATTCTGGATTCGAGACTGGCGACGGCGCGCTATGGCGGTTATCTCCGAGCATCATTACCACCATATTGGGAAACATCCGATCCCCAAGTTGTGACAAAAGCTCTCGAAAGACTGACAAATAGTGTCGCGCAAATGAAATGAGCTTGTGAGAACAGTCACAGGGGTGGTTCCTACTTCCGATCAGAAGTAAATTAGCTTTCGGTACTCCGGTGAACCCCCCAATTCCCACATCGGATGTGTCCGTCGTCCCCGCGCCAAGCCCTGCACGCGGCGCGGGGACACCGAAACTTTCTTCCCGGCCTACTTCACCGCGAGGGTGATGAGCGCGGCCGCCACGCCCAGCGCGACCGCCCCGGCGCCCCAGACCAGACCCTGGCGCTGCCACGGGCGGCCGGAGTCCAGCGACAGCCGGCCCGGCCCCGCGAAGGCGAACGCGGCGGCCGCCACGGCGTACACCGCCGGCAGCTCCCACATCGCGAATCCGCCACTCCAGGTGACGTGCACGGCATTGATCATGGTGCCCAGCGCGATGGCGCCGGCCAGCGGCGTCAGCAGGCCCAGCATCAGCAGCAGCCCGCCGGTGAGTTCGCTCAGGCCGGCCAGGGTGGCGAAGAACTTGCCCGGGTCGTAGCCCATGCCCTGGAAGCCCTGCGCGGTCGCGTCCAGGCCGTAGCCGTTGAACCAGCCGAACAGCTTCTGGGCGCCGTGCACGGCCAGTCCGCCGCCGAAGCCCAGCCGGGCGACCAGCAGGCCGATATCGGTACCGCCGAGGCCGTTCGAGGCGGTGGCTCGGGCGGTGGCGTTCACGGTTGCGGTCATGTCGGGGTCCTCGTCTCTCGGGTCTGTACGGCTCGGCGGCGATCCTATCCGGACCGTGGTCCGTTTTGCAGCCTACAGCAGGTCCCCACCGAGACCGGGCGCGAGGCTGTTCCGCCTCGCGCCCGGGAAAGGGATTCAGGGCCGACCCCTGAGCGTCGGCTCTACTTGGCCAGGTACCAGAAGTAGTAGAGGAACACGGCCATCAGCACCCACATGACCGGATGCACCTCGCGCGCACGCTTCTTGGCCACCATGACGATCGGGTAGAACAGCAGGCCCATGGCGATGCCGTTCGCGATCGAGTAGGTCAGCGGCATCATGATCACGGTGATGAACGCCGGGACCGCGTATTCCAGCCTGTTCCACTCGATTTCGCCCAGCGCCCGGGACATGAGCACGCCGACCACGATGAGCGCGGGAGCGGTCACGGCCGACACGTCGGCGAAGGTGGCGAAGATCGGGAAGAAGAACAGGGCGATCAGGAACCAGCCGGCCGTGGTGACCGCGGTGAGGCCGGTGCGGCCGCCCGCCGAAACACCGGCGGTGGATTCGACATACGCGGTGGTCGAGGAGGTGCCGATGATCGCGCCCGCCGCGGTGCCGACCGAGTCGGCGGCCAGCGCCTGGCCCGCGCGGTCCAGCTTGCCGTCCTTGGTGAGCAGCCCGGCCTGGTTGGCGACGCCGATCAAGGTGCCGGAGGCGTCGAAGAAGTCGACGAACAGCATGGTCAGCACGACGACCACCATTTTCCCGGTGAAGGCGTCGGGCAGGTGGACGATGGCCTGGCCGAAGGTCTGATCCAGCCCGTGCGGCATGGCGGCTACCGAATTCGGCAGCTGCACCAGGCCGGTGACGATGCCGACCACGGTGGTGCAGAGGATGCCGTAGAGCACCGCGCCGTGCCAGCCGAGCGTCAGGAAGACGACGGTCACGACCAGGCCGAAGAGCGCCAGCAGGGTGGTGCCGTGGTGGAAATTGCCCAGGTGCACGAGCGTGGCCGGGTCGGAGGTGACGATGCCCGCGCTCTTGAGACCCAGGAACGCCACGAACAGGCCGATGCCCGCGCCGACCGCGAGCTTCATCTGCATGGGGATGGCTTCGATGATCTTCTCGCGCACCTTGGTGACGGCGAGGACGAAGAACACGACACCGGAGATGAGGGTGCCCGAAAGTGCTTGCTGCCACGGGATTCCCATGTGCAGGACGACCGTGTAGGCGAAGAAGGCGTTGAGGCCCATGCCCGGCGCGAGCGCGACCGGATACTTGGCCCACAGGCCCATGACCAGGGTGCCGAAGATGGCGGCGACGGCGGTCGCGGTGAAGACGGCCTGGAACGGCATGCCCTTGTCGCCGAGGTCGCCGTGGTCGCCCAGGATCCGCGGGTTGACGGCGAGCACATACGACATAGCCAGGAACGTGATAGTTCCCGCCATGACCTCGCGCTTGAAGGTGGATCCGTGTTCGCTGATGCCGAAGTACGCGTCGACGCGCCCCTTGGTGCGCGTGAGGACGTCGGTGGTCATGTGGGGTGTCTCCAGTCGGCGGGGAGGGTAGAAGGCTGCCGTGGGCACCGTACTGGTCCGGATGGCACGATCTGTCACTGACCCCGCGAATTGTGGGCAATCCCACCTGCCTGAGTGTTATTTTTCCAGTGCCGTCAGCGCAATTCATCGGCTATTTAAATAACTACCAGCCGGTAATTTGAGAGCCTTGACCGCTATTGCCTGGAACGTTACAAATACGTATTCCGCCGGAGGTGTTCAGGGGAACCGGCCAGGCAGAAGTAGTACGCCAGTGGTAACCGATGTCATCGACGCGGTCGCGGACTTCGCGATCGACCGCCAAGCGATCTGGGATGTCCTGGTCGACCCGCAGACCTACCCCCGGCTATTTCCTGGAATCGGCGCGTGCGAACAACTCGACACCGTCGATACGCATCCCACGCTGAATATGCGCGTCGGCGGCAATGGCATCGAAATCCGGGTGCTGCGAGTGCAACTGCACCTCACCCGCGCCGGCGAGAGCTTCGAGCTGCACTGCCCCGAACAGGGCAGCTTCGCGACCGTGCGCCTGCGCGGCGACGCCCAGCACACCCGGATCTACGTCACCTACTTCAAGGCCGGGCTGGTGCATCCGCTGCCCGCGCAACTGCCGAACTCCGCGGTGGTGGCCTGGACGCTGGCCGGGCTCCGGCGGGTCGGCGACCTGGTCCAGGGCACGCCGTCCTCGCTCATCGTCAATGGCGAGGATTCGCGGATGCGGCTGCAGGCCGGGGTGGTCAAGCGGATGGTGGCCTCCGGCGTGGTGCGCACCTACCGGCCGGATGTCGGTCTGCGGCAGATCGGCGGACTGGCCAAGTGGGGCTTCAGCCTGGCCGGCGGCTACGCGGCGGGGGCCGCGCACTCGCCTCAGCGGCCGGCCGTCATCGACGACCGGTTCTCCAGCACCTTCGACCAATTGCACGCGCGCAGCAGCGCTCTGGCGGGAGCATTCGCCGCGCTGGGGTTCGGGCCCGGCACCGCGATCGGGCTGCTGTGCCGCAATCACACCGGCATGGTCGAGTGCATGGTGGCGGCGGGCAAGTCGGGCGCGGACGCGGTGCTGCTCAATACCGGGCTGCCCGCACGGCAGGTCGAGGAGATCGTGGAGCGACATCGGCTGTCGGCGCTGTTCGCGGACAGTGAATTCGAGCATCTGGTGCGGTATCTGCCCACCGAGCTGCCGCGCTTCACCACCGACGACGCCGCAGCTGATCCCGGGCGCACCACCATCGAGGAACTCATCGCCATGCGCCAGGAGCCGCCGCGCAAGCCGCCGCGGCCGGGCCGGCTGGTGGTGCTCACCTCGGGGACCAGCGGCACGCCGAAGGGCGCGCGGCGGCCGCATCCCAAGGGTTTCGGGACGGTGGCGGCACTGCTGTCGCGAATTCCGTTCGGCACCAACGAGACCATGTTCATTCCGGCCCCGCTGTTCCACACCTGGGGGCTGGGGGCCCTGCAGATCTCCACGGCCGTCCGGGCGACGGTGCTGCTGGGTGACCGCTTCGACGCCGAGGACTGCCTGCGCCGCATCGCCGAGCACAAGGTGACGGCGTTGATCGTGGTGCCGATCATGGTGAACCGGATCCTGGACCTGCCCACGCATGTTCGCGCCCGCTACGACCTGTCCAGCCTGCGCATCGTGGCCAGTTGCGGGGCGCCACTGGCCGGCGCGACGGTGCTGGCGTTCCTCGACGTCTTCGGCGAGATCCTCTACAACGTGTACGGCTCCACCGAGGTGTCGTGGGCCTCCATCGCCGACCCGGCGGACCTGCGCGTGTCCCCCACCACCGCGGGGCGGCCGCCGCTGGGCACGAAACTCGCGGTGCTGGGCCCGGATCGGCGTCCGGTGCCGGTGGGGGCGACGGGGCGCATCTTCGTCGGCAATCACATGCTGTTCGACGGATACACCGATGCCACCCCGCCCGACGAGGCCGACGGCATGCTCGACACCGGCGACATCGGCTACCTGGACGCCTCCGGCAAGCTGTTCGTGGCCGGCCGCGACGACGAGATGATCATCTCCGGCGGCGAGAACGTCTTCCCGCGTGCCGTCGAGGAGGCCCTCTCCCATCTGCCGCAGGTGAGCGAGGTCGCCGTGGTGGGCGTCCCGGATCACGAATTCGGCCAGCGCCTGGCCGCTTTCGTGGTCAAACGCCCCGGCTCCGGCCTCGACTCCGACATGGTCCGCAACTACATCCGCCACCGCGTCAGCCGCTTCTCCGTCCCCCGCGACGTCACGTTCCTGGATGCGTTGCCCCGCAACCCCACCGGGAAGATTCTCAAACGGACGCTGATCGCGCCCACCTGATCGTCAGGGGCTGGGCGTGGCGATCAGGCCGAGTTCCGCGTCCGTGGCGAGGAGCGGGTGGTGCGGGAGGATGCGGATCGTGTATCCGACGGCGCCGGACAGTGGGACCGGCGTCTGGATGGTGAAAATGTCTGCGCCGGAGTCGGTTCCGGCGTGGCGCATGGGGAAGGTGTGGACGTCGGTCAGGTCGTCGGTGGGTGAGACCCGGCCGAGCACGGCCTGCACACTGACGTCGGCGGGGGTGAGGCCGCCGAGGTCGATGCGGGCGCGCAGGTCCAGGTCCGCGCCGATGACCGGGGTGTCGGGCAGGCCGGAGCTGTCCACCTGCAGGACTTTGACCGTGGGCCAGGCGGATTCGACGCGGCGGCGGTACACCGACAGGTCCTGCGCGCCCTTGAAGTCGTTGGCGGACACCGCTTCATAGGCCGCGGCGGCGGGTGTGTAGTAGTCGACGGCGTAGTCACGGACCATGCGGGAGGCCAGCACCTTCGGGCCCAGCGTCCGCAGGGTGTGGCGGACCATTTCCATCCAGCGGGCCGGCAGGTCGTCGTGGTCGCGGTCGTAGAAGCGCGGCAGCACAGCGCGTTCCAGCAGGTCGTAGAGGGCCGAGGCCTCCAGGTCGTCGCGGCGATGCTCGTCGCGCACGCCGTCGGCGGTGGGGATGGACCAGCCGTTCTCGCCGTCGTACATCTCGTCCCACCAGCCGTCGCGGACGGACAGGTTGAGGCCGCCGTTGAGGGCCGACTTCATGCCGGAGGTGCCGCAGGCCTCGAGCGGGCGCAGCGGGTTGTTGAGCCAGACGTCGCAGCCCCAGTACAGGTAGCGGGCCATGGACATGTCGTAGTCGGGCAGGAAGACGATGCGGTGGCGGACGGCCGGATCGTCGGCGAAGCGGACCACCTGCTGGATGAGCGCCTTGCCGCCCTCGTCAGCCGGATGGGATTTGCCGGCGACCACCAGCTGCACCGGATGCTCCGGATCGAGCAGCATGGCGCGCAGGCGTTCCGGGTCACGCAGCATCAGAGTGAGGCGCTTGTAAGTGGGGACGCGCCGGGCGAAGCCGACGGTCAGCACGCCCGGGTCGAAAACCTCGTCGATCCAGCCGAGTTCGGCGCTGGCGGCGCCGCGTTCGAGCCACGAGTTGCGCAGCCGGCGGCGCACCTCGTCGACGAGGATGCCGCGCAGGGCATTCCGGGTGGACCACAGTTCACGCAGGTCCACATCGCACAGCCGCTCCCAGCCGCGGGCCTCCTCGACCAGTTCGGCGCCGATGAGTTCGCGGGCCTTGTCGATCCATTCGCGCGCGGCCCAGGTGGGGGCGTGCACGCCATTGGTGACCGAGCCGATCGGGACTTCGCCCGCGTCGAAGCCCGGCCACAGCGGCGCGAACATGGCGCGGCTGACCTCGCCGTGCAGCTTCGACACGCCGTTGGCGCGCTGGGCCAGGCGCAGGCCGAGGTGGGCCATGTTGAACACCGACGGATCGGCCTCGCGCCCCATCGCCAGGATGCGGTCCACGGAGACGCCCGGCAGCACCGGTGATTCCCGTTCGCCGTGCGCGCCGCCGAAGTACCGGCGCACCAGGGAGCCGGCGAAGCGGTCGATGCCCGCGGGGACCGGGGTGTGGGTGGTGAAGACGGTGCCGGCGCGGACCGCGGTCAGCGCGGAGTCGAAATCCATTCCGGCGGCCATGAATTCGCGGATGCGCTCGATGCCGAGGAATCCGGCGTGGCCCTCGTTCATGTGGAAGACGTCGGGATCGGGCAGGCCGTTGGCGCGGGTGTAGGCGCGCACCGCCCGGACGCCGCCGATGCCGGCCAGGATCTCCTGCTTGATGCGGTGGTCCTGATCGCCGCCGTAGAGCCGGTCGGTGACGGCCCGCAGTTCCGGGTCGTTGTCGGCGATATCGGAGTCCAGGAGCAGCAGGGGAATCCGGCCCACCTGGGCGATCCACACCCGGGCCCGCAGCACCCGCCCCTCGGGCATGGCCACGTGCACGAGCACGGGCGCGCCGCCCTCAGTGAGCAGCCGGAGCGGCAGTCCCATCGGGTCCAGTGCCGGATAGTGCTCGGCCTGCCAGCCGTCGGCGGTCAGGGACTGCCGGAAATAACCGGAGCGGTACAGCAATCCGACGCCGATGAGCGGCAGGCCCAGATCCGAGGCGGCCTTGAGGTGGTCGCCCGCCAGAATCCCGAGCCCGCCCGAATAGTTGGGCAGCACCTCGGTGACGCCGAACTCCATGGAGAAGTACGCGATCCCGCGCGGCCCGTGCTGCTGCTTCTGGAACCAGCGAGGGCGCTCCAGATAGTCCTGGAGATCGGCCGCCGCGGCATCGACCCGCCCCACGTAGGCCTCGTCCCCGGCCAGCTCGTCGAGCCGGGCCGCGGGCACCTCCCCCAGCATCCGAACGGGATCGTGCCCGACCTCGGTCCACAGCCGGGGATCCAGCTCCGCGAACACATCCTGGGTAGGCCCATGCCACGACCAGCGCAGATTGGTCGCCAGCTCGGTCAATGCGGACAACCGCTCCGGCAGATGGGCACGAACGGTGAATCGACGCAATGCCTTCACAGTGCTTATTCTGCCCTCCGCTTCGCTCCGGGCGGGTTCGCGGCCCCCAGGTCTCGATTCTTCCCTCCTCCGCTCCTCCGCTTCGCTCCCCCGCTCCGTCAGTCCAGAATCGAGACGGCCGCGAACCTCTGCGCGCATCTGATGCTGGTCAGAGCATCCCCCGCGCGGAGCATCCCGTCGGCAACCGATAACGTGTTTCACATGAGCGAGCAGCAGATCGAGGCGGTCGAAGGACAGCCCACCCAGGAGCATCACGAGGGCGGGTTCCGGCCGATCCGAGAACTGGGCCGCGACAACACCAAGGGTGGAGCGCACTACGGGGAGTTCATCGACGAGGTGCGCGGGCTGATGGACCGGGTTCGGCTGGCCGATCCGGCCGACGCGCTGGCACTGGACGTGATCGCCACCCTGAAGGAGCTCAACGACAAGCTCGACGCGGCGGTCGTCGACGAATGGGACGCGCCCGCGTGGCATCGCAACGACCTGCCCGCGCGCGGCAACATCACGCTGCCGCCGTTCGAGGTGGACGCGGCAGGCCAGGACGGGGTGCGGGCCCGCATCACCTTCCGCACCTTCCACCTGGGCGGCAACGGCGCGGCCCACGGCGGCCACATCGCCCTCGGCTTCGACGACCTGCTCGGCATGACGGCGGCGCTGTACACCAGGCAGGCCACCCGCACCGCCTTCCTGCACGTCGACTACCGGTCCATCACGCCACTGAACACCGAGCTGGTGCTGCGCGGCTGGGTGGAGCGGCAGGAGGGCCGCAAGGTGTTCGTGCGCGCCACCCTGCACGACGGCGACCGGCTGTGTGCCGAGGCCCACGGCCTGTTCGTGCTCCTCAAGCCGGGCCAGCAGTAGCCACTCCGGTAAGTTCGAGGGCGTGACCGGCCGCATCGCCATCGATGACACCGCCCCCGCGATTCCCGGCGGCCGGCCGACCAAGGCCGTGGTCGGCGAGGTCGTCCCGGTGCGAGCGGTGGTCTGGCGCGAAGGCCACGAGGCGGTCGCCGCCACGCTGGCGGTGCAGGCCCCGGGTTCGACACGCACGCAGCGCATTCGCATGAGCCCGGAGTACGAGCCGGACGTGTTCAACGCGGTGTTCACCCCGACCATGACCGGGCGCTGGACCTTTCGGATCGAGGGCTGGAGCGATCCCCTCGCCACCTGGCGGTCCGGGGTCGAGGCCAAGCTCGCCGTCGGGCAGAGCGCCGTCGATCTGGCCAATGATCTGGAGACCGGGGCCCGACTGCTGGAGCGGGCCGCGCTCGCGGTCCCGAAGCGGCAGTGGGAGATCCTGCGTGCCGCGGCCGCCGCGCTGCGCAGCGACGCGCAACTGCCCGCCCGGGTCGCCGCCGCCTTCGGCGCCGAGGTCGGCGAGATCCTGCGGGCAACACCGTTGCGGGAGTTCGTGACTCACGGACCGTTGCACACCGTGCAGGTGGAGCGGCAGCGGGCGCTGGTCGGAGCGTGGTACGAATTCTTCCCGCGGTCGACCGGCGGCTGGGACGCCGAGGGCAGGCCCGTGCACGGCACCTTCGCCACCGCCGCCAAGGATCTGCCCCGCATTGCCGCCATGGGCTTCGACGTGGTGTACCTGCCGCCGATCCACCCCATCGGCACGGTGAATCGCAAGGGGCCCAACAACTCCCTGACCGCGGGACCCGCGGATGTCGGCTCGCCGTGGGCCATCGGCTCGGCGGAGGGCGGGCACGACGCCATCCACCCGCTGCTGGGCACCGAGGCCGACTTCCTCGACTTCGTCGCGGCCGCACGGGAATTGGGTATGGAGGTGGCTCTGGACCTGGCGCTGCAGTGCGCGCCCGACCATCCGTGGGTGGCGGCGCATCCGGAGTGGTTCACCACGCTGCCCGACGGCACCATCGCGTTCGCGGAGAATCCGCCGAAGAAGTATCAGGACATCTATCCGCTCAATTTCGACGACGAGCCCGACGGGCTCTACGCCGAGGTGCTGCGGGTGGTGCGGCATTGGATCGGCTTGGGCGTCACCGTGTTCCGGGTCGACAATCCGCACACCAAACCGGCGGACTTCTGGGAATGGCTGATCGCCGAGGTGCACCGGAAGAATCCGGAGATCATCTTCCTGTCGGAGGCATTCACCCGCCCCGCGCGCATGTACGGTCTGGCGCGGCGCGGATTCAGCCAGTCCTACACGTATTTCACCTGGCGCACCCACAAACACGACCTCGAGGAATTCGGCCGGGAATTGGCCGCCAAAGCCGATGAGGCCCGGGCCAACCTGTTCGTGAACACCCCCGACATCCTGCACGAGAGCCTGCAGTACGGCGGGCCCGGCATGTTCGCGATTCGCGCGGTGCTGGCCGCAACAATCGGGGCCACCTGGGGCGTGTACTCGGGCTTCGAGCTGTACGAGCACCAGGCGGTGCAGCAGGGCAGCGAGGAATACCTGGACTCCGAGAAATACCAGCTGCGGCCACGCCGTTTCGCCGAGGCGGCCGCGCGCGGGGAATCCCTGGAGCCGTGGCTGACCCGGCTCAACGAGATCCGGCGCGCGCATCCCGCGCTGCAGCAGGTGCGCTGCATCCACTTCCACTACGTGGACAACGATGCGCTGCTGGCGTTCTCGAAGTTCGACCCCACCACCGGCGACGCGGTGCTCGTGGTGGTGAACCTGAACCCGTTCGGCGCCGAGCAGGGCATGGTCTCGCTCGACCTGCCCGCCATCGGCCGCGAATGGCACGACCGGCCGACGGTGTACGACGAGGTCATCGGCGAGGAATATCACTGGGGCCAGAGCAATTACGTGCGCCTGGACCCGGCCCGGGTGGCGGCCCACATTCTCGCGCTGCCGCCGGTGCCGGCCGCCGCGCGCACCGAACTCGCCCATCGCCGATCGTTCCGATGAATCGGCGCGACCTTCTGCTGCTGGCGGCGGGCACGCACCCCGATCCGCACACGGTGCTGGGGGCGCATCCGCATCCCGGCGGGACCGTCATCCGGGTGCTGCGGCCGCACGCGGAGACGGTCGCGGCCCGGATCGGCGGCGTGGATCATCCACTGGCACACCGCGAGCACGGCGTGTTCGAGGCTGTGGTGCCGTTCCCGCAGCTGTGGGACTATCGCCTGGTCACCTCCTATCCGGGCGGGCGCACGGTGGTGGACGCGGACGGGTACCGCTTCCTGCCCACCCTCGGTGACGTCGATCTACACCTGCTCGGCGAGGGCCGGCACGAGCGGCTCTGGGAGGTGCTGGGCGCGCACCCGAAGCACTACCCCACCCTCGACGGCGAGGTATCCGGCACGGCCTTCGCGGTGTGGGCCCCCAATGCGCGGGGCGTCGCGGTGATCGGGGATTTCGACGGATGGAGCGGAAACACCGCCCCCATGCGGAAACTCGGCGATTCCGGGGTGTGGGAGCTGTTCCTGCCCGGCATCGAGGCCGGGGCGCTGTACAAGTACCGCGTGCACGGGGCGGATGGACGCACCGTCGACCACGCCGATCCGATGGCCTACGCCACCGAGGTCCCGCCCGCGACCGCGTCGGTCGTCACCGCGAGCGAATTCGCCTGGGGCGATACCGAATGGCTGCGGGCGCGGGCCCGCACCGATCCGCTGCGCGCGCCGGTCAGCGTCTACGAGGTGCATCTGGGTTCGTGGCGGCCGGGGCTCGGGTATCGCGAGATCGCCGAGCAGCTGGTGGAATACGTGCTCGCCCAGGGCTTCACGCATGTCGAGCTGCTGCCGGTGGCCGAGCATCCCTTCGGCGGCTCCTGGGGTTATCAGGTCACCTCCTATTACGCGCCGACCGCCCGCTTCGGCTCCCCCGACGACTTCCGGTTCCTGGTGGATCACCTGCACCGCAGCGGAATCGGCGTCATCCTCGACTGGGTGCCCGCGCACTTCCCGCGGGACGAGTGGGCGCTGGCCAGATTCGACGGCACCGCCCTCTACGAGCACGCCGATCCGCGCCGCGGCGAGCAACTCGACTGGGGCACCTACGTTTTCAACTTCGGCCGTCACGAGGTCCGCAACTTCCTGGTCGCCAACGCGCTGTACTGGATCGAGGAGTTCCACATCGACGGCCTGCGCGTGGACGCCGTGGCCTCGATGCTCTACCTGGATTACTCCCGCCCCGACTGGGAGCCGAACATCCACGGCGGCCGCGAGAATCTGGAGGCCGTCGCCTTCCTGCAGGAAATGAACGCGACCGTGCACAAGCACCATCCGGGCGTGCTGACGGTGGCCGAGGAGTCCACCACCTGGCCGGGGGTCACCCGCGCCACCGAGGTCGGCGGCCTGGGCTTCACCATGAAATGGAATATGGGCTGGATGCACGACACGCTCGGGTATCTCGCCCACGATCCGGTGTACCGGACCTGGCACCACAACGAGGTCACCTTCTCGCTGACGTATGCGTGGAGCGAGAACTACGTACTGCCCATCAGCCACGACGAGGTGGTCCACGGCAAGGGGACGCTGTGGACCCGCATGCCCGGCGACGATTTCACCAGGGCGAGCGGGGTCCGCGCGCTGCTGGCCTACATGTGGGCGCATCCGGGCAAACAGCTGTTGTTCATGGGCCAGGAATTCGGTCAGTTCCGGGAGTGGGACCACGATCGCGGACTGGATTGGCACGAGCTGGAAAACCCTCTGCACCAGGGCATTCAGCGGCTGGTCGGGGACCTCAACCGGCTGTATGCCGCCAATCCCGCACTGTGGAGCCAGGATACGTCGCCGGGCGGCTACTCCTGGATCGACGCCGACGACCGCGACAACAATGTGCTGTCGTTCCTGCGGTACGGCACCGACGGATCCATTCTCGCCTGCGTCTACAACTTCTCGGGCCGTCAGCTCAGCGGCTATCGCATCGGATTGCCCGGGCCCGAACCGGATTCGTGGTACGAGGTGCTGAACACCGATGCCATCGCCTATGGCGGCAGCGGTGCGGGCAATGCCGACCCGATCGCCGCCGAGACCGTGCCCTGGCACGGCCGCCCGGTGTCGGCCGCACTGACCCTCGCGCCGAACAGCGCCCTCTGGTTGTCGAAGACGCCACCGGCCGGCACCGGGTAGGACGACCGGTTCCCCACCGGACGGGAGCGGGGAACCACGCGCGGGTGAGCTCCCCCGATCACTCCGGCCAGCCGGGCGAGCGGCCCAGCACGGCCAGGATCCGATCCAGCCCGGACGCCTCCGGCGCGGTCACCTCGGGGGCGAACGAGGCGCCGGGCCGCTCCCGGTGCGGGCCGCCCGGCACCGCCTCGGCCACCGGCAGCCCCGCGCTCAGCAGGTCCGCGTCGAATTCCACGGTCTGTCCGAGCGCCCGCGCCACATCCCAGGCGTGCACGATGTAGTCGATGAAGTGAAAGCTGATGGCGAGCGGCGCGGGAATCACGATGCCGTCGCGGACCTCCGGCAGCGGAAACTGCCGTTCCAGGACGCCCGGCTCGGCGAAGGCGGCCAGCACGCGCTCGGCCGCCCCCCGGTACTCGCCGATCGGATCGTCGCCGAGCGGCTGCGGCTTCCACAGCGCGAGATCGCTCTCCCCGCGGGCGGCGGCCGCGAAGCCGTAGTGCTGAACGATCATGTGCTCCAGCAGGTCTCGCAGTGTCCAGCCAGCGCAGGGCGTGGGTGCGTCCAGATCGGCGGGGGTCAGTCCCGCTACCACCTCGATGCTGGTGCGCACCGCGCGGGCGTCCAGCGCGAGCAGTTCGGTTCCCGAGGCCAGCAATTCTTCGTACGTGCTTATCATACGCACCAGCTTACTAATTTCCGCGCGACTGCGACAGTGACAATCCGGCGAATTCCACACCAACGGGTTCGCGGCGGGAGCAGTCTGGACAGACAGCCGTTTCGAGCCGGGAGGGTCCCGTGGACGAGCGCACCAAGATCACGCTGGACGAATCCGAGATCCCGAGGCGTTGGTACAACGTCATCCCGGACCTGCCCGCACCACCGCCGCCCCCACTGCACCCCGGCACCGGACAGCCGGTCGGGCCCGAGGATCTGGCCCCGCTGTTCCCGATGGAGCTCATCCGGCAGGAGGTGAGCGGCGACCGCTACCTCGACATCCCGGACGAGGTCATCGACGTCTACTGGCTCTGGCGGCCGACGCCGCTGTTCCGGGCGCGACGGCTGGAGAAGGCGCTCGGCACCCCGGCCCGGATTTATTACAAATACGAGGGCGTCTCCCCCGCCGGCTCACACAAGCCGAATACCGCTGTGCCGCAGGCGTTCTACAACGCCGCCGAGGGCACCCGGCGCCTGACCACCGAGACCGGCGCGGGCCAGTGGGGCAGCGCGCTCGCCTTCGCCTGTGCGCAGTACGGCATCGACTGCGAGGTGTGGATGGTGCGCGCCTCCTACGACCAGAAACCGCACCGGCGCACGCTCATGCAGACCTGGGGCGCGACCGTGCACGCCAGCCCCTCGCCGATCACCGCCGCGGGCGCGAAAATCCTTGCTGACCATCCGGATTCACCCGGCAGCCTGGGCATCGCCATCAGCGAGGCGGTGGAGGTGGCCGCGGCCGACCCGGCAACCCGCTACGCGCTGGGCAGCGTGCTCAATCATGTACTGCTGCACCAGACCGTCATCGGGGAGGAGGCGCTGAAACAGTTCGCCGCGGCGGGTGAACGGCCGCCCGATCTGATCATCGGCTGCACCGGCGGCGGCTCCAACTTCGCGGGACTGTTCCTGCCCTTCCTGCGCGAAAAGCTCGCGGGCCGAGCCGATCCGGTGATCCGGGCCGTCGAGCCCGCCGCGTGCCCGTCGTTCACGCGCGGCATCTACGCCTACGACTTCGGCGACACCGCCGGCTTCACCCCGTTGATGAAGATGCACACCCTGGGCCACGACTTCATCCCTGATCCAGTGCATGCGGGCGGGCTGCGATATCACGGCATGTCGCCGCTGCTGTCGCACATGTACGAGCTCGGATTGTTCGAGGCGGTGGCGAAGCAGCAGCGCGAATGCTTCGCCGCGGCGGTCACTTTCGCGAAGGCCGAGGGCATTCTTCCGGCCCCCGAGCCCTCCCACGCGCTGGCGGCCGTCATCGAAGAGGCGAAGCGCTGCACCGAATCCGGTGAAGAGAAGGTCCTGCTGACCGCCCTGTGCGGCCACGGCCACTTCGACATGACCGCCTACGAGCGCTATCTCGCGGGCGAAATCCCCGACTTCGAACTCCCCCAGCCCCGTATCGACGCCGCCCTCGCCGCCCTCCCCACCGTCTGAACAAGATCAGGGAGCTCTCACGGCGGGATTTCGGACGAATCCCCGCGGTGAGAGCTCCCTGATCTCCAGTCGTCAGTACAGGGCGGCGGCGAGCTTGCGGCGGGCGGCGACCACGATGGGCTCGGCGGGGTCGAAGAGTTCGAAGAGCTCGAGCAGGTGGGTGCGGGCCTTGGTGCGGTCGTCGCCGGCGGTGCGCTTGACCTGAGCGACGAGGCGGTCGAAGGCGGCCTCCGGCTGCTGGTTGAACATTTCCAGGTCGGCCGCGGCGATGGCGGCGTCCAGATCGGCCGGGTCGGCGTCGGACTTGGCGATGGCGACGGGGTCGAGATCCTGTACGCGGGAAAGGAATTGGACCTGACGCAGGGCGGCCTTGGCCTCGGCGTTGTTCGGCTCGGCGGCCAGGATGGCCTCGTACGCGGCGATCGCGTTGTCGAATTCGCCACGCTCCAAGGCCTCTTCGGCGGCGACGAAGCGGGGATCCTCGGGAGCCTCGGGCTCGGCCGCGGCGGCCTCCGCGCCGACGCCGGGGAGCTTGCCGCGCACGGCGTCCACCACGGCGGCGATCCACTGGGTCACCTGCTCCTCCGGCTGATTGCCGGTGAAGTCGGCGAGCGGCTGGCCCGCGGCCACGGCAACCACGGTCGGAATACCCTGCACGCCGAAGGCCTGCGCGATGCGCATATTGGCCTCGGCCTCGACGGTGGCCAGATCCCAGTCACCACCACTCTGGCCGACCAGCTGCTCCAGCAGCTTCACCAGCTCGATGCTCCCGGGGCTGCGCTGCGAGTACAGCGCCACCACCACCGGCACCTGAGTGGAGCGCCGTAGCACTCTATCCTCGAAATTGGCCTCGGTGACGGCATGGTCACCCGGGACATCTCCCGCGGCGGCGGCCGGCTGCTTGAGAGCGGACAGGTCCACCGCGCCCGACATGGCGGCGGCTGCGGCGGCGGAGGGACGGCGTGCAGGTCGAGTCACGACATCCAGTTTGTCACGACCGTGCGGCGGCGGGTGTCGCGGCTTGGCTCAGTTCACCCAGCTGACCGGAGTTGATCGCCCACCGCTCGAAGAACACGGACGTGAACGGGACCACCGACGACAGCAGCGCCAGACCCGTGGTCTTGCCCGGCCATTCGAACTCGCGCGAGGCCAGCAGGCAGTTGATGGCGTAGGCCAGGAACACGATGCCGTGCAGCATGCCGAACACCATCACCGGCCACTTGATCGGCTGATCGGCGATCCCCAGCGCATCCGCGCGCTTCAGGGCCGAGCCGATGAACAGCAGCACCCACGAGGGCACCTCGAGCAGGCCGAAGAAACGCACGCGCTTAGCGACCGTGGACAGGTCGAACAGATCACCCATGGCAACCATTCTGCCCGATGCCTACGACGCCCTGTAGTGGACCTGGTCACATCTGGGACGGGCGCGCTGGATTCCTGGTATGAGAACCGGAACAGCCCCGGCTCATGAGCCGGGGCTGTTCCTCACGAGCAGTTGTCCCTACTTCACGCGGACGATGAGGGCATCACCCTGGCCGCCGCCACCGCAGAGCGCGGCCGCGCCGACACCGCCGCCGCGGCGCTGCAGCTCGAGCGCCAGGTGCAGGACGATACGGGCGCCGGACATGCCGAGCGGGTGGCCGATGGAGATGGCGCCGCCATTGACATTGACCTTCTCCGGGTCGATGCCGAGCTTGCGGGTGGAGGCGATACCGACCGCCGCGAACGCCTCGTTGATCTCGACCAGATCCAGCTCGGCGGGCGAAATGCCTTCCTTGGCACAGGCTTTGGCGATGGCATTGGCGGGCTGGTCCTGCAGGGTGGAGTCGGGGCCGGCCACGACGCCGGCCGCACCGATCTCGGCGATCCAGCTCAGACCCAGCTCCTCGGCCTTGGCCTTGGACATGACGACCACCGCGGCCGCGCCGTCGGAGATCTGGGAGGCGGAACCGGCGGTGATGGTGCCGTCCTTGCGGAAGGCCGGACGCAGCTTGCCCAGCGACTCGGCCGTGGTGTCGGCGCGGATGCCCTCGTCCTCGGCGAACTGGATCGGGTCACCCTTGCGCTGCGGGATCGAAACCGGGGTGACCTCGTCGGTGAAGAGGCCGTTCTTCCAGGCGGCCGCGGCCTTCTGGTGCGAGGCGGCGGCGAAGGCGTCCTGCTCCTCGCGGCTGATGGCGTCGGCGTCGTTGCGCTGCTCGGTGAGCGCGCCCATGGCCTGATCGGTGAAGATGTCGTGCAGGCCGTCGTAGGCCATGCTGTCGCGCAGGTTGACGTCGCCGTACTTGTAGCCCTCGCGGCTCTTCTCCAGCAGGTGCGGGGCGTTGGTCATGGACTCCTGGCCGCCGGCCACCACGATCTCGTACTCGCCGGCCCGAATCAGCTGGTCCGCCAGCGCAATCGCATTGATACCGGACAGGCACACCTTGTTGACGGTGAGCGCCGGGACATCCATCGGAATACCGGCGGCGACCGCGGCCTGCCGGGCCGGGATCTGGCCCGCGCCCGCGGTGAGCACCTGGCCCATGATCACGTAGTCGACCTGCTCGGGCGCCACCCCGCCCTTCTCCAGTGCCGCCTTGATGGCGAACCCGCCCAGGTCGGAGCCGCTGAAGCCCTTCAGCGATCCGAGCAGCCGGCCCACCGGGGTGCGTGCGCCGGAGACGATGACGGAGGTGGTGGTCACGATGAGCCTCGCTTACGTCGTTTGGTGACTGCTCCGCCAACCATCGGAGCCGTACTCAAAGGTAACGTGCGGCGCTCCGGCATCCTTCCGAGGGGCGCGCTACCGTCACTGGTGTGAGCAACACAGAGAACACCGGATTCGTCCCGTCGGAATACGTCACCGCCGTCGATCACGTCGGAATCGCTGTGCCAGATCTCGATTCGGCGGTGGCCTGGTACCGGGACAATCTCGGCATGGTGGAGACGCATCGTGAGATCAACGAGGCGCAGGGCGTGCACGAGGCCATGCTGTCGGTGCCCGGCACTCCGGCCGGCTCGGTCGCTCTGCAGTTGCTGGCTCCGCTCAACGAGGAGTCGACGATCGCGAAGTTCATCGACCGAAACGGGCCTGGCCTGCAGCAGCTCGCGTATCGTGTCACCGATGTCGAGGCTGTTTCCGCGCAACTGCGGGAACGAGGCCTGCGTTTGCTGTACGCAGAGCCGCGCGGCGGCACCGCTGGTTCCCGCATCAATTTCATCCACCCCAAGGATGCTGGCGGTGTGCTGGTGGAACTCGTCGAACCGGCCGCGAAAACTACCCACTAGTACCGTGTTCCGCCCGCCTAAAGAGGGCGTAACAACATTCGCGGTCGGGTCACCATCGGGTGTCGTCAGGCTGTAGTTTGTGGGTCATGTCGTCCACTGAGCCCGATCGTAATCGCTTCGTCGCGCTGCCCTTTACCGTTGTGCGGAAGGGCTATGACCGTGACGAGGTGCGTAACTACTTCGACCGTTTCGATGCCGAGCTGAGGGTCACCGCCACCGACCGCGATGCCGCCGCAGCCCAGGCCCGCAACCTGGCGGCCCAGCTCGAGGATGCCCGGGACGAGATCGACGAGCTCCGTAAGGAGGTCGACCGGCTCTCGGTGCCGCCGACCACCGCCGAAGGCATGTCCGATCGCATCTCCCGCATGCTGCGTCTGGCCTCGGATGAGGCCTCCGAGGTCCGCGCCCAGGCGCAGGCCGAGGCCGCCGAGATGATCTCGATTGCCGAGCAGCAGGCCACCGAAATGCGTGGGAAGTACGAATCGCTCCTCTCCGAGACCAAGGAGAAGCGCGAAGCGCTCGAAATCGAGTTCGAGCAGACTCTCGCGAACGCCCGCTCCGAGTCCGCCAAGATCGTCGAAGCCGCCAACGCCGAGGCCGACCGCCTCACCAAGGAGTCCGAGGCCAAGCGCAAGGCCACGCAGCAGGACTTCGAGGTCACCATGGCGGAGCGGCGCACCAAGCTGACCCGCGCCATGGAGGAGCTGGAGGCCACCTCGCGCGCCGAGGCCGCCCAGCGCATCAAGGACGCCACCGACGAGGCCAACCGCCTCATCACCTCGGCGACCAACACCGCGGATCGAAAGATCGCGCACGCCAAGGAACTTGCCGAGGAGATGCGTGTGCTCCGCGGCCGCGTCCTGGCCCAGCTGCTCGGTATCCGCGGCCAGCTCGACTCGGTCCCGGCCATGCTCGCCGCCGTCAACCGCGAGAGCGAACTGCTCGACGGCGCACCGGAACAGCGCTCCATCCAGAAGGGCGGCCGCAAGGCCATCGCCGACGCTCGCGAAGACGACGAGATCGTCGACGAGCGCGAGAACGCTGACGTCTCCAGCTAATTCACCGACCGGGCGACAACCCGCATCCGTTCGAAGGCCGCTTCCCCTCCGGGGGAAGCGGCCTTCCTTATGTGTCTCGGCGAGCCTTCCTCACCCGCGCCCGAAACTATTGGCGCAGCAGGGGATCAGGACCCGGTACCGGTCAGGGCGCAGGGCAGGGAGGTCGCGCAGCCGGCGCTGATCCCGCAGGACTGTGATGCTCCGGGCAATGCGGTGATGTTCACGTCTGCCGACTTGGAGCTCAGGACCGAACCGTCCGGACCATGCTGCTCCGCCACCATGTGGTGTATTCCGAGAGTCTTTGGCAGGTAAGTCATTTGGATGGGGGTTTGGGAGACGCCGGGGGAATAGGTGGTGCAGCCGGCCGGTGTTGCGGGGCTCCCGGCCAGCGGTTGGCCGTTGTCCGTCACGTAAACCAGTGGAGCGACCGGCGTGGCGGCGGGGTCACAGCCCCCAAATGCGGCGCTCCAGCCGCCGATACGAGGCCCCCCACTTCCCGGGGGGCTCAAGACCATCGGCGGGTGATGGTGCGCGTGTTGCGGCCGTTCCAGCAGCCGGTGTGCCAGTGACGGCGATCGTCTTCGCCACCGTGGACTGCCCAGGCGACGATGTGCGGTGTGCCCGGTGGAATAACGTGGTCGCAGCCGGGGCACCGGTAGGGCTTGGTGGCGCGGGTGCCGGGGACCGTGCGGACGACGAAGGTCTCGTCGGTCCCGGGACCGTGCTCGGTGCGGCCGAAGACGTCGCCCAGGGGGCGCGGGTCCGAGTGGGATCGCGCCGAGTCCTTGGGACGGGGTTTCCGGCGGGGCATGGTATCGAGGTTAGAACAGCCGGAACTCGCTGGAGTCCGTGCCGCGCAGGGCATCGTAATCCAGTGTGAGGCAGCGGATGCCGCGGTCGGCGGCAAGGGTCTTGGCCTGCGGCTTGATCTGCTGGGCGGCGAAGACGCCCGCGACGGGAGCCAGCAGCGGGTCGCGATTGAGGAGTTCGAGGTAGCGGGTGAGCTGTTCGACGCCGTCGATCTCACCGCGGCGTTTGATCTCCACCGCGACCGTCGCGCCGTCGGCGTCACGGCACAGGATGTCGACCGGGCCGATGGCGGTCATGTACTCGCGGCGGATCAAGGTGTAACCGGGACCGAGGGTTTCGATGTGCTCGGCGAGCAACTCCTGCAGGTGCGCCTCGACGCCGTCCTTCACCAGCCCGGGATCGACCCCCAGCTCGTGCTTGGAATCCAGCTCGATGTCCTCGACGGTGATGCGCAGTTCCTCGCCGGCCTTGTTGGACACCACCCACAGTTGGGTTGTCTCGGAATCGGTTTCCCGTTCCTCCAGCCAGCACGGCGGACTCATCCAGTTGAGCGGCTTGTAGGAGCCCCCATCGGAATGGACCAGCACCGAACCGTCGGCCTTCATCATGAGCAGACGACGGGCCATGGGCAGATGGGCGGTCAGACGGCCAACGTAATCGACCTGGCAACGAGCAATCACAAGGCGCACCGGTCGATTCTAGAGACCGGGCATCAGCCCAGCAGCATCAGGCAGGCAAAAACGGAACCGCCCGCCAGCAACAGGTATTCCGGTACGTTCAACGGCCGCACCGCCCCGCCCTGCCGGCGGATCGTCAACCGCCCGATGCCCAGACCCAGGCACAGCGCCAGGAAGTGACCCACATTCGTGAAGGTGTGCCAGAGCACCACCCCGCCCAGCGCGAACGCCAGCCAGGTACTCGCCCACACCCACCGGCGATGCGGCGGCAGCACCGCCACCAGCGCACCCACCACGGCCATCGCGCCATAGCTGACGCCGACATCCTCGGCCATCGCGATACTGCCCGGCACCAGCTGCGACTGCACCGCCACCCACAGGCCCACCGCCACCAGCACGGTCGCACCCACATGGCCGACGAAGAAGGTGTGCACCAGCTTCACGGTCCCGAAGCGCCGCTCCGCCAGAGCGAGCAGGCAGGCCAGCATCGGCACGATCAGGAACACCGTCGCCGCGCCCTCACCCACCAGGAAGGCGCTCGAGAACAGCGTGCCGAGGCGGCCCTTGGTCAGATTGTTCAGGTTCGTGCTGGCATGCAACACGATTCGCGACTCCCGCGGCGCGCTGACCATGGTCAGGGCCACGGCGCCCAGCAGCAGCAGACCCACATAGCTGTAGGTGGCGGGCAGCCACAGAGCAGCCCACCGGAACCGGCGGGCCTGGTCGGCCGGCCGCTGTGGCGCGAGCTGGTGAATCATGCTGTCGATCATTGTCTTCCCGGCCCCATCAGAACTGATTGTCCCCTGGGAGCCTCCTGTGTATCCATACCCTATCCATAGGTACCCGGGATACGCGTAGGTACCCCCGGATACGCAGAAGGCCCCCAGCTGATGCTGGGGGCCTTCGCGAAGGATGTTCCGGCGGTGTCCTACTCTCCCACACCCTGTCGAGTGCAGTACCATCGGCGCAGGTGGCCTTAGCTTCCGGGTTCGGAATG